>JBEKEQ010000061.1:0-23546 GCA_050013735.1 Occallatibacter sp.
GATGAAAATCACACCCTATAATCATCATGCTCGGCTCCTTTCCTCCCGAGCTTCGTGGTCGTTTAGCCGCAACCAGTCTACTCAGGTCGAGGGAGCCGACGCTGTCATGCAATCATCCATTCGCCTTTTTTGGCGAATGGGTGTGAGACCTCAACACCATTTTTGCGCCGGATTAATAAGGCTTGCCCAGGGCTTTTTCTTTGTATGCCTTCTGCAAAACGAAAAACGCCCGCTTTTTCTCTCCCTGATCTGAAATCAGCCCCTTGCGATTGAACTCGTCCTGAATCCCCGCCAGTGGCCTGTTCGGCGAGCGGAAATCCATCAGGCACCACGGGCTCATTCCTCTCAGTTGCGGAATCCGGTTGAGCATCTCCAACTGGTGGCGATAGATATTCGCCTGGTACTCCTCGGTCCAGCGGTCGTTGACTCCGCCATGCAGGCCGGCCTTGGCGCCGCCCCCGAATTCGCTCACGATCAATGGCTTCTGGGAGTCGATGCGCCACTCAGTCACATCGGCGGTTTCAGGCGTCCCCTCGTACCATCCGATGTATTCGTTGATGCCGATCACGTCCAGCGCCTTGCCCAGCGGATCGTCCACAATCTTCGTGTGACCTTCCGCGCGCACCAGCAGCGCGGCGGTAATCAAACGCGTGGGGTCAAGCGCGCGCGCGCGGCTGGCAAGCGTTTCAATGAATCGGGTCCGCGCCTCTGTGTTCGGTGTTTCGTTGGCCATCGACCACAGGATGATGGCCGCATGATTGCGCGAGGTTCCGATCTCCTCATCCAGTTGCTGCTCGGCCTTGGCCAGCACCTTGGGATTGTCAAACTGCAACGCCCAATAAACCGGATTCTCCGACCACACCAGCAAACCCATCCGGTCGGCGGCGCGCAGCATCGTCTCGTCGTGCGGATAGTGCGCCAGCCGGACGAAGTTGCAGCCCAGTTCCTTGGCCCATCCCAGCAGCGTCTCCGCATCCTTCGACGTGCTGGCGCGGCCGGTACGGTAAGGCGCTTCGGCGTGGATGGCTACGCCGCGAAGAAAAATGGGCTTGCCGTTCAGCAGGATTTCTGTACCGCGCGTTTCAATGGTGCGAAAGCCGATTAAATCCGTAATAGAATCTTTGCCCGCGCGGATCTTGACCGTGTAAAGCTTCGGCGTCTCCGGCGACCAGCGCTCCAGGCCCGAAGCAACCAAATGAATCTGCGCTCGTCCATCCGCCGCCAGAACGCCGGAGCCTGTTGAATTAAGCTCGGTGATATCGACCGCGACTTTGTCGCCTGCGTGCCCACCTTCGACATGCACCCAACCCTCAACGAGGCTGCTCTCCATGCGGCTCAGGTGCACATCATACTGATCGATGTACGTCTCCGGCACTTCTATCAGCGAAACCGATCGCGTCAGCCCGCCATAATTCCACCAATCGGTCTGCAGCGTGGGAACACCGTCTTCGTGGCGCGTGTTGTCCACCGCGGCCACAACAAAATTTCCGCCCGCATGAATCGCAGCCGTCACCTCGCAGTTAAAGCTCGTGTAACCACCCTCGTGCTCGCAAACCTTTTTCCCGTTCACCCAGAACAACGAGTGATAGTTGGCCGCGCCCACATGCAGAAACACGCGCGTGTGCGGCTTGAGCTGATACATAAAATCGCGCTCGTACCAGACGGGGCCTTCATAGAAAAGCAACGACTCGCGCTGCGTGTTCCAGTCGCCCGGAACCTTCAGCTTGGGCGCCTTGGCAAAATCGTATTCAGTGGGAGAGGTATCGCCGGGCTGCGCCTTGCGATTAAGAAACCAACCGTTCGGCTTCTCTTCATGATGAAAGGTGTACAGCCCCGAGAAATAAGGATCGACAATCGCAGCCCACTCGCCATCAAGCGACATGGCCGGCCGCATGTCCGCACCAGTAAGCACAATGGGCGCCGCTACCGGCGCACCCCACGCGGACCCTGCGGCGAAGGCGGCAACAATCGCTGCAACCAGAACCGCCTTGGCGAATAGGCGTGCGGAAGCACTTGCATTCATGCAAGCAATCAAAAGCTTCATTCCAAGCCCTCAAAAAATCAGGATGACACAGGAGCGATTGCCGCGTCTCAGGTCGCGTAGCCCCGCTCCAGAAGAACTCGCAATCTTATCGCCTGGCGGCCAGCCGTATACATTCGCACGACGCCGCAAGCTCCCTTGCAAAGAAAAAAGGGACCAGCCCCACGCCCAGTCCCCTCATCGTCAAAGCATTTCCTCGTGTTCCCGTCCGCCTACGTCCCCAAATACTCCACATGCACATATGTGCCGAGGCGGACGTTGTATGCCAGGTACCAGCCGATGTGGTCCGGGTCCTCATAAATCACAATGTCATCGGAGTCCCACAGCCAGCCATCGCAAAATGCAATGTCGAACGGCGCCACGTCCCAGTACCAGCCGTTGAACCAGAACCGGCTCGGCCCGCCGCCGCCGAGGTGCCATACATGCCCGCGACCGAACCCGCCGGTAAAATGGCCGTGCGCAAAGGGATGGTCCAAATGATAGTTCGCGTCGTCGCGGCCTGTGTCGTGGCCAACCCAGGTTTTTCCGTCAACGTGCGGAGCGTTGGGGTGGCCTTCCTTGTCACTGTAGTTGCGCTTGGGATCAGACGCATGAGGCGTTCCGTTGTATTCCCTGGGCCCATGAGCCGGGATTGCCTGGTGCGGCGCGGGGGCTTCTTCCCGATGCTGCGCAAACGCCGGAACCGAAAGAACCAGCAAAGCGGCCAAAGCAAGATGAATGGGTTTCATTGTCTCCTCCAGATGCCCTTGGGGATAGCGGCCATTCTCTGCTGCTTTCGTCCCCTCGGTGGGTCATCAATCACTACTGTAGTTGCAACACCGCATTCAAGCGCAAGTTGTTCGATTGCAGTTCGATAAAAATTCGCAGGCTGCAGCCTGGCGCTGAAGTCCGCCGGCAAGCCCTTGCCAGCAGCCGCTAAACTGCCACCGCCGCAGGATGACGCCGCCACGCATACAGCGGGAACTGGTTGGCCAGCTCGGCCACCTCCAGGCGAATCCGCTCCAGTGCCGCATCGTCGTTGCGCAGGTCCAGGGCCTTCGCAATCCACGCGCCAATCAAGAGCATCTCCGGCTCCTTCATGCCGCGCGTCGTCAACGCCGGTGTGCCCACGCGAATGCCCGACGGCTTGAGCGGCGGGTTGGTATCGTACGGAATCGAATTCTTGTTCACCGTAATGCCCGCCTTGCCCAGGGCCAGCTCAGCCTCGGACCCGAGAATGCCCTTTTGGAAAACGTCCACCAGCATCAGGTGGTTATCTGTGCCGCCGGAGATGATGCGGAAGCCGGCCTGCTGCAACGCCAGCGCCAGCACCTTTGCGTTGGCCACAATTTGCGCCGCGTAGGTGCGGAACTCCGGCCGCAGCGCCTCGCCAAAGGCCACTGCCTTGGCAGCCACAATGTGCATCAGCGGACCGCCTTGCTGGCCCGGAAAGACTGCCTTGTCCACCGCCGCGGCCAAATCTTGCCCGCAGATGATCATCCCCGCACGGGGTCCGCGCAGCGTTTTGTGGGTGGTGGTGGTGGTGATGTGCGCGTGAGGCACTGGTGAAGGGTGCACGCCGCCCGCCACAAGCCCGGCAATGTGCGCCATGTCAAAGACGTAAACCGCGCCCACCTTGTCCGCAATTTGCCGCATCCTGGCAAAATCCCACAGCCGCGGATAGGCGCTGCCGCCGCCAATGATCGCCTTGGGCTTTTCTCGCTCGGCAATGGCCTCCAGCTCGTCGTAGTCAATCAGCTCCGTGTCGCGCCTCACCTGGTAAAACGTGGGCCGGTAAAGCTTGCCACTGAAGCTGAGCCGGTGGCCGTGGGTCAGGTGGCCGCCATGCGCCAGGTCGAGGCCCAGAATCGTGTCCCCCGTTTGCAGCACCGCCGCGTAGGCCGACGCGTTTGCCTGCGACCCGGAGTGCGGCTGCACGTTGATGTGCTCCCCGCCAAAGATCCGCTTGGCGCGGTCGCGCGCCAGGTTCTCCACCACATCGGCATACTCGCACCCGCCGTAGTAGCGCCGCCCAGGATAGCCCTCAGCGTATTTATTGGTAAACACTGAGCCGGCCGCCTCAAGCACCGCTTCGGAAACGAAATTCTCGCTGGCAATCATCTCCAGCCCCTCGTGCTGGCGAAGGGTTTCCTGGTCAAGTGCGGCAGCTACTTCGGGGTCGGCCTGGGCAAGGGAAAGAGAGATGCGGTCAGTCATATTCGGATTTTAGACCCTTTTGATGCTCCGCTTAAAGGCGGAAAGGTCTGTGGATTTGTGGCCCCGGAGGAGTTTGTCGCTTAACTTCCGGCTGGATGCGGTTCCCCGGCGACTGCCAACTGGGTAAACTGTGATTGGCACCGAATTCGGATGAATCCTTGAGGCCTTCTGTGAAATTGCGACCGATGCAACTCCTTCTTGCGATCTTCCTGGCAACGGCGCCCATGCCCGCCCTGGCGCAGGCCGCGGCCATCGACCCTGCGCTGCTGGCCAGGGCCACCGCGGGTGACGCCGCATCGCAGGTGCTGGTAGGAGAGAGCTACGCCAGGGCCGCCGGAGCTTCGCAAAACCGCGAGGAGATTACCGCCGACTATATGCAGGCTGCCGACTGGTATCGCAAGGCCGCGGAAAAGAGCAATGTGAGCGGCGAACTTCACCTTGCCGCACTTTACCGCGACGGCGCGGGCAAGTACTTCGCTCGCGATGTAGTGCAGGCGGCGCAATGGTACCGCAAGGCCGCTGAGCAGGGAGACGTCACCGCGCAGGGCACCATGGGCCTGCTTTACTCCTTCGGCCAGGGAGTGCCGCAGGACTACGTGGAGGCCTACTACTGGCTTGATCTTGCCGCATCCGTGAAGGGACCGAGCCAGGAGAAGTACGCCGCCAACCGCCAGATGGTCGGAACCCATATTACCGCCGACGAACTGGACGCTGTGCAGGAGCGCGTGGCCGCCTGGATCGCCGCGCATCCGCGCCCGAACGCTGCCCAATAAGTGCGCCTTACTGGCTCAGGGTCTGCTCTGCCGCGCCGACCACGTGCCCGTTCTTCCTGCTGACCAGAAAAACGACCAGCCTGGGTGGTCCTTCGGTTGTTCCTGCGGTGAGTCGTTCGGGGGCCGGCAATCGAAGCGGCCGTCCATCGATTGCTTTGGAATCAAACTCCTTCAGCACGCGCACCACGGCCACGTGGTGCAATGTGCGGCCTTTGTTTTCGCCGCGAACAACCTGCGCGCGGGTTGCGCTCTCCGCCAGCACTCCCACCACCGTTGCCTTGGTGCCCGCCGGCGCATGCACCGAAAAATCCACTGACCCGTCTGCTGCCCGATGCGCGCTCTCGATCTGAATGTCGATCTTGGGAACGGCAGCGGCCTTGATCAGCGCGCGGGCCAGCTTGACGTTATCGCTTCCCGTAAACTGCTCGGCGCCATCCACGACAATCTGCGGCGTATAGGCTTCGTCTGCTCCCAATTGCTGCACGTACTGTCGCTGCCGATCGGTCATCGCATCGAGCGAAAACGGATCGGTCCATCCCTCGTGATTCCAATAGGTCACGTGCTCGCTGAGCACAATGGCCTGTGCTCCTGGAACAGGCTGCGTGGCGTCCAGTTGGGCCAGCAGCGCATCGGCAGGCGGGCAATCGGAGCATCCTTCTGAGGTGAACAGCTCCACAAGCACCGGCACGCCATGACTGGGCGCAGGCGCCTGGGCATTCACGTAGGGCGCAAACGCGGGTGCGGCGAGCGCCAGCACAAAGCACACGCGTCGAAACAGATTGTGGGCAAGGGAAGTCATGATTCTTGTCAGACGCATTCCGGGCCGCAAAGGTCACTCACCTCCGCGAATTTCGTCTTCGACCGGCAACAAATCGGCGGTCGGTAGCGCTGACCTGCCGGCTGGCTGTCCTGGCGACTTCCCGCCCGGCTGCGGGCATCCCCTGGGAACATGCGCGCGTCACCAAAAACACGGACGCCCTTCCCGGTTATGCTGAGCTGAATGCGACTTTCTCAAATCGCTTTAAGCGCCGCCCTCTGCGTTGCTGTCGACGTGACCGCAGGCGCGTTGGTTAACGGCCAAACTTCCACCGTCACGCTCACCCCGGCAATCGTCGAAGCCGGCTCACCGGTGTTGATCCGCGTAGACGCTCCGGCCTCAGCAAGCCTCGATGGCGAATGGCTCGGGCGCAAGCTGCAGTTCTTTCGCGGGCGTGGCGGGCAAGGTTGGTTTGCGCTCGCCGGAGTAGACGTTGAAGCTCCCACTGGCCCATCCACGCTGCAAATCGTGGTGCGTGGCGGCGTCGAGCGCGATCTGAGCCGCAACGTTGAGATTCATCCCGCCCATTACCGCACCGGAACACTCACCGTGGAGCCAGAGTTTGTGGAACCGAGCCCCGAGGCGCTCAAGCAGATCGAAGCGGAATCCCAACTTAAGGCGAAGGTTTTCGCCGTTAGCGCCTCTGATCCGCTATGGCACGGCAGTTTTCATGCACCCGTTACCGCCAGGCCCACGGACAGCTTTGGCACCCGCCGCATCTTCAACGGCATGCTGGCCAGCGTTCACAAGGGGATGGATTTTCGCGCCGCGACAGGCACTCCGGTTCGCGCCGGCAATAGTGGCGTGGTGGTGCTGGCCCGGCCGCTCTACTACGAAGGCAATTGCGTGGTCATCGACCACGGCCTCGGCCTATTCACCATCTCTATGCACCTGAGCCGCATCGACGTGCGCGAAGGCCAGCATGTAACCACCGGCACTCGCCTCGGCCTCAGCGGCGCCACCGGCCGCGTCACCGGTCCGCATCTGCACTGGGCCGTCCGCTGGCAGGGCGCCTATCTCGACCCCGCGAAGTTGCTGCGCTTGAATCTGGACGCGATCCGTTAGCGCGAAACAGCTTCCTCTTCTGCCTTTTCCAACTTGGCCGCAGGAACCGCAGCCCTGCTCACCCCGGCCGCCTTCTCTCTGCGCAGCGCCTTGAACGCCCGATAGACAAACCACCCCAGATACCAGCCGTCGATGAATTTATAGGGCGTTTCGCCGGTGGTGTAGTGTCCGCATGGCAGCACCTTGGCCTCAAAGTTCAGCCCAACCCGCTGGAAAGCCTCGACCACCTGCAGCGAGTACTCCCTGGGGAAGGTCAGGTCATAATCGGCATAGACCATCAGCACTTGCTTGTCGGGTCCGCCGGCTTCGCGGCTGCCAAACTTGTCGTAGTAATAGCACGGGCTGGCAGCCGCCCAAAGTTCTCGCACCCGGTCCTGCGTAAGGCCGGCTTCTTCCAGCGCCTGGCGCACGTGTCGCGTGCTCTGCCCCGCCCAGGTCACGTCACCAAAAGCCGTGGACGCGTGGTTGAATGCGTTCACTCGGATGCGCGGGTCGTGCGTGCTGGCCAGGAAGGTATAGCACGAGCCCAGGCTGGTTCCCAGCACGCCAAAGTGCTCGTAGCCCTGCTCCTCAAGCCAGTCCACGCAGCAGCGGATGTCCACCACTGCCTGCCTGCAAGCTGAGAGCGACCGCCCGATGTTGGCGCTCACGTTATAGTCTGAGCGCTCCAGCTCTACCGGTCGCCGAATGTCGTGGTAAGGCATCGATAACCGCAGCGCCGAAACACCCATGCGGTTGAAAATGGTGCAAAGCGAGTTGTGGCTGAAACCATCCGAATTCCATTGCGGCAAAACCACAATCGCCTGTTTGGGCCTCGCGTGATCTTTGTGCGCCGGCGCCGGGTACCAGCGGGCGTTCACCTGGTCGTTCTCTGCGTAAGGCGTCCGCTCCGGCGACGTGAAGCGCAAAAATTGGGCCGTCGGGATTTTGCCCTCCGCTGCCAGTTGGCGAATCGCGGCTTCCTTCGCCAGTGTTTCCGGGCGCACATTGGTTGGAAACAACTGCGGATGCCGTTCTTCCAGCCTGAAGTCGGTGGGTCGCTCGTATCCGAAAAATTTATCGCTGTGGCGGATGAGCAGTTGGTTAATGCGGACCATCGCCGCTTCGGCTGCTGCGGGGTCGCGCACCACCTCAGGCCCAGGCACCGCTTCCGCAAACCCGTGCGACTCGAGAAACGGCACAATCCACTCGAAGCCCCACTCCAGCGGGCGCACCACGCGGTTTTCATCGCGCATGGTCAGCCGCGTCTCCCACTCGTACATCCAGCGCGCATATTGCTTCTTGAACATTTCGTTAGTTCAAGTTTATCAGCGCAGGGCGCTCGGATTTGTGGTCGGATGATGAACCCGCCGGAAGCGAATCCTCGCAGAGGAAGCGAAACTCAGTCTCAACTCCGCGCGACGCTCTTCGTCCACCGGCCCGCCAGCAGCCAGCCAAGGCTGAGCAGCGTGATCAGCGCGATGATTCCCTGCGAGATGACGCAGTAAAGACACCACACCTGGAGCACAGACCGTTCAATGTTCGAGAGGTAGAGCGCAAACCCCAAACCGAGAACCGCTGCCGCCGTCTGCAGGCCGCGCCGCCGCATCAGCGCCAAACCTGCCAACGCAAGGTAGCCGGCAATGCCAATGGCCGCTACAGGAACGTGCGCAACCTCGGCAAACGGGCTGTGATTCACAATGCCGCAGTCCCACTTCTCGTTAATATCGCAGGGTTCCGTTCCCGTGTCGTAGTGCACTCGGAGAGCCAGCGCGGAAACGGTCACGCCTGCAAGAGCCAGCAAAGCAATGAGGAAGCGAATCATGCTGAATGTGATGCTACCAGAGCGCTCGCCCGCCCTTTGAAAGCCGGCGCGATACGATAGGCAAATGGACCAGCCCCCACCAGGCCGGCGCGTCGCCTTCTTCGGCGGCAGCTTTGACCCGCCCCACCTGGGGCATTTAGCCGTGGCACGCGCCGCGCGTGAGGCTCTTGCGCTGGATACCGTTCTCTTTGCCCCGGTCGGCGCTCAGCCGCTGAAGCCGCAGGGTTCCACTGCCGGCTTCGACGACCGCCTGGCCATGACCCGTTTGGCAATTGCCGGCCAGCCGGGTTTGGAAGTTTCGCTTGCCGACGCGCCAAAGCCCTTTGGCGCCGCAAACTACACCCTGGAAACGCTGCTCGCGCTTCGGGCCGAGCTTTCGCCCGGCAGCGCCCTGTTTTGCCTGATGGGCGCCGACTCGTTCATCTCGCTGCGCCACTGGCATCGGTCCGCGGAGATCCCCTTTGCAGCTCCGCTGATCGTCGCATCCCGGCCCAACCAGCAGCTCGACGATCTGCGGGCGGCCCTGCCTGCCGGATTAACGATTGAGCCCGCGCCCAGGCCCGCGAGGACCGATTCGGAAATCGAGGTCCGATCTTACCTGGTTCATAATTTAGCCGGAGAAAGTGCCCCGTTTTACGTTCTCCCTGGCCTGCAAGTCGAAATCAGCGCTTCGCAGATTCGAGACCTCATTCACGCCGACCTCGGAACTCCCATAGCGGGAAACGAATTGCTCCCTGAAGCCGTATTCGATTACATTCGCTCCCACAGCCTCTATCGTTGATTTGCCGCTCCCTTGGGGAGGGTCTACGATTAACTCTGGAGAACCATTTCACCGAATGACGACCACCGAAGCGCACCAGCAAATCCGCATCCTCGTTCAGGCCGCAGCCCAGGCTTGTGAAGACAAGAAGGGCGAAGACACCCGCATTCTCGAGCTCGACCCCATCGACTCAGGCCTGTCCGATTTCTTCCTTGTTACCTCCGCAACCAACGACCGTCAGGCCGTAGCCATCGCAGACGAAATCGAGCACAAGCTCAAAAAGGAGTTTGGCGTCTTTCCCAACTCGGTCGAGGGCCGCAACCATGGCGAGTGGATTCTGCTCGACTACGTAGACTTTGTTGTGCACGTCTTTCTTGCCGAGCGCCGCGCTTTTTACGACATTGAACGG
This sequence comes from Occallatibacter sp., assembly GCA_050013735.1. Classification (GTDB taxonomy): domain Bacteria; phylum Acidobacteriota; class Terriglobia; order Terriglobales; family Acidobacteriaceae; genus Telmatobacter. The sequence goes on from JBEKEQ010000061.1 coordinate 9,866, forward strand.
CTGCGCAAGTCCGCGCGCCCCGTGACCCCGGCTGAGTTTGACGCTGAGCTCAAGGCTGAGCTTACCGCAAAAACTTTAGCCGCCCGCAGCAAGGCTTCAGCGAAGACAAGGCCGGCAGCCGCAAAGGGAACCCCTGCGCCGAAGCCGGTGAAGGCGGTAAAGACGCGCCAGGCCGCCGCCAAGAAAACCCCTGCGAAGAAGACCGCCGCCAAGGCCCCCGCAAAGAAAACCGCGGCCAAGAAGCCTGCCGCAAAAAAGTCAACGCGCATCAAGGCCTGACCCGCGGCCTGACCTTCAGCCGCTCGGGCTGATGAGTCGACATAACGAGAAAGGGCGTCCGCGCAGCGGACGCCCTTTTCTCGTTACACCGATTGCTCGGCCAGGTTTAGAAGTACAGCTTACCCACCAGCTGAACAGCACGCCCGGGAGACGGGTCACCGTTCGGGTCTGCGGAGTGGTCAACGCTTGTTACACTGCTGAATTGCGGACTGCTGAAGTTGCCCACCGGGTTGGCAAAGTTGGCGTGATTGAAGAGGTTGAATGACTCTATCCGCAACTCCACATACCTCTTGGCGTCTGAGGTGAAGTGAACATCTTTCTTCAATTGCAGGTTCGTGTAGTCGAATCCCGGTCCATGGAAGAAGTTGCGCCGAGTGTTGCCGAAGGTTCCAATCGTTTCGGTCGAGAAGGGCGAACTGTTGAAGTACTGGTTGCCGCTTGAGGCGTTGCGTATGTTTTCCTTCTGGATAGCCGCCCCGGTGTACTCCGGATTATCTCCGCATCCGAAGTAGCTGTCGCCCTGGCACCAGAAGGAGCGGTCGGTTCCCATTTCGATCCCGACGGGGAAGCCCGACTGCAGCGCGGTGACGCCGCCAATTCCCCACCCGCTTACGGCCTCGCGAAGGATTGCCTTGTCTCTGAATACCGCGAAGACCGGAACGGTGTACACGTAGGAGGCGACGATGCGTTGCCGCGCGTCGAAGTCTGAGTCGCCGTAGTTGAGCCAGGTAAAGCCCGGCGTGGAGTTATGAACGCGGTTGTCGCTGCCCGTCGCGCTTTCATATCCCGATCCATCGTCAAGCGAATGGCCGTAGGTGTAGGCGAGGGTAAACTGCAGTCCGTGCGACGGTGCCTTGATCAGGCTGGCCTGGAAAGAGTTGTAGCTCGAGTGTCCTTCGGTAGTCTGGTCGGCGATCGACAGGTAATAGGGATAGCCATAGTAGTTGGCTGTGTCGGTCATGTACTGCGGGTAAGAGCGGTCATAATACGGGTCGGAAGCGCATCCGCCTGGGCCATTGTCCGCCAAGCAGGCGGCATGGCCGGCGGGAGTGATGGGATCTCCCTCATAGAAGGAAGCGAGCCGGTGGCTGGTTGAGCCGAAATAGCCGATCTGCGCAACCAGGTTGGCGCCCAACGAGCGCTGAATGTTGAGGTTGTAGTTGTAGGTATAGGGAACCTTGTACTCAGAATTGAAGACCGCGAGCTCCTCTTCCAGGAAGTTGGTCCAGTTGATTGGCGTTGTCGGCGTGATTGGGGCGATGGGGAAGGGATTTGGCTCCGAACCGTTGCCCGCAACATCGACAAATGGATTGTCAAAGGAGGGACTTCCACCGAAATCACCGGCACCAAAGTCCACCTTGAGGAAGGGTGGATCTTCAAGATTCTGCAACGACTGTTCTTCCTGGTCGCGGTTGTAGTAGAGGCCGACAGCAGCGCGGATTGAGAAGTTATGCGAGCCTGGAGCTCCAATCAGTTTTTCAGGACCGGTGGACGGCGACCAGGCAAAGCCGATCTTGGGCGCGAAGTGGTCGTATTTCGGGGTCGGAGAGCCGGCATTGTTGCAGCCGGGATCGCCAGGGAAGCTCAGGCCAGGAGATGCGCCAGGGAAAACGGTGGATTCCGTGCTGCTGTTGGCCCAGCACACGATTCCCAGTCCGCCGTCCTGATGGTTCTGGTTGGGTTTCTCCACGTCCCACGCGAGGCCGAAGTTGAAGGTAAAGTCGGGGCTGACCTTCCAGTTGTCCTGCGCGTAACCATAAAGTTCCTCGGCCACGGCATTGATAAAGCCATTGTTCGTCTGGTAGTACTGGTCCGGAACACCCAAGGCAAAGTCCAGCAGCGGATCGCCCGAGCTGTATGCGCCGGCGCCGTTGAAGCTGAAGTAGCCATTGTTGTAAACGTCGAATGGGTTATGGACGCGGAACTGTTCAAATTGGCCGCCGAACTTCAGGGTGTGGTTGCCCTTCACCCATGTGAAGTTATCGGCGTAGGTCAGGTTCGTGTCGAGGCGCGGCTGAGGACCTTCAAAGCTGAAGCCGAGGCTGAAGTAGCTTCCAACGCCGATATAGGGCACACCGGCTTCGGGATCTTGCGGATTGATGTCAAACCCATAGTTGCTCGGCGGATCGACCTTCGCGACTCCGACTGCGGCAAAGGGGTTGCGGTAATAGGAGGCGCGCAGCTCGTTCAACTTGTTCGCGCTGAAAGTGTGGGTCCATGACGCGGAAAAAAGCTTGAAGTGGCTCGCCTCTACCGAGCCAAAGCCTGGAAAGCTGCCGCCGCCGAAAGTCAGCGTGGAAGAGGCCGGGTTGGACATGAACACGCTCGAGGCCCAGAGCGAGTCTTTCGAACTCGGAGTGTAGTCGATGCGGATAATCCCCTGATCCGCTGCGAGTGTATCGAGCGGGTTGAATTCGACCTGATTCTGTAAGCCATTCGCGTCAGCCGCACCGAAGTTTGGCGTCAGGGGCGCAATAAACTTGTTGATCAGCTTGGTAGCAACCGGATCCCAGACGCCTGTCGGGATAGTGACGGTCGCATTGCCTGTGCCGCCGTTGTCAAAGCATTGGGCCCACAGTTCCCCGGCCGCGCAACTCCCTATAGCGAAGGGAAGCGGATTTTCGGTCAAGCCGTCACTGTAAGAGTCGCCGTCCCTCCAGGTCGTTGGAGTGTTGTCGTTACCACCGGCCGGGTTGGCATAGTTGGCGTTGTTGCTGAACATGCCGGCCAGCTGATCGGCATCCATCGTGGACTGCACGTCGCTCGACGCGGTCCGATTGCGCTGTCCCTGATAGGCGAGGAAGAAGAAGAGCTTGTTCTTGAAAACCGGCCCGCCCAGGGTGCCGCCGTAAAGGTTCTGATGGAAAACAGGGCGTGTCTGCGCAAAATAGTCGCCATTGTTCAAAAATGTATCGCGATAGAACTCAAAACCGCTGCCGTGCAGGCTGTTGGTTCCACTCTTGAGCACCTGATTAACCACCGCGCCGGAGTTGCGGGCGAACTCGGGGTTCATGGTGCTGGTAACAATATTTTCTTCCTGCAGAGCGTCGGGATTGATCTGGATGCCTTCATTCTCCAACGCGGGATCGTTGATATCCACGCCGTTCAACAGGTAGGAGTTCTGAGGAGTCTGGTTGCCATCGCTGGAAAAGGAGCCGAAGCGGTCGGAGGATTCGACCACGCCCGGCTGAAGCTTTTGCAGGCCGGCTGGATCGCGCCCTTCCAGCGGAATCTCTTCAAGCTGTTCCGCCGTTGCAATCTGCTTGATCTGCGTATCCGATGTTTCCACCTGCACCGCTGTCGCCGAAACCTCGACGGTCTCAGATGTGCCGCCCGCCTTGAGCTTGGCCGCAACTTCGCGGTTGTCGTTGACGTTCAGTACGAGTCCGGTTTCCTGAAAATTCTCAAAGCCGGCAGCCGTGATGGTCACCGAATAAGACAGGCCGACCTGAAGCTGCGGGAAAATGTAGTAGCCCTGCTTGTCCGTGCTGCTCACGGTCTTGATCCCGGTGCCGGTGTTCAACACAGTCACCGTGGCGCCGGGGATAACCGCGCCCGATGAGTCGGTCACCGTCCCGTGCAACGCTGCGTACGACTGGGCTTCCGCCTGGGGTGCAAGGACAAGGGCCAATCCTGCAAAAGCGACCAGGATGGCGAAAACTACATTCTGCAACCGGATAAATCGCATTGAGTTCCTCCGAAAATTGATGGGAACCAGTAGGTTCCCGGTGGAAAGTGCTCGATCCGCCTATTGCACTTCGGCATTTCGGCTTGAGGCTTGCGCCGATTTGCGCATGGAATACAGGAAGACTGAAATCGCTAAGAAGCAAGGAAGATGAGGTTGTTGACAATCTCACTGGAACGCATGCAAAAAACACTATGCCAGGAGGGCTAGGAGCAGCTTTCCTATGTGAGTAATGCATGAAGGATGCCAATCGCCGGCAATTGGGGAAAGAAATCGTTTCCCCCTGAAAAGCAACGAGTTACCGGCATCTCAGTTGATTCACAAAAATGGAAATAATATGAAATTGCGGAGAAATTCGTCTGCTTATTCCAAAAATGAACACTCCCTTACTCTCGGATCGGCTCACCGCCCAGCAAGAAGGGCGCCCCGAGAGGCGCCCTTCTTGTTGTTCAGATTAGAGCTTTACCCTAGAAGGTCACCTTCCCGGTGAGCTGCACGTTGCGATTGCCCAACCCCTGCGGGTACGAACCGCCGCTCGCTCCGCTGCCAGGGCCAGTCCCGAAAGCATATTGGCTGCTCATGAAGCCGCCAAATCCGCTGTCTTCCACGTTGGGATCGGGAATGCCGTAGAAAGCCCGGTTGGTCAAGTTGAAGGCGCTCACCTGGATACTGGCCGCGATTCTCTCGGCAATTTTGAAGTTCTTGCCTACGCTGACGTCGATATCGTTAAAGCTGTCTCCGCGAAGAGTGTTGCGTCCGACGCCGGGGAACGGGTTGCTGGCCGCCACGGCCTGATATTGGTTGTTCCAGGTCCAGTGCTCCTGAGCTGGCGTGGTCGGCGCGCCCGTGACGTAATCAACATAACCGCCCGGCCCGAGGTTGATTCCGATGGAGCTGAGCGGGGCGCTCTTGTTCGACAAAACGGGCCGGCAAGGATTTCCACCGAATGCCTGGGTAAAGCCAACATCGCAGAACCCGTATTCCGCTTGGGTTGTGTTGATAGCTGCAGCCTGGGCCGCCGTAACGTTTCCTGGGTTTCCTTCGGACCCAGCGATGTCGGCAAGCACGTTTGAAGAGGTCACCGAATACGAATTCTGGATGGCGTTAAACGGCGTGCCGCCATTGTACTGATAGAAGGCGTTCATATAGTAGCCGCCCAGCAGCCGCCCCAGGATCCCCCTTTGGCCCGAGAACCAGGGCTCGGCATAGGTCATCTGGATGCCCCAGATGCTGGGATAGGAGAAGCCGCTCACGCCTCGTTCCCCGATGTCCGGATTAAGCGGGTTCTGCGCGTAAGGGCTCACCGTGCCGCCGCCGGTCCCTGTTCCCGCGAACTCGCTGGCGTTGTCAATCTCCCGGCTGTAGGTGTAGGAAGCGGTTCCAGTGAAACCATGGAAGTTGCGGTAGGTGAGCGATGCCTGCAACGCGTTGTAGATCTGAAATGCCGTGTTGCCGTAGGTTTCCACCTGGTCGTAATTGCAGTTCGGCCTGGTATAGCCGGTCGCGGTGGGATCAGTGCACACGCTGACTCCAGCCCCATAGTTCGGGAAGACACTCTGCACGTCAAGAATATCCGGGTTTGAGTTGAGAGCCTGGTACTGGCGGAAGGTGTGGTTGCCGAGGTAGCTGATGCTGGCCACGGCTTGCGGCACCACCTGGTATTGGATTCCCAGTGTGTAGGTTTCGCCCATCGCGTTGCGGAAGTTGGACGGAACGGTCTGGTTCGGCAGTGTGCGCGGGTCGCCGCCAGGGGGAAGGAGCGGGGCATCCGCTTGATGCACGGTGCTGTATGTGAGCCCGGTGGCAGGCACGCAATTCACAGTGACGCCATCGCAGACCAAAGTCCCCGAATTGACCGCCGGCGCGGCGGTGGCGATGTTGACGAAGAACTCGTAAAACACCGGATCCACGTCGATGAAGTAGCCGCCATGCACAACCAGTTTGGGCAGTGCGTTGGGAGTATAGGCAAATCCGATGCGCGGCTCAATATTGTCGTAATTGGGATTCACAGTGGGCACGGTCGTGGCTGAAAGCGGCAGCGCTGTGCTCCAGAAAGGCTGTGAACCTGTTTGCTGCGCCACCGTCTCGTCGTGCAGGAAGTTCGCCGACTGGCCAAAGTACTCATAGCGCAAGCCGAGGTTGATGGTCAGGTTCTGCTTGAACTTGAAGTCGTCCTGGAAGTAGAGGCCGTAATCCTTTTCCTTGAAAGGAATATTGGGATTTCCCTGCGCCAGGTCGAGTGATGTAACCCCTTCCAGTATGGCGGTGAGTCCATTCGAGAGGGCGGCATTGGAGGAAGTGTTGCGCAGTGCCCCCGCCGCACCGGGTGTGAAGTTGAACGCGCCCTCGGCATTGGGAAGGAAGCCCCATGGCGAGTGCTGGGAGTCAAATTCGGCGCCAAACATAATGGTGTGGCGCCCGTGGTTCCAGTGCGCGTTGTCCTGGAACTGATCGACTTTGATGATGCGGCCCTGGGGCAATCCCGCCCCGTACCCGTAGGTCGCAAGGGAGCCGCCCAGCTCGACGGTCGAGGTGCAGGTATCGAAGTTGCTGATGGTGCAATTGGGGATTGAGCCGCCGTAAAAGCCGATGCTGGACTGTTGAAACGCATAGCGCAACTGGTTCACGATGTTGGACGTGAAGGTATGAGTCCAGTCAGCGCCCACCTCGTGGCTGATGGGGATTACGTTCGGGTACCCGCCGCCTGCCGCTGTCGCTGCGCTGACCAGGTAGAAAGCGGGAAAATAGGGGTTGTTCTGATAGTTGTAGCGAAGATAGAAGCGGTCTTTCGGGGTGATGTTGTAATCGATGCGGCCCAGATGCTCCTGGTCGAAGATCGCGTTCGGGAAGGTTCTTTGGTAACCCGCAACCTCGACGTTTGCCGTTGTATTGCCGTCCGTCACAGGAACAGTTGTCACTGAAGCCGACAGCGGAGTCGGGCTGCCCGCGGTCGAGCTATAAGGACCGTTCATGGTCAGAGCTGCCACGCCCGCGTTATTCGGAAAGGACGACTTAAGCGTTGCCAATCCATTTGGGTCCGGGAAGAGAGCGCCCTGTGAGGTAAGAACAACGCCGCCTTCAAACGTGTGGCTCCAGAGAGTGCTGCCAAAGAACCAGAGCTTGTTCTTGAGAATCGGGCCCCCGAAAGTTCCGCCCCAGTTGTTCTGCACAAACTTCGGCGCCTGGATGTTGCAATCCGGCGATCCGGCGCATCCGCCAAAATTCGGGTCCTTTTGGTACTGCATCAGCGAAGAAAGCCATGAGCCGGTGTAGATTTCAAAACCTGAGCCATGGAAGGTGTTGCTGCCGCCCTTGGTAATGTAATTAATGGTCGCGCCCATCGTGTGACCATATTCGGCGCTCATGCCGCTCGTCAGCACCTGCACTTCCTGCAGCGCATCCTGGTTATCGAAGAAGAAGCTCGGTCCGCCGATCGAGGTGTCGTTATTCGTTTGACCGTCAATCTCAGAGTTATTCGAACGGCCGCGCTGGCCGTTCACCGAGTAACTGATGCCGTTGGTGTTGGACATGAATTGGTGGGTGTTCACAACTCCCGGCACCATCAGGGCCATATTGTCCACCGCGCCTGCGACTGGCGCAGTCGCCACCTGTTCCAGCGCGATCGACGTCTCAACCTGTGCAGATTCCGTGTTGATCAATTCTGAAGCGCTGGCTGCCACCTCCACCGTCTGCGACGCAGCTCCCAGGTGCAGAGCCAGCTTGCCGAGCGGCGTAACATTGCCCGCCACCACCTCCACGTGACTCAGAGTTTGAACGCCAAAGCCGCTTGCGGTAATGGTGATGGTGTACGAGCCCAATGGAACAGTGGTGATTTCGAACTCACCCTCGCCATTCGCCTTCACCTCGAAGAGGGTCCCAGTGCTCTCACTTACGGCCTTAACATTTGCGCCGGGAATTGCCGCGCCAGTTTGATCTCCCACGCTGCCAGAAATTCCACCGGTGATGATGCCCTGCGCGGATGCCGTCTTGCTACAAGGCAGAATGCCGAGGACTAGGCCCAAAAAGGCCACTGTGAAGGTGAGTGCTAGGTTCTGCAACCGGATAAATCGCATTGAACTCCTCCAAAATTTAGAGGGAACCCGAGGGCCCCAGGTGAAAATTTCCCGATCCGCGAATTTTGATTCGGCATCTCCCGGCGGAGGGTAAACCCGATCCGTATCTGAACGCATAAGAAGACTGAATTTGAAAGAAGATGAGAGAGGATATTGAAACACCCCTCAATAAGAACTGCATGAAAAAGCGGCTGTGCCTGGAAGAAACTGGGTCAAGCTCTTTTGGGAGTATGTTGCATGGCGAGTGCCAATCCAGAACATTTTAGCTATTTTCCTGTTTGTGTATGAAACACAATGACTTACAGGCATTCGGCATGTAACTCAAAATGGGACAAGATATGAAATTGCGGAGATTTTCGACCTCATATTCCAAAAATGGCTAAAGCCTCTGGTGCCCGCGAAGGTCGCGCGCACTCCCAGGGCTGCGAAAATAGACTGCCTTAAGGTATCCTCCTCCCCATGCGCGTTACGCTGGCTCATCTTGGCGCCCGGTCCACCTCTCCAGGAAAATCCGCAGCCAAATCGACCCAAAAATCCAAGGATGGATTCGACGCACTCACTGAGTTCTATCTCGACCGCTGCTCTACGTTTGCCGACTGCCGGTCCCAGGCCTTTCGCACTGAGCAAGACCTATTCGAGTGGATTGCTCGGCAGCAGGGCCGCACCAGAGCCGTAACCGTACTGCTCGACAGCCGCGGCCGGCCCATGACCTCAGAAGCCTTTGCCGCCTGGCTGGGCGCGCGCCGCGATGAGGGCACTCAGCAAATCGTGCTTGCCATTGGCCCGGCCGACGGATGGTCCGACGCCGCTCGCGCGCGGGTTCAGTTGCTGCTTTCCTTTGGGCCAATGACGATGGCCCACGCTCTCGCCCGTCTGGTCGCCGCCGAACAACTCTACCGGGCATTTACAATTCTGGCTGGGCACCCGTACCACAGGGGATAGGGTTCAGGGGTCAGGGGTCAGGAGAGACGCTTGAATCCAGGAGAACGGCCAAATGCTGAAGTCTTGTCGCGAACTCCACGTCTGGCAGCGGGCAATTCAACTGGCGGTTGCGGTTTATCGGGTGGCGGCAGGCTTTCTTCGGGATGAAATATATGGATTGAGCAGCCAGATGTAGCGCGTCGTCGGTATCTATTGCAAGCAACATCGCCGAAGGATACGGGAGGCTAACCGCAGGGGAGTACAGGCAGTTCCTTGGGGTGGCGAGGGGTTCAACTTTGGAATTGCAATCTCAGTTCGAGATTGCGCGCGAACTCGGTTTGGGTGACGCGGAGTCGATTCGGATCGCAGATGGTCTCTCGCAGGAAGTTAGCAAGATGTTGTACGCCATGCTGAATAAGAAAGGAAGCACGGTGGAGGGCTGACGGGTGCGGGGATTTTCGTACTGAACCCTGAACCCTGGACCCTGGACCCTCTCATGACCGACTCCCGCCAAGGACTGATCCTGATCAACACCGGTTCCGGCAAGGGCAAGACCACCGCTGCCATGGGCACGGCCTTGCGCGCCGTCGGCAACGGCATGAAGGTCCTGATGCTGCAATTCCTCAAAGGCTCCTGGCACTACGGCGAACTGGATGCTGTCCAGGCCTTCGGGTCCAGCTTCATCATGAAGCAAATGGGCCGCGGCTTTGTGAAGGTAGGCGGCGCGGAGACCGATCCCGAGGACGTTCGCATGGTTGAAGCGGCCTGGGCCGAGGCGCGCCAGGCCATCGAGTCGGGCGAGTGGGATATGGTCATCCTCGACGAGATCAACTATGCCATCAGCTATGGAATGCTCGACCCCGCGGTGGTGGCCGAAGCTCTCCGTGGGCGTCCGGAAAACGTGCATGTCATCCTCACCGGCCGCAATGCGCACCCCTTGCTTGTGGAGCTGGCCGATACCGTCACCGAGATGCGCGAAGTGAAACACGCCTATCAAAAGGGTATTCTGGCCCAGCGCGGAATAGAATACTGAAAGCGGTCAGTTCATCGCCGCATTTGTTCACTGTTCACTGTCCACTGCCTTCAGGAGTTTGAATGTCCTGGTTCAAGCGTGAAAATGGCGAATACGAAAGCGGCCCCGGCCCCGACCCACCGGACGGCGGTGACAGAACCGTGCGCACTGAAGGCCTGTGGATCAAGTGCCCCAGCTGCCGCGCAATCATCTTTAAGCCCGAGCTGGAAGCCAATTTGCAAGTCTGTCCCAAATGCCAGCATCACTTCAAAATCAGCGCGCGCCGGCGGCTCGACCTTTTGCTGGAACCTGGCTATGAACTGGTGGATGGCGGCCTGCGCTCCAACGACCCGCTTAATTTCACCGATGTAAAACCCTACAAGGCCCGCTTGCGCGCAGCGCAGACAGCCACCGGCCTTGACGACGCAATCCTCAACGCAGTCGGCCAGCTCGGGCCCCACCAGGTCGTCGTCAGCGCCATGGAATACGCATTCATCGGCGGTTCCATGGGCGCCGTTGTGGGCGAAACCATTGCCCGCGCCGTGGACCGCGCGCGCCTCACGAGCAAGCCGCTCATCGTTATCGCAGCGTCTGGCGGAGCGCGCATGATGGAAGGCGTAGTCAGCCTGATGCAGATGGCTAAAATCTCCTCCGCCCTGGCCCAGTTAGACGACGCCAAGGTGCCCTACATCTGTGTGCTCACCGATCCCACCACCGGCGGAGTCACGGCAAGCTTTGCCATGCTCGGCGACCTCAACATCGCCGAGCCCGGCGCCCTGATCGGATTCGCCGGCCCACGCGTCATCGAGCAGACCATCCGGCAGAAACTCCCGGAGGGCTTTCAGCGCTCCGAATTTCTTCTGGAAAAGGGCTTCCTAGACGCCGTCGTCCACCGCAAGAATCTGAAGTCCTACCTGATCCGCGCGCTGGAGTTTTTGAAGACGCCGGCAGTTGCGTAAACTGCATCGGCAATTCGACACGCACAAAGTTAAAGGCCCGGCGACGTTGCCAGGCCTTCGTGCTTTTTGCTGATCCCGCAATAGCCAACTATTGAGTGACTACGGTGACCGCGTTGCCGAAAGCATAGTCCATTCCAACGGGAATTGGGAGGACGGTGGCCGCGCCGTTCTCCCAGTAGGTGGCTGAAATGATTAGGCCGTCCTCCACCACCCCCGCTACATAGACGTCGCTGCCGGAAATGGCGACACCGCTAGCGCGAGTGGGCTGTCCGGCGGCGGGGTTGGGGAGGACCGTGGCCACGCCGTTCTCCCAAAGGGTGGCTACATCGGGTGTGTTGCTGGTATCGATCGTGCTGTTGTTCGCAGACCCCGCCACGTAGACGCTACTGCCGGAAACGGCCACCCCCACACCGCCGGCTTGAGTAGTTCCAATGGGATTTGGGAGGACTGTGGCCACGCCGTTCTCCCAGATTGCGGCTTCGTTTCTCGTGCCGTCGACTGCGGACCCGACTACATAGACATCGGTGCCCGATACGGCAATCCCGATGGCGTTCGCTCCAGTCGTTCCAGTGGGGTTGGGGAGGACCGTGGCTACGCTGTTCTTCCAGATCACGGCCTCGGAACTTGTGGGGCTGATCGCATTCCCCACCACGTAGACATCGCTGCCGGATACGGCGATCGCAAATGCCGTAGTTACAGTCGTTCCAGGAGGGACCGGAAGGGTTGTTGCCACGCCGTTATTCCAGTAGGTGGCTATCCAGTTCACAGACCCTGCTACATACACGTCGCTGCCTGAAATGGCGATTGCGTAAGCATCAGCCAATTCGGTGGGGTTGGAGAGGACTGTGGCCACGCCGTTCTGCCAGACTACGGCTTCGTAGAGCCCCCCATCGCTCGAATACCCACCCACATAGACGTTGCCCCCGGAAACGGCAATCCCCTCACCGTAAGAGTTCGTCATTCCACTGGGTTGGGGCAGGGCAGTGGCCACGCCGTTCTCCCAGTAGGCGGCTGTATTTGAACCGGTTGTGACGTTGCTCGCACCCCCCGCTATATAGACTGTCGTTGTGCTACCGCCCCCACCACCACCACCACCGCCGCCGTTGCCAGTGCTGCTCCCGCCACAGCCGCAAAGTGATAGCGCAAACAACAATACGGCCACTGAACAATAAGGCTTGCAGATCGTCATGCCCGACCCCCTCATTTCGCGAAATTCCACCCCATTGCAAATTGCCCCTATTCGCAATCTGTCTGACTTTCAGCGCCCCCGGAAAAGCGCACGAAATCTTCCGTGCTACCGGAAGAAACTCGCGACAGAAAATCGTGGGGCTGGAAATCACAAGCAATATAGCATCGCTACGAGCGACGAACTTAAATATTGGTCGAACAGCTCTAATCGCCTGTCCAAAAAAAGAAGGCCCGGCAGCGTTGCCGGGCCTTCTTTTCTTGCGGGCTCGCCGCTTCAAATCCGCATCGGCATCAGCACATACCGGTACTTGTACTCCGCGTCCGGATCCTCGGGCCGCATCTGCCCGGCAGACTGCGAGTCCTTGAACTCTAGCCGAACCTCGCCCTCGTTGCTCAGGGCCTTGAGAAAGTCGAGAATGTAAACCGAGTTGAAGCCCACCACAATCGGATCGCCCGCATACGGCGTATCGATGGTGTCTTCGCTCTCGCCCGATTCTGTCGAATTGGCGCTGATCTTGAGCTCGTTGCCTTCCAGCCGCAGCCGGATAGCGCCAGAGCGCTCGTCCGCAAACTGCGCCACGCGCTGAATAGCAGCGGACAACTCGCTCGACCGCACCACCGCAAATTTGGTGTTATCGCGCGGCATGACAGCTTCAAAGTTCGGGAATTGCCCTGACAGCTTGCGCGTGCTCAAAGTCCGGTGACCCACGCGGAAGAACAGCGTATGCTCGTCGTCGGCAAACTCCACCTTTTCCACCTCGGAGTTCGTCAACAACTGCTGCAGCTCCTGCAAGGCCTTGCGCGGAATCAGCACCCGCTTCTCTCCGCTGATGCCTTCCAGGTTCTCATTCGGCTTCTCGACAAACGAGAGCCGATGGCCGTCGGTCGCCACCATGGCCAGCGACTCAGCCTTGATCACCAGCAGAGCGCCATTCAGCGTGTAGCGCGACTCCTCGTTGGAGATGGCAAAAATAGTGCGGGCGATGAGCGTCTTCAGCGCCACAGCGGAGATGCTGGTGGCCGCTACCGTGGGAAACTCAGGCACCTGCGGATAGTTGGCCCGCGCCATGCCGACCATCTTCGTGTTCGAGCGCCCCGAGCGAATCTGCACCCAGTGGTTGTCGAGCAGCTTGATGGAGATGTCGCCCTCGGGCAGCAGCTTGATGTAGTCGTAAAGCTTGCGGGCGGGGATGGTGCAAGCGCCGGCCTTTTTCACCTTCACTTCGGTGCTGGTGCGGATGGCCTGGTCCAGGTCGGTTGCGGTAATGTTCAACCGGTCGCCTTCCGCCTCGATAAGAAAATTCGACAGAATCGGAATGGTGGTCTTGCGCTCCACCACGCTCTGCGTCGCGGTTAGCTCTTTCACCAGGTCCTGGCGGCTTACGGTAATCTCCATCGCTGCCCCCTGTGTTGCCGGCTTCTCCACTTCGGTTTCCACGATCGGCATATGCCCTCACTCGCGCTGGAAGCCTGATTCCTCTACTGGCCACACTCTACAACACAGGTGCGGCCCGGTGGAAGTGGCTGTCTTTTGTTCTCTTTCATTGTATTCATGTTCACCTTG
>JBEKEQ010000062.1:0-23270 GCA_050013735.1 Occallatibacter sp.
GTCGCGACTCCTCCGGGGTCTCCAGCGACAGGTCTTCGTCGATGGGGTTGGGCGTCAGTCGCGCCGAAAAGGACTGGAAGTGGAAGGGGGTCTTAAAGGTTGCGGAAAAGCCTTCCTCAGAATGGCATCGAATAGGCCTTGTATCAGGACAGGACTTTAGTCGTGCCGACAAAGCCAGCAGAATGATCTGGGCTTTAGCCCCTGAGAGAGGTTTTCCGATCGTTTCATCCACATCCCCGAGTCTTTCCGCAGCATGTTTACCCCCTGAGCGACCACAACAGAAGCTCTCCGGTCACTAATGAAACGCGCTCTATTGAAACGGTGACATGTCGAACTGTCAACGAGGGAAAAGGGCTTAGCAAATAAAACGGCCGGACGCGGCCGATTCGGCGCGACTTTTGAGGGTGTGCGTGTGTCCAAAGAGGTGTAGGCTTGCGGGTAAGCTACTCCAACCGGGAAAACTGCAGTTGAAGAACCCTTGAGGTGTGGCCTTTGGGAAGGCGGAGTGCCATGAAGCGCGTTGAAAATCAGAACGAAATTCGGGGCGGGTTGGCAGCATTAGGATTGGCAGCGCTGGTGCTTGGCGTTGCTTTTGCAGCGCCGGCTCTGTGGGCTCAAGGCGCGGCGCCGGGGACGCAGGCAGCGCGGCTCAGCAGCGTGGACGGGCAAGTGCAGGTTTCGGTCGGTGGCCAGGTGTTGGCAGAGCCGGCGGTCGCGAATACTCCGTTGTTTGAAGGCAGCTCAGTCACCACCCACGACGATGGGCAGGCAGAAATTCAGTTTGAAGACGGAACCATAGCCCGCATTTCCCCCAACAGCGGGCTGGTTTTGACCGTTCTCCGCGGCCAGGGCGCGAATGGGGAAGCGGAAATCGTGCTCGAAAACGGTCTCGGCTACTTCGAGCTGCAGGGCGGCGGCCAGGGCGGCAAAGTTCAAGTCAAATTCGGCGACAGCGTGGTCACGGCCAGTGGATTCACCGTGCTGCGGATCAATCTCGACAGCCCGCCGGGAGAATTGGCGGTCTTCTCAGGGAGTGCGCATCTTGAGCGCGGCAGCACGCTGGCGCTGGATATTCACGGCGGCGAGAGCGTGGCGCTTAACGCCAACGAACCGGCACACTACGCGCTGTCTGATTCCATCGAGCCCGACTCATGGGATGCGTGGAACGAGGACCGCGACCAGGCGCTGAACAGTGACGCCGCGGCGGGAACCGGGGTTTCAAAGGGCTTTGCCGACAGCAGCAATCCGGCGTGGGGCGATCTGGACGCCAATGGCAACTGGTACAACGTGCCTGACCAGGGATACGTCTGGTCGCCGTACGATGCCTCTTCACCGGGTTGGGACCCGTATGGAGTGGGCTACTGGATGTGGACGCCGCGGTTCGGCTATTCGTGGGTGTCGGGCTACGGATGGGGCTACATGCCGTTCCAGTGCGGATTGTGGAACTACTACAACGATTTCGGTTGGGGATGGGCGCCCGGAATGGGCGGCTGCTCACCCTGGTGGGGACTGGGATTTTATGGCGGACCCAACATCGGCATTGGCTTTGGCGGCTATCGTCCGCCCATTATTCCTCGCAAGGTCCCAATACGGGGAGGCGTGCTTGCCGGGAATGGCGGCTTCGGGCCGCACACGCTGATTCCGGTAAACCGCCATCTGGCGGGCGGAGCAACAACGCTGCCGGCGCGGGACCGGGCGACTCCGGTGGTGATCGCCGGACACACTGTGCAGGCTCTGCGGCCGCTGAGCCCCAGGCCGCAATATGATCGATCGGCCGGAGGATCCGGAAATCATCCCGGATCGGGCTACACAATCTCCGGCCAGGGTCCCAGGCCGGCAACCGGCTCGGGTTCGCCTGGTGCTTATAATCCGGGTGCGGGCCGGCCGGCGAATCCCACTCCGCCAAGGAGTTCGAGCAGCGGCGGAAACCATTCCTACTCCGCGCCCCGGCCCAGCTCTTCCGTCGGCGGCGGCGGTGGTGGCGCCCCCCATGCGGGCGGCGGTGGTGGCGGAGCCCCATCCGGTGGATCGCATCGCTAGACTAAGAACGATTCAACCTCGAGGGCTGTTCGCCCCTCCGAATGGCCCCTTCCATTATTCAACCTCGAAGGCTACGCCAGAGCTTGGCAAGCGTTTCAACAGGCAACGACTCGGCACGAGCCTGCGGAGCAATTTCCGCGCGGCCCAGCGCCGCAGTCACATCAGAGGGTGAAAATCCCGCCGCCCGCAGATTGTTCAGCAACGTTTTGCGCTTTTGCGCAAAGACGCTACGAACGAAGGGAAGAAACGTGGATTCCTCAAGCCCAAGCTCGATGAACCGCGGGGCGAACCGCCATCGAAACACGGTGGAGTGCACATCGGGCGGCGGCGCAAACGATTCCGGCGGCAGCGTAAAGAGCTTTTCAACCGGCCCGTATAACTGCACAGTCACTGAGAGCAGGCCGTAATCCCGTGTGCCGGGCTGGGCAGCAATGCGATCGGCCACTTCCCGCTGAACCATGAGGACCGCGGCCTCGAGAACCGGACGATTGAGCGCACCATGACTCGCGGCCAATTTCAACAGGATGGGCGTGGTGATGCCGTAGGGCAGATTACCGAAGACCAGCAGCGGCTGGCCGGCTGCAGCCGAAGCAGCCGCGAAATCGAAGCTCAGAACGTCTTGCTGAATCGCCGTAACCCGGTCCGCCGGAAACTCATCGCGGAGATAGGCGGCCAGGCCAGGGTCGAGCTCGACGGCCACCACGTGCGCCGCGCGGGCGGCAAGGCTTTCGGTAATGGCTCCAGCGCCGGGTCCGATTTCAACCACAGTCCGGCCGGAGAGATTGCCCAGCGAGGCGGCAATGCGCTGGATGCCCTGCGCGTCTGTGAGGAAGTTCTGACCGAGCTTGGGCTTCGTGGGCATGCGCTGCCTTGATGGTATTTGAACCCAGACGGCGAAGCTCGGAAAACTTCCCGGACCGGGAACGGCATTCCAGAGATAAAATGGGATTGCTATGCCTCGATTCCTGCGCATTGCACTCTTGATGAGCTTTGTGACCTTGCTCGGCACTCATGCCGCGAGCTCGCAAACAGCGCCTGCGGCAGCGCCGGCCCCACACCCTGCGCGCCCCGCGCCGCCCACGCGCGACCCCAACACGCCGGGTTATGTGAAGGCCAAAGAGTTACCCGACGGCCAGCTGCCTCCGGCCGACGCGGATGGCAACTTCATCATTGGTCCCACGCACACACTGGCGCCCCAAATGGGCGTCGTGCCGCAGGGAACGGTCTATCAGTTCACCATGAGTTCGGCCGACAGCAAAATCTACCCAGGCATTGCCCGCGACGCCGGCACGTTCGGCACCGCTGACCCCAGCGATCCAGCCAAGCTCGTAGTCACCACCAGCCATCCCGCTCCCTACACGCGCAAGGTGGCAGTTTACGTACCCAAACAATACGTGCCGGGCACCGAAGCTCCCTTCATTGTGGGAGCGGACGGCCCCGACCAGGCGCTCTTCACGGCGCTCGACGGTCTCATCGCGCAGCGTCGCGTTCCAGCCATGGTGGCCATCTCCATCGGCAACGGCAGCGGCGACGCGCAAGGCAGCGAGCGCGGCCTGGAGTACGACACCATGTCGGGACTCTACGCCGAGTTTGTAGAGAAAGAAGTCCTGCCGCTGGTGGAGGCGCAAGCTCACGTCAAACTCACCAAAGATCCTGAGGGCCGCGCCACCATGGGAGGAAGCTCCGGCGGATCGTGCGCATTGATCATGGCCTGGTATCACCCGGAGTTATACCACCGCGTTCTCACTTACTCCGGGACTTATGTCAACCAGCAGTGGCCGTATAACTCGGTAACTCCGCACGGCGCGTGGGAGTTTCACGAGCACCTCATTCCTAACACCCCGGCCAAACCGCTCCGAATCTGGATGGAAGTCGGCGACCGCGACCTCTTCAATCCAAATGTAATGAACGACAACATGCACGATTGGGTGCTGGCCAATGAGAACATGGCCAGGGTGCTGGCGGCCAAGGGTTATCACTATCAATTTGTTTTCGCGCGCAACGCGGGCCACACCGACCGAACCGTGAAACAACAAACCTTGCCCGAAGCTCTGGAATATCTGTGGCAGGGATATCCGATTGCACCGGCGAAGAATTGAGTCGGCTACAAGGCTTTTTGACCAACCGCCCGCGTGATACCATCTCCGCAACGGCTGGAATCGACAAGTGTCCTTAGTGTCAAGCCACGGAGAGTTTCATGAGCCCATTTTCCCGCCGCGAATTCCTCAAAACCTCGCTCGCCGTTGGAACCATCGGCAGCGTGAGCGCGCTCCCCTTGCATGCCGCGCCTGCCACAGCGTCCGACCTGGTCACTCTCGGCAAATCGGGGTTGCAGGTCACGCGGCTGGCATTCGGCACCGGCAGCAACAACGGCGAAATTCAGGCCGCGCTCGGCCAAAAGGAGTTCTCCCGGCTCATTCATTACGCCTACGACCGCGGCATCCGCTTTTTCGAAACCGCCGAAGCGTACCTGACGCCCGCCATGCTGGGCGAAGCCCTGAAACCCTTCCCTCGCGACAGCTATCAGCTCATGACCAAGGTCACCACCGACGAAGGCGCTGATCCCAAAAAGCGTTTCGACGAGATGCGCCGCACATCGAACACCGAATACTTTGACATCATGCTGCTCCACTGGCAGCACACGCCCACCTGGGTTGCTGAAACCGGCCGCTGGCAAGACGGCATTCTCGAAGCGCAAGCGCAAAACATCATCCGCGTGCGCGGAGCGTCTGTCCACGGCCTGCCCGCGCTGCGCCAGATGCCCGGTAACCCATGGCTTGAAGTGGCCATGATTCGCATGAACCACAACGGCACTCGCATGGATGGCCCCATCGATGGAGACTACATCTATCCGGACTGTGTCAGTGAGGTTGTCGACCACGTGAAGCAGGTGAAGCGGCAGGGCATGGGCGTGATCAGCATGAAGCTGGTGGGCAACAGCGCCTTCACCCGCCACGAAGACCGCCAGACCGCGATGCGCTTCGCCTTCGCCCACGCCGGCGTGGACTGTGCCGCCGTGGGCTTCAAGAGCACTCCTGAAATCGACGAAGCGATCGATAACATGAATCTTGCCTTGGCCTAGGATGCATCCACGAATGAAAGATTGGCGCAGCCGGTTCCGCGATCCGCTGTTTCTGCTGGCGCTGGCTGCTGGCTTGGTCGCGTTTTCCGTGCAATCGGGAGAGCTGGGCACGGCCGATACGCAGCATCGTGAGCAACAGGCTCACGCCTTCTGGACTTCCGAACCACCGGTCTTTCCCAACGAGTATCCTGACTTCGGCGTCCATGGCCGCGGTGGCAAGCTGCAAGGGTGGTATGGAATCGGCCAGTCTCTGCTGATGTTGCCGGCCGATGTGGTTGGCACCTTCGTTGACCAGCTCCCCATATTCGATAACTACAAAGGCAACGATCCCACCGTGCGTAACATCATTGTGAGTTATAGCACCAATGTATTGCTCACCGTGCTCACCGCACTCATCAGTTTCCGCTTTCTCAGGCAGTTCGGCTTCAACGTTCGCGAGGCGGTCGCAGGCGCGCTGGCGCTGCTGGTGCTGACCACTCACCTGCACTACACGCAAAACCTGATGGAGAATAACTACATCTGCCTGCTGACGCTGGCGGGCTTCTCCTATCAATATGAATGGCTGCAGAACGGCAGCCGCCGCGCGCTGCTGATTGGCTCAGGCGCGTTGGGGCTGAATCTGCTGACGCGTCTGACCACCGGGCTTGACCTGCTTGCCGGAGGGATTTTTATTGCCTTGACGCTGTGTCTCGACGGCACGCGCGGGCGCGCGTTTTGGAACCGCTGCAAAAGCTACCTCGTCACAGCCGTGCCGGTATATCTGTTCTTCGCGCTGCTCGACCGCTTGTACCAGTTCTATCGCTTCGGCTCCTTCTTCAACACGTATGTCAGCGTCACGGCCAACGAGTTCCGTCAGCGCGACCCGACGCTGCCTGCGAATTATCCATTTGAAACACCGTTTCACGTGGGCTTTGTGGGAGCGCTCTTCACGCCGGAGAAGTCGATCTTTCTCTTCGATCCCCTGCTGATCCTGATGATCATCCTATGTGCGGTTGGTTGGAAGCGCTTCAGCGCGGCGGTGAAAGCATATGTCATCACCAGCGCGCTGCTGCTGATGGCGTATGTCAGCTTTTACGCGCGCTATACCATCTGGGCAGGCGACTCCGCATGGGGCGACCGGTACGTCTCCACATCGGCCGAACTGGCGGCGCTGCTGGCTGTGCCGCTGCTGCTGCGCTATCGCAGAGAGTTTGGACGCGTGGTCTGGGGCGTCGGCGTAGCCCTGATTGCGGTCAGCGCCGTGATCCAGGCCGCGTCGGTAGCCTTCTGGCTTTCGCTGGAAATTTACCAGATGGAGTTACTCGGCCATCCGACTTTCGTTGTCGGCCTGCGCCTTAAAAACATAGTTGCGTTTGCTCTTGGAAAAATGAACGCGTGGGGCCTGGGAACCAATGCAATGAACGAAGATCCATGGGACTTCGTTCACATCGACACGTGGAATTTTCTGCCCTTCCTGATGCGCCGCGTGGGCGAAACACCGGCGTGGGTGGTGAACGTGTTATTCGTGGTGTGGGGCGCGGGCCTGGCCGCACTGGCGTGGGTCTTGTTGCGGCTCCGCAAGGTGCTGGCGCAAGTAGGCTATTGATCCGGCCCGTAAGCATTGAAACTCCGTGCCCCATCCTTGCGCCTTTTTTCTGGCGCAAGGGTGGGAAACTTCAATGCATTGTTGGGATGGATCAATTGGGCGGATTCAAAACGGGGAGATTTTCTCGAATGCATATTGTGTTTGCCGCTTCGGAGTGCGTTCCGTTTGCCAAAACCGGCGGACTAGCCGACGTTGTGGGAGCAGTGCCGCCTGAGTTGGTGAAGCTTGGGCACGAGGTCACGGTGTACCTGCCTCTCTATGCGGGCGTGAAGGCGCACATCGCCGGCGAGTGGAAGTACGCCGCGCGCTCCATCACCATTCCGTTTGAATACTACAACCGGTTTGCGGGGATCGTGGATGGCGGCAAACGCGAGGGCGTGCAGTACTACTTTGTGGATTGCCCGGAACTCTTTGACAGGCCGGGACTTTATGGAACCCCGGCAGGCGACTATCCAAACAACTGGGAACGGTTCGGGCTGTTTTGCCGCGCGGTGCTTGAAGCGTCGAAGCTGCTCGGCGTGCCGGAAGTTTTTCACGTGCACGACTGGCAGGCCGCGCTCATCCCGGTTTACCTGCGAACGACGTACAACTCCGATCCACTGCTGAGCCGCGCCGGCGTAGTGCTGACCATTCACAACGCCGGCTACCAGGGATGGTTTCCTCCGGATACGACCGAGCGGCTCCTGTTTCCCTGGGAACTTTTCACCATGGACAAGGTGGAGCAATTTGACACCTTCAATTTCCTTAAGGGCGGGCTGGTCTACGCCGACATGCTGACCACCGTGAGCCCGAAATATGCCCAGGAAATTCAGACTGCCGAGTTTGGCGAGAAGCTCGACGGCGTGTTGCGCGGCCGCGCGGCGGATTTGCGCGGGATTCTGAACGGCGTGGACTATGCGGAGTGGGACCCGGCAACGGACGTAAACCTGGCGGCGCACTATTCGCCCAGCGATTTGCAGGGCAAGCGCAAGTGCCGTGCGGAGCTGCTCCATGCGTTTGGATTGGAGAAAGTTGCGGACTCCACGCCGGTGCTGGGAATTGTTTCGCGGTTTGCCGTGCAGAAGGGGTTTGACCTCGTAGCGGCGATTGCCGACCAGCTGACGCAGCGGGATGTGGTGCTTGTGGTGCTCGGATCGGGCGAAGCGGTGTACGAGCGCTTCTTCCGCGACTGGGCGTTCCGGCATCCGGGTCAGGTGGCTGTGCGCATCGGCTACGACAATGCACTGGCGCACAAGGTGGAGGCGGGAGCCGACATGTTTCTCATGCCTTCGCGGTATGAGCCATGCGGGCTCAACCAGATTTACTCGCTCAAATATGGAACGGCGCCAGTGGTGCGTGCCACCGGCGGCCTAGACGATACGGTCGAAGAATTGGACGCGGAGCGGGGCACAGGGACGGGCTTCAAGTTCGCGGGCTTGAATCCATTGGCGCTGCTCGACGTGATCGACCGCGCGCTCAAAGCTTTCCGCGACAAGGGCGCATGGACGAAGCTGATGCGGAATGGGATGAAGATGAACTATAGCTGGAGCGGCCCAGCACACGAGTATGCCGAGGTTTACGCAGAAGTGGTGCGGAAGCGCGCGTGAAGACAAGCCCAAGCGACGATCAAACCACACGCGTGCGGCTACTTCTCGGTTTTGGTAAGCGCAGGCAGCCGGAACTGCCGCAGCGCGTACCGCGCTCCATCCGCGGAAAGATGGCTCGAGTCGACATACAGCAATGTTTGCCCATCCCGATAGGCGCATAGCGCGGGATTCGGGCAAATCGCCGGCTTCAAATCAACCAGCGCCACGCCTTTAAATTCTGAGGCGGTCTCCTCAAGGAGAGCATTGGACTCCGCGATGCTTCGATCGTCATCCGGCGGCGCAAATCCAGGATCGGCAGCATCGCCAACACCCAGCCACAGATCTAATCCGCGGCGGGCAGGGATGAGCTGGGAGCGGACGCGCCAAACGGGGTCAACCTCGAACGAAGGCACATCTTCCACCACGACGACCTGTTTGCCAGACTCCTGCAACGATCGAATCGTAGCCGCCAGCGACTGCACAAAGAGCCTGCGCGACTCCTCATCTGTGGGAACATGATTCGCCTGCGCGGCATTGGCCACCAGCCAGCCATCCGCCCAGTCTCGATAAAGAGGAGCTGCCCAAACGGCGGCCAGCACCACTATGCGGATGTCCCGCCGAGCCTCGAGAACTTCAAGAGCCTTACCGTTGAAACGCTCACACCCAGCCGCCAGCAGCGGAATGCGCGGAATAGAGTGCGTAGCTCCAATCAGCGGCGGGCATGACGCCTTTCCCAATTCAACAAATGCATGCCCCTGGGCGCTTGCTACGGCGCGCAGCCCAGGCGCCAGCGACGCAGAGTGGCTGTCGCCCCAAAGTGCCACTGCCGGCTGGTTGTCCGCGGCAGGGTAGCAGGCGGCCGACAGGTTCGGCTCATCCACTGTGTATCCCGCCAGGCACGGATCGGCTTTGAGAGCCTGCCCTGCTGCTTCCATGGTGGCCAGCTTCGGAAATCGCCGCGGCACTCCCCGGCTGGCCCACAGCGCCGCGCAAACCATGAGCAGAGCGCCGCTCGCAAGGCCGTAGCGCACGATCAACGAACCCGCCGCGCGGCGCGATCTGCGGAAGGGCAGCTCGATAAAAAAATAAGAGAGAACCGCCGCGCAAAAGGACGCACCAATCGCCTGCATGCCTGCGAAAACAGGCAGCTTCGCCCCATACAAAATGCGCAGGAAGGCAAGCAACGGCCAATGCCACAAATACCAGGAGTACGAAATCCTGCCGACAAAAGCCAACGACGGCAAAGCCAACAGCCGCCTGTTGATCCAGCTGCCCGGAACCGCAATCAGCAGCGCTGTGCCCAGCACAGTTGGCAAAGCTGCTGGCCCAGGGAAAGCTGTAACCGCAGTCAGCAGAAAAATGGGCGCTAGCAGCAAGCCAAGCCCCGCCGCGCTCACCGCCAAACTCCACCACACCCGCGCCGGCCCAGCCTTCCGGTTCAGCTCCGCAACAGCCAGCGCTACGCCCACCCCCAGCTCCCATGCCCGCGCCGGCAAAAGATAAAACGCCGCCATCGGGTGGTTCGCCAGAGCGCCCCACGCGAAACCGAAAGAAGCGATGCACACCACGAGGATTGCCGGCAAAATCAAGCTTCGCCGGATGCGCATAAACCGGAAGCGCGCCACCAGCACCATCCCCAGCGGAATTACGGCGTAGAACTGCTCTTCCACGCCCAGCGACCAGGTCACCAGCAGAGGATTGAGGTCGCTTCTCGCCGCGAAGTAGTTGTCCGTTCCCCAAAACAAAAAATTGGATGCCGAAAGCGTAGCCGCTAAAGCTGACCGGGCCAGCAGGGTCATTTCAGCGGGCGAAAGCAGAATCAACCCCGCCAAAAGAGTAAAGGCCAGCACCGCAAAAAATGCGGGCAGAATCCGTTTGGCGCGTCGCCGATAGAACTCCCGGTAACTGAAGGCGCCCGCGCGCAACTCCGCGTAGATGTGCCCGCCAATAAGGTAGCCGGAGATGACGAAGAAAATGTCCACTCCGGTAAAGCCGCCTGTCAGCCACGACAGCCCGGCGTGATAAAGCACCACGCTCAGGATCGCGATGGCACGGAGCCCGTCGATATCAGGGCGATAGCTGCGGTGGCCCGCAAGACTAAACACTTCGGCTGGCGCGGATTGAACTAGAGTGGCTGACACTGACCCTCTCTCGCAGTGCTTATAGAAACCAGCGGCATTGAAGGGCCGTTGCGCAGAGAGAACAGGAAGGAGTGCAGTAGAACGTGAGAGAACTATAACGCAGCATCGCTTAGCGCGCAACCAACTGAGGCAGCCCCCTAACCCATCTTGTTGGAACCACCCTCAGCATAGATTCCACGCACAATCCAAAGCACCGGCAGCCCGAGGAGAATCAGCGCCGTCCCAAGCAACGAGCCCTTTAGGTTGCCCAGGTAGCTCGACACAAGCACCGCCGCCGCGCAGACGACAAAGATCGCAGGCAGGATCGGGTACCCCCACACTCTGTAGGGTCGATCTGCAGTGGGGCGCTGGCGGCGATAAACGAAGACCGTGGCCGCCGTGAGCATATAAAAAAGCCACTCCGCAAATACCGCCAGCTCAAAAAACTGCTGGAAGCGGCTGAGGAAGAGGAGCAGCACTGTGGAGATAATCGCCTGGACGATGAGCGAAGTAGAGGGTGACTGCCAGCGCGGATTGATGTGCGCAAATTGACGAAAAAAGAGCCGGTCGCGCGCGGCAGCAAACGGAATGCGCGCGCCAGACATAATGGTGCCATTGAGGGTCACGAAGATGCTCAGCGCCATGGCTGCGGCCACAAAGCCTGCTCCCGCCGGCCCGGCAACAACGGTAAGCGCGGCCACGGCAGGCCGGTCGCTGGCGGCGATCTGCGCAGCGGGCAAAATGTATTGGATCGCTGCGTTGGTGGCCATGAAGAGGAAACCGACAATGAACAGGCCGCCGATCAGGGCGATGGGCAGTGAGCGCTCAGGACTCCGCACTTCACCCGCCACCATCGTCAAGTCGTTCCAGCCGTCGTAAGCCCAAAGCGTGGCAATGAGCGCAGCCATAAATCCGCTCAGCCCTCCTGCGGCGTGAGGCAGGGTAGTGGTGAAGTTGGAGAATGAACCGGTAGCAGAAGCAAAACACAGGCCCGCGACAATGAGGATGAGAACGACCTTGAGGATGGTGAAAACCAACTGAAAGTCAGCAGCCTTCTTGATTCCCAGGTAGTTGAGCCCGGTGATGAACCACGTCACAGCGATTGCAAAAATCTGCGACCAGACCAGCGGCACGGGTCCCGGAATGGCCGCGCCGAGCCAGTGGAAAGCAGGAAAAAAGCCAAGCGTACGCGCCAGGCCAATGGTGACGGCGGCAATGGACGCCGGCTTGGCTACGGCGAACCATGTCCACATGTAGAGGAACGCGGTGGCGTCGCCGTAAGCGCCGCGAAGGTATACGTACTCTCCGCCCGCGTAGGGCAGCATGGCGCCCAACTCCGCGTACGTCATGGCGCCTAACAGCGACAACAGTCCACCCGCAATCCAGGCCAGATACACCAGCGCAGATGAGCCCACGTCCTGCATCATCTCGCGGGGCACAAGGAAAATTCCGCTGCCGATAATGGTTCCCACAACGATGGCCGTAGCCTGGCTGGCTCCAAGAACGCGGGGCAGGTCGGCGGCTTGGGATTGCGGTTTCGAAGGGTGGGCTTGGCTCATGCGGTGAAGCGAGATTATCGCGAATTTCCGATTACTGCAACCGGGAACCATTGGTCTCAGGTTGCTTTTTCCTCTGGAAAGCGAACCCTCTCAGAGGGCGGAAGTGAAAAATAGCTGCTCATGGGGCTTTTATTTCCAAATGGGCGGCTTGGCTTTGGCGGTCTTGTCATGTTTTGCTGCCTTCTGGCTGTCCCTGGCCCACTGCAAGCTGCTTTTCGCGTCACCGTATCCTTTGTCAATCTTGAGCGCGGACTCAAGGTTTGAGATAGCCTGATCCCACTGCCCTAACATGCCGTGGCAGATGCCGATACCCCAATAAGCCGGCGCCAGGTCTGGCTTGATCGCCAGAGCGCCTTGCGACTGGGTGATCGCGTCCTGGTAGAGTCCGGCCTGAAAGTCCAGGCGCGCCTTATTCAGGGGGACATTGGCCTTGAGCGTCAGCAAGTCCGGGACCGGCTGGTTGACTCCTGCACCCTTCGTGATCTGAAGAATATCTGCATCGATTGGCCGCACGCAGAGGGCAGCATTGCGATCCGATTCCTTTGAGACGCGTTCATGAGCCTCCGATCTATCCGGATTCAACGCTGCCTTCAACTGTCCCTTGAACAAGATTCCAAACACATCTGGCGGCCCCATGAAGACCGAGTAGTACTGTCGATCACCCGCCATGGTGGATGTCCAGATGCGGGTTGTCTGGACGACTTGTACGTTCCCCTTGAAGCCGAGATAGTCCACGGTCTGGCTGAAACCGTTCTTATCGGTGTCGGTTACTGGATAGAGATACTCCTCGCTCCTCATTTCAGCGATGGTCGGGAGACGCCAGCCAGAGAATCCGCCAAGGGTCAGAGAGCCGCAATAGCCGCCCGCTTCGTCCCAGTTCATGGGGCTTCGCACAGAGGACGATTGCCCGGTCCACATGAGGCCAGTCGATGGGTCGGGCCACCAGGTTGTGGGCATCTTGGACGATTCAGCTAAACAGAGTTGCGCGCATCCCACAATCAGCACGAACAAAATTGGAAAGACTCCAACATGACTCTTCAACACAGACATAAAAGCACTCCGAATGACCAGTAAGAAACGTCCTCCTGGAACCCATGCAGATAATGAAAGTCAACTGCATAGGCTGCGCCGCCGAAACTTGCCACGTTGCCCAATAGCAGCGCGTCAGATTGACGGAACTTGCAAGCGAACAATTAAGGGGTCAGCTCTTGACTTCGATGGTAAACCCTCAGGCTCGATCTGCCAGGGGTGAAGTGCGCTAGGGCTTCCAGAATACGTGTCGCCCAGCAAAGGCGGCTCCCAAGCTGGTTCTCCCATCCGTTCATTCGACCGCCCCGCAAATAGGCTCGATCTTTCCGATCACTTAAGTATTTACTTGACAATCAACCTGAACTGGAGCGATGTTAAAGTGATTGCTTAACTAATTCTCAATTCCCCGGAGGAAACGATGGCCAAGCCAACAACCATTCACAGCACCTTTCAAATTGAATGCAGCCTCGCAGCCTCGCCGGAGCAGGTGTTCGACGCATTCGCTGATCCGGTAAAGAAGCGCCGCTGGTTTTTTGAGAGCACCACGCACACTCTTGAGGAGCACGAGCTTGATTTCCAGGTAGGCGGCAGCGAACGCGCGCAGATGAAAATGGGCGAGGGAACTCCCGTAGCCGGCAGGACCATGGTGAACGACACGGTGTACGAAGACATTGTGCCGGCGCACCGCATCGTAATGGCTAACCGGATGTCCTTTGAGGGAAAGCCGTTCTCCGCATCGTTGGTGACCATCGAGATTTTGCCAACGGAGTCGGGGTCAGAGTTGATTCTCACCAACCAGGGCGCCTATTTCGAGGGTGCGGATGGGCCTGAAATGCGCAAGGGCGGGTGGATCTTCCTGCTCGACAAGCTTACGAAAGAACTGGCGGGGTGAAGGCAAAGGCAGGCGGAAGAGGCGCGGCGATGCGCACAAAAAAAATCGATATCGACCGCGTCTTCCACGCGCTGGGTGATTCCACGCGCAGGGCCATGTTGCAGCGGCTCGGCAACGAACCCATGTCCGTTTCGCGTCTGGCCGAGCCGCTCCAGATGACGCTCGCCGCGGTGGTGCAGCATTTGCAGTTGCTCGAAGAAGCAGGCCTTGTGCGGACCGAAAAAGTAGGCAGGGTAAGAAGCTGCCGCGTTGAAGCGGCCGGTCTCTGCGCGGCAGAAGAATGGTTGCGTGCCCGCAGGCCAGAGTGGGATCGAAAGCTCGATCGCCTGGGAGATTTCCTGGCGGAAGATGAAGGAAAATCCTCGCCCTAAAGCCTGCCGCAAGCAAGCCCTGGGAGCTAATCCTGATCAATCGTGCGTATCCTGTCCACCCGGCCGGTGGTAAGCTGAATACCTCGATTACGTACCTTGCACGCTCTGGAGTAGTGGGAAATGAGCAGCAGTTTCTGTTTTGCAAGGAGTACGCGACCTCATCGCCGGCCCACGTCGCCTGGAAATCTTGCCTCCGCGGACCCTTGCTGGCGCACCATCCCCCGGACCCGGCCAAACCCTTTTTGTGGCCCCATCGCAGCCGGCGCACTATTCATCGCCGCCGCGCTCACCGCCGCCCATCCCGCAAGCGTTGCCGCACAGAATGCTCCGCCAATGCCCAGTTCGGCGGCTGCCCGTCTCGACTTCGTCTGCCCTGCGGCGCCCAACCTGCCCGGCTCAAACACTTCTTGTCACGCACCGGGTCGCCCCCCGCCCGCGCCACTCATCGTCATTGGCTTCATGGGCGGACACATCCATGCCGGCAACCTGGTGCATCGCGAGGCGCTGCTCGTTCGCGATCTCGATCGCCGTTATCCGAATGCCGTCAGAGCCATGACCTTCGCCAACCGCGACGAGGCCGCCGCCCTCCAATCCATTCTTGATCTGCTCGATACAGACAAGGACGGCTGGCTCAGCAACAGCGAAAAGACCGCGGCCCGTATCGTCCTCTTCGGCCATAGCTGGGGAGCTTCAGAGGCCGTGAATCTGGCCCGCGAGCTAGACCGGCGCGGCATCCCCGTGCTGCTCACCATTCAGGTGGATAGCGTGCGCAAGCACGGCGAGCACGACGGAAGCATCCCCGCCAATGTGCGCGAAGCCATCAACTTCTACCAGGCCGGAGGCCTGCTGCACGGCAGGCGTTCTATCCACGCTATCGATCCCACGCGCACCACGATCCTGGGAAGCTACGAGTCCAATTACAGCGTGACGCCCGTGTCCTGCGCCGGCTTTCCGTGGTTCGCCCGTGCCTTCATGAAGCAGCACATTGAGATTGAGAACGACGTCGCGGTTTGGGACCGGATTGATGCGCTCATCGTGGCCCGCTCCTGCCCGGCCCGTCCTGCGGCGCCAGGTCGGACCTGCAGTGAAAGCACCGCAACCCCGTCCTCTCAAACCGATGGCTTGAATTGAGCCTATAGCGCTGGCCTCCCGGCCGGGTGTTGTAGCGGCGTCCCCACCGCCCCTCGGCGCCCTTTCGGAAGACTATCCCTTCTCGGTCAAAGGCCTTAGTACCAATACCTAAGCTCCGGCCAAATCGCCGGCAGCAGCGGACTCTGCCGCGGATGGCTCAGCAGAAAGTAATGCAAATGCTCGTGGTCCATAATCCACGGCGCGTCGAAGGCGCCAAGATCGGTCAGCGTCGCAAAGTAATCGTCTGTCGTGTCCGCTGGGTTGCGCAGCGTCAGCACGTACTCGCCGGTATCGTTGCCATATCCCCAATAAAAGTAGTTTTGATGTCCGCTGATGGCGGTTGGCAAACCGTATGGAGCGCCCAGAATGTTCACCGCGCTTGCTTCTCCGTAATTGCCGCAGAAAATTGTAGTGTGGGCGCGCACGTCGGGCGGCAAAGCGTCATAGCGCGCGGCAAATCCCGCCACCATCTCCGGCCAGCCAAAACGGTCAGAGAGATATTGCGGCAGGGGGCTGGTAAACTTTTCTGACTTCACCTTGTTGGCGCCGAAGCGCGCTGTGTAGGCAGTGTATTTGTCCGGAGGCAAAATGGTCAGCATGATCGGAGCGGTGGCGCGGCAAAGCAGATAAGCGATCAGAACGGTATAAACAATGGGCGGCCAGTTGCGCCGGGTGAGCTGGGCAAAAGCCACTGCGCCGGCAGCGAACAGCACTGGATAGATCGGTGCGACGTAGTAATCCTTCGCGTGCATGACCATCATCATGGCTAAAAACAGCAGATAGGTAAGAGCAACGAAGCGCCGGGAGCAGGCATTGCGCGCAAAGGCGAGCCAAGCCAGCCCGCCAATCCAGATTGGGGCAGCGACGATCAGCAGCATGTTCGCCTGCTCGCGCAGAAAAGCCAGCGGCGGGAATTTCGTGTTCTTGTCGGAGTGGGCAACGTTGTTCAGCAGCACATAGGTGGGGAAGTGATGCACCCATTGCCACAAGAGATTTGGCAGGGCGATGAGAATCAGCAGGCCCACTCCGGCTGCACACCAGCGCGACCACAGGATGCGGCGCTGAGGGCTGAGGATGAGTCCGGCAAGAAGCGCAACGAGGAAGAAAACAGTGGAATGCTTGTTTTCGATGCCCAGGCCGGCGAGCAGGCCGAACAGAAGCCATGCGCGAGGGCCGGCACTGCCGTCGGTGAGTCGCAGTACCACCAGCAGCGAGCCCATCCAGAAGCAGGGCTCGAAGGAGTTCATCGAAAGATAGTTGGCCGTGCCCAGGAAGACCGGAGCGGCAAGAACGGCCGTCATGGCCAACACTTGCGCCACTCGGCGACCGCCAAGCTGCCATGCGATCAGGCCTGTGAGTGCGACGGTGACACCGCCGGCGGCGAAGCTAAAAATACGAATGCCGGTGGGCGACAGGCCGAAGAGTGTTTCGGCCAGCCGCGCCTGCAAGGCCACCAAAGGCGGCTGATCAACGTATCCCCAGGCCGGGTGACGGCCGCAAACCAGAAAATAAAGCTCGTCGCGAAAGAACCCGTAGCCGAGATGCGACCCCCAAAGCGAACTGGCGAAGTGGATGAGAAAAGTGAGCGTGGCAAAGATGCCTGCCAGCAGCAACGTGGCACGCAGCGGGGTTCGCGCGGGGATGAGCGGCAGGGATTGCGGCAAGCTTGGCTCCTTGAAAGCGGCGCGGTTCAGGGAACACACACGCAGTCAAAACGATTGTACGTGGGAGAAAGGATCCGGGTTCCCGTGAATTGAGCTTTCCCACCCCGAGCGCGATGGCTCATGCCGCGCGCGGCGTGAGCTTGATGCCCAGCGCCTTCATGACGCCCAAAAAGGTGGAAAGCCGCGGATCGCCGGTAGGGGAAAGCGCCTTGTAAAGTGCTTCGCGCGTCACGCCCGCCTGGCTGGCAAGCTGCGTCATTCCCATGGCGCGGGCAATGTCGCCAAGGGCCGCCGCGATGAGGGATGGATCGCCGTCCTCGAAAGCGGCTTCGAGATAGGCGGCAATGGCCGCAGGGCTGCCGAGATATTCAGATGGAGCCCAGAGAGTGGTCTTAAGAGCCATTTTGAGCCTCCTTATTGAGCGCGCAAAAATGATGAAACCACCATATAAATGTCATCCTGAGCGTGTGAGCGTATTTCTATAAATTGCTGATTTATCGAAAGATAACTAGGCCGTTTTTGGCTGTGTAGGATTTGTGCAGGAAAATTCTCGATTTCTGTGAATATCTTCAACGCATGACACCACATTGAGCGGACATTTTAGCTACTTGTAAGACTTTATACCGCGCCCTTGTTCTGTCTCGACTATCACCGTTCCGGGTGCGATTCATGGGGCTAGAGGCTATGCCCTATGCCTAAGCCGTGTTCGATGACCGGCGCAATCTCCGGCTGCTTTGGCGTGATGGCTTGCTCCGGCTTCATCGTTGGCGTGTGGGCGCTCTCGTGAGATACATCATGTCCTAACGCTTCCGGCAGCTTCTCGCGGTCGTTGGTGTAGAGCTGCGCGTCTTCGGCTCCGCGCGAGACAGCGACGTAAGCCATGCGGCTGTTGAGTAAGTCTTTCGCTGCCAGCTCGGTATCGACGTGAATCAATACGCGCTCGGCAGTCTGTCCCTGGCTGGAATGGCTCGTCACCGCATAGCCGTGATCGAGATGCGGATGCTCGCGTGGATCAAGCTGCACGTCACAGCCTCCGTCCATCTTCAAGCGCATCTGCCCGTCCTGGCCGATGGCTTCGACTGTTCCTAATTCGCGGTTGGCAATCTTCAAGTCATTCGCCGGTGCGGTGAACTGGATGCGGTCGCCCACGGCGAAGCTGCGCGACTCTTCCCGATACACAGACACACCCTGCTGCCGTCTC
Organism: Occallatibacter sp.; assembly: GCA_050013735.1. Classification (GTDB taxonomy): domain Bacteria; phylum Acidobacteriota; class Terriglobia; order Terriglobales; family Acidobacteriaceae; genus Telmatobacter. The sequence goes on from JBEKEQ010000062.1 coordinate 18,240, forward strand.
GGATCATAGGTCAGCTCTGAGCCATCCGCCCGCACCACGGTTAACAGGTTCTTGTCAGCGTCAACGCTTTTGACTCGCGCGTATTCACCGCGCTCCATGCCCGTCTCTTTCGACGCACGCGCGTAGCGCACTACATCGTTGAACTCGTAGCGTGCGGCCCATGTACGCTCCGGCCCGGTAAGGTCCTGGCGCGGCACAAGCGCGTGGATGCGATGTTCGTCTTTGCTAACTAACCCGCGCTCCTGCATCTCGGCATGGATGCGCTCATTGATCTCCACGCGGGAACGATTATCGGGAGAGACAACCAGCGTACCCTCCGGCGACTTCGCGTATTCCTTCGCTATGGCTGTAATGCGGTCGTCACGTCCTGCAATCTCATGGACGCGGCCCTGCCGCTCCAAACCCTGCACAGCTTCGCGTACCTCGCCACGCGCAAGCTGCTCGACCACCTGTTTCAGCTCCGGGTCTTTCTGGCGGACGATCTCTTCGAGTTTGACTGTCTTCATGCCCGCATCCTGAAGCTGCGCGAAGGGACGCCCGGCCTCGATTGCCTCATGCTGTCTTCGGTCGCCAACGAGCAACACACGATCATGGGGATGAAGGCGATTCACAAACTCGTGCATCTGTTTGGTGGACGCAAGCGAGGATTCATCGAGCACATACAGGCGGCGCTCTCCGGTATCCGGTTGCTGGCCCCGCGCAAGATGCTTTTGCAGCGTGGATGTTTCCATACCGGCATCGGCCAGCTTTTGCGCCGCGCGGGACGTTGGCGCGAAACCTTCGACCTTGTACCCCTGCGCCTCTGCGCCTTCACGGATGACGGCCAGCGTCGTTGTCTTGCCCGCACCGGCGACGCCATCTATCCCGACAATCTTTTCGCGGGAGAGAAATACTTGGTCAACGGCTTGGCGCTGCGAGACATTCAGCTCCGGGTGGCGGTCTTCCGTCGTAATCCGAATCTGCGGAGAAACCAGCATCGGATCACTCATCCCGCGCTGATTGCCTTCCTGCATCCGTGCGACGATCTCGCGTTCCATGCGAAGCATGGCAGCGGTGGTGTACTGCTGTCCCGCTCCGGCATGATCGACCGTGCGGAACTCGCCTCGCGCGACCCGCTGCGAGAACTCCTGACGGATATGGGCATACGTCGTCTCACCCATGCCGCGATTGAGCGCCGCTTCCAGAAGGTCGCGCCGGTCCAGCACGGCGGAACGCTCGAAGAGATGATCGCGGGCATAGGTGACGGCCTGCTGCGCGATTCGGTCGGGTTCGTAGACGTGGCGCTGTTCATGCGCCCGCGCCTCGGCCACAACTTTGTCGGCCTGATGTCCATACTGCGCGGCCAGCTCGCGGTGTCGCTCCAATACCTCTCCCGGCGATAGCAACTCCTTGCTGTCCCGCGTTCTGTGGGCGGCAACCTGCGCGGCCCCAGCCCCGTCAATTCCCATCTCTCGTAGATGATCTTTGATCTGCTCCCGGCGCGGGCTGCTGGCCTCCAAATACTCTTTCGTATAGCCTTTGATCTCCGGCTGCCCATGCTTGCCGCGCTCCAGTTCGTAGCCCAACCCCTGCAACCGCATTGCCAGCTCGGAACGGTACAGGCTGGTAGCAACGCGCTGCGACGCGAATAGCTCCTGCGGCTGCAAGGCGCGGGTTTGGCCGTTGTCGCGTTCGGTGACATTGAAGATCACAGCATGGGTGTGGAGCTGCGGCGCGGCGTAGCCGTCTACAGGCCGCGCGGTATCGTGCTCGAAGGTAGCCGCAACGAATTTGCCTGTCGTCTCCGGCGCATGGACGTTGCCGATGCGGGCCTGCGTGTACTTCTCCAACTCGGTGAGCGCCACGCGAACACTTTCCCGATGCGCCTCTCGCACGCGCTCATCGCCGCCGACAAGTGCGGTGAGTGAAACAGACTTCGGCGCGGAGAACGTAGCATCCCAACCGGCGCGATGTTCTACGCTCGTCACTTCTTTGCCGAACTTGCCCTCATAGGTTTTTGAAACCTGATGACGAACGAGCTGCGCTTCCGTGTGCGGATGCTGGCCTTCGGTCAGACGCGCAAAGTGCTCATTGCCTACCGGCCCATCTAAGCCCCACTGCTCGGCCAGCTTGCCTTGCCACTCGCTATGCCCCTGCTGGTCGCGGCTCCAATAGTTCTGCCGCTCTGACGCAAACTCGCGCTCATGGTACGTCCGTACCTGCGAAGCTGAGAGCGGTTTGGAGATAGTCAGCATGTGCGCTCTGCTCCTTTAGACGCCTTACTCGATCCCTTTGGACTCGTCCCACACAAACGCCTCTTTGGGTTTGTCGGTGGGCTTGTCAGCGGGCGGATCGAAAAGTGGGAGTGTGGCTTGGGCCGCTGCTGGCGTCTTAGGCTGCTCTGTGCGAATTACCGGGGTTGGCAGTGACGGCCTGGGAGCAATCTCTGGCAACTTGCGCTCGATGAACTCCGGTTGTCTACCGTGCTTCTTTGCGAACTGGAAGTGCACCGGCACAACACGGTTCTCCTGCTTGATGAAGCCGTGCAACGGTTCGAGACCGGAGATTTCCGAAGCCATGACAAGCGGTTTGGTCGCAATCTCCATCGCATACGATTTCCTGCTGCCTAACAGCTTCATGCTGCGCGACTCCTTCAGCCGTTCGACCTCGATTTCTCCGATGGCATCGGAAATCCACTTCGCGGCGCGCGGCTCAGTGGTCTTAAAAAACAGCTTGGTTGCGGGCTGCGAAAGCATGGCCTCGGCGTCCTGGCCGTAGCGTTTTTCAAGCTGGCTGCGCCCCTGAAAACCCACTACAACAGGGTTCCCATACTTGCGGTTTTCCGTGACGGCGGTGTGGAGCTGCGGCAGTTTGTTGAGGCTTGCCAGTTCGTCCAACACAAACCATACCGGCTTCGCTGTGTGGTCTTCGCAGTAGCCCATCATGCGAAGGATGAATAAATCGAGCCACACAGAATGGAGCGGCAAAATCTTCGCGCGGTAGGCAGGAGTGGATGTGAGAAACACCCAACGCTTACGCGCGGTGTACCACTCTGCCGTCGCAAAGGTCGGCCTCGTGTGCTCCCACTCCGGCAACAGCTCCAAGCTGTCGGCCACCATGTTTAAGCTCGCCAGCACACCCGCCCGCTGTGCAGGTGCTCCTGAATCGAGCAAGGCGGCCAGCGGCGTTCCTTTCACTGCCGCCTCGATCCGCGACGGGTCGGACATCATCCTCAGAATGTCCCTCGGCTGCGGCCTCCGCTTGAGCAGATGGGCCAGTATCCGACGCGGCCCATCGGTGAAAAACTCTTTCTCGTACTCCTTCTCCGGCAGGAACGCGGCGGCGATGGTCGCCGCTGTTTCGTCGCGGTCGATCTCATCGCCTAGCCCCCAATACGGGCAACGCTGGTCCAGCGGATTGAGAATCAAATCCCCGCGCGCGGGCGAGTAGAACTCGCTCACAAAATCCATCGCCGGGTCGTAGACGATGGCGCTTTCTCCGCGCACTCGCACTTGGCGAAGTAGTTGCCGGATGGCGTTCGACTTTCCGCTGCCGGTGTCGCCCATCATTAAAATGTGGCTGGCTTCAAGACGCTTCGGGATGCAATAGCTTGGGCCAAAGGGAAGCCACCGCAAAAGGCGATTCTCGAAGCGCAGACGGAAACGGATGCCATCCGTCTTTGCGCTGCGCCACCGGAAAACCGATGCCAGCTCCGGGCCTTTGGTCCTGCGTCCGTGGCGTTCTTCCTGCTGCTGTCTCCGGCCAAGACCCTGCTTCATCTGGAGCCAGAGCACATAGAGCAGCATTAGCACCGCGAGGCTGTTGAGCATGGGACGGCCAAACAACCACCAGACACTCACCCCGTCATAAACGTAGTCCCGCAATCCCTTGGCAAGACTGTCTGCGGGTACTTTCTCCGGGGCGCTATAAGCCACTCCGCTCCAGCCGTCCGCGATGGCTTTGGGCGAGAGGCTGACGGGCAATTTGGGGTCTGGGCCTGCGGCTACATCCTCGGCTGAGGCGGGCAAAGGTTTCCGTCGGGGAGCGGTCTTCATCACCCATCGGATCGTCATCTCGCTGTGCGGAATCCCAACCCCTACAGAGCTGGCGGCATAGGTCGTGAGGTAGACTTTTTGGAGCGGCTGGAGCGTCCAGGCAAGCCAAGCCGACGCCGGAAAGATGAGGACAAGCGGGCCAACCGCAAGCCAGAATAGAAGCCAGAGCAGCCGTCCAGTCCGACTTGGGAAACGCATGGGGCGGATCACGGCTTGCCTCCGTCCGGTCCCTCCTGGGACAGAAACTCTGCGAGCAATTTGCGGGCGTCCGCCAGCTTCCGCACATTGGCCTGGTCACGGATTTTGACCACGGAATCGGGCAACAGATGCTTGCCTTCCGCGTTCGCCTGGGCCGTCGCGTGAAAGAGATTAAGGAGCATATAGCGGAGGGCCGAGACCTCGGTCAGTACCAGCTCGGTAGGGTCTGCCGGACGCTCCCGCGCGGCTTTCAGGGCCAGCTCGCGCAGCCATTCGGCCAAGGTTTTCCCTGCACCTTCGGCAGCGGCTTCTACCTCGGTCAGTTCTTCCGGCGTGACCCTGGTTGCGATGGTTTTGGCACGGAGAACCGGACGCGCTTCGGCACTCGGCGAGGCCGGAGACTGCAACGGAGCCGGGATGCGGGGAGTGCTCATGGGAAACCCGCCTCAAAATCAGCTTGCACCTTGCGATTTTTGTCGTCAAGCGCCCGATTGCTGGAAGCCCTTGTCTATCAGTGCGTTTACATGCCGCGCGCTTTGGATTACTCGCGCGTTTACGCGCGTAAACGCATAGTCGCCGCGCGGGAGTTGCAGAATGTCAAACTGCTGATTCAAAGTACGTTAACGTTGGCTAACCGAAACAAAGGGTCGGTTTACTAGCAGCATCCCAATTGGGGGTGACGTGTCAGACTTCCACCCGATGCCGTAGGCAGCGCCGCTCTTGGAACTTTGGTCCTGACACGGAACTCAGGCATGGCCGATCTGCCCAGTGACAGCTTAGAGGTACAGATTGCGAAACA
>JBEKEQ010000063.1:0-23114 GCA_050013735.1 Occallatibacter sp.
GCCGTCAACGTCGTCTTGCCGTGATCGATGTGACCGATGGTTCCAACATTCACGTGCGGCTTGCTGCGATCAAATTTTTCCTTCGCCATAAAAGTCCCTGCATCCCTTTCGTAGCTGGTACTGCCCGTTTCATCTGTGGAGCGCCGGCCATCCGGCTCCAGCCCCAAAACAGTGTTCAGTGATCAGTTGTCAGTTTTCAGTTGCATCCTGCCTGCGACGCATCCGCCGCGCCTGAAACTGATCACTCACCACTAACCACTTGCCTTTCAGTAATACGCGTACACCCTGAAATACCTCTGCCGCAGTTCCAGGGGAACCGCTTCGACCAGCCGCAAGTACCGCTCCCGCGTCAGGCCTTGATCGGATACCTGCAGCGCCTGGTAAAACCCCGGCGCCGCCTTGCCCAGCAACCCGCGCTTCAAGACGCCCTCGTAGTCGCGAATCCGCAACTTTGCCTTGGTCACGCGCTCAAGAAATACTTCCACGTCGCGCGTATCAAAGGCCGCATCGATAAGCGCGTGAAGCTGCGCATATCCTTGCTCATCCCGGACCGCTATGCCTGCCTGCTCAAACATGGTTCAGTTCTTTCCCAGTTCACAGTTCTTAGTTCACAGTTGCTCAACCATTCAGTCTGCCGCCGCGCCTACTAGAGGCTGAAAGCCAAAAGCTGACAGCTGCACTTCCTTTCACCCCGAATCTGGAGCGGGAGACGAGGATCGAACTCGCGACCAACAGCTTGGAAGGCTGTGACTCTACCACTGAGTTACTCCCGCAAAAACCAGTGATCAGCGATCAGTTGTCAGAGATCAGTCTCTTCATGCCATCCGGAGCAATTCCGCTTACCAGCCGAACGCCTCGCCGATCACTGATTTCTGAACCCTGACCCCTCGTATTTCTGGAGCTGATGACCAGGATTGAACTGGTGACCTCTCCCTTACCAAGGGAGTGCTCTACCAACTGAGCTACATCAGCCCTCAAAACCTAACTTTCTTTCTCCCCGCCGCGGCGAATCTTCTCCGCATGGCGCGCCAAAACCGTTTTCAAAGCCATTCCGCCGATAATCACCAGTGGAACCAGCCTCAACTCCACCAGCCTGCCCTCCACGAGCACCTTGCCCTCGCCCATGGTGAACCAGACCAGCAACGCCAAAACCGCGTAAAGCGCCATCGCCACCCAGAACTTCCGGTCGAGATCAGAACCGGTGCTGCGAAGCTCGGCCATCCTGCGCTGCCGGGCTCCAGGCTCAAGATCCAGTCCCGGCTCCTGCCCTTCGCGCATTGCAGTCCCTCAATTCGTGGTGCACAGGGGAGGATTCGAACCTCCGTAGCTCCAAGGAGCGGCAGATTTACAGTCTGCTGCCATTAACCGCTCGGCCACCTGTGCAACGACACCCCACGGACGAAGACCTGTCCGCGGGGACCCCGTCCCCAAAACACCCCACGGACGAAGACCTGTCCGCGGGGACCCCGTCCCCAAAACACCCCACGGACGAAGACCTGTCCGCGGGGACCCTATTCCATTCACCCCGGTAACGAAGACCTGTTGCCGGAGCCACTGCCAAACACTGCCTGCAACCTCAGCAAAATCCGTTCCCACGCCGTGCGCCGCGCATCTCTTTCAGCGCATCAGTTTCGCGCATCAAGACCCGTCCGGAATATCTCCGGCGCATCGGAGCATGCACGTCAGTGGGATCGCCGCGGAGGACAGGCCCGACGCCGAAAAAAGGCCCGCGCCGGCCAATTCTTACCCTATCAGGCGCCGTTTCCCGGTTCTTTAAGTGGAGCTGGCGAAGGGATTTGAACCCCCGACCCTCTGATTACAAATCAGATGCTCTACCAGCTGAGCTACGCCAGCCCTAAACCACCCGGAACCAGCCCGGAAACCCAAAAATAAACTGTCCCGGCTTCGCGCGCACGGACACACTCCCACCCCGTACACGCAACGGCACAGAAAACAAGGTTAGCACACCCCAGCCAGCCGAGCAAACCGGCGATGGAGAAGAGGGAGTGCAATATCCACGGTCGCGGAACCCAGGCTGGCCGATTTGCATCCAACGCACCATGGCCAAGAGCAGGGAACCTGATAGCATGCGCCGTATGAAGTTTTTGCAGCTCGCGACTCTCTGCTTATGCCTGCAGCCGGCAGGGAGTCGCGGGCACGCATCCACGGCGCTATTGATGGAGGAGCCCTATGGCAAGTTTGGGGCGATGAACCCGACCGGCCACGCCGCCGTCTACCTGAATCGCGTTTGTGCGGACTCGCCTATCGTGCTTCGCCCCTGCCGCGACGGCGAATTTGGCGTGGTGATCAGCCGTTATCACAAAATTGACGGCTACGATTGGATCGCTATCCCGCTGGTCGGATATCTCTATGCAGTGGATGAGGTAAGCGACGTTCCCGCGACCGTGAACAAGGAACAGGTTGAGGCGCTGCGCGACGCCTATCGCAAGGCCCATCTGCTTGGTCTCGCGCCCAACAAGAAAAAGGGCGAACCGCCCAAGGGGGAGTGGACCGAATTGGTGGGCGAGTCATTCGATCGCAAGATCCACGGCTTCCAGGTGGACAGCACCCCTGAGGAGGATCGAACCTTTATCGCGCTCTTCAACGACCGCAAAAATGTTGGACACTTCAACCTGCTCTTCCACAATTGCGCCGACTTCTCACGCGTGGTCCTCGATACCTACATGCCGCACGCGATCCACCGCAACTTTATTGCGGATGTGGGCCTGATGACGCCCAAGCAAGTGGCACGGTCGCTGGTGGCTTATGGCAAGAAGCACCCTGAGCTCAACATGAATGCGTTTGTCATTCCCCAGGTTCCGGGCACCCTGCCGCGCAGCCATCCTGTCGACGGAGTGGCCGAGTCGCTGCTGAAGAGCAAGAAGTATCTGCTCCCCTTGACCGTGTTGGCGCCCGAAGTGACCGGCGGCGTGGTTGTAGCCTACCTGGCCGACGGCCGCCTGAAACTGCCGAAAGACACGCCGGTCTTCAATATCGGCGACGAAGAAACTACAGGAGCGCCGGAACCTGCGGTTGAGCCGGCGCGCCAGCGGCTGCCGCTCAATCCCAGCCCTGCTTCCACGGTTTCCGCTCCGGGCGCTCAGCAAAATTGATGCTTGCACCGAGGCGGATCCTGGCGCCTCTCGCAGAATTCGCCCGCCATCTGCCACCGATTTGCCTTGACAGAGCAGACTGAAACGTTAAACCTGTTTGGGACTGCATCTTCCCTTCCAAAGGACGACCCCATGTTCCTCAAGAGATTTTTCCCCATTCTTGCGGTCCTGTTCGCAATTTTGACCGCAACCGTGTCTCAGCCGGCTAACGCCCAGGCTCCAAAACGCAGGCCCCGCATCGCTGTTCTGGACTTCGACTACGCAACCGTGCAGAGTTCCACGTCTGCCATGTTTGGCAGCAATGTGGATGTGGGCAAAGGGATTACCGACCTGCTGGTGACCGGGCTGGTCAAAGATGGCACTTTTTCCATCATTGAGCGCAAGGCTCTGGACAAGATCATGACCGAGCAGAACTTCTCAAACTCACAGCGCGCCGACCCCACCAGCGCCGCCAAGCTGGGCAAGCTGCTGGGCGTGGACGCGATTATCGTTGGCAGCATCACCCAGTTTGGCAATGAGACCAAAAAGACAGGCATCGGCGGAGGCGGCGGGAGCTGGGGCGGCTTCGGCGTGGGCGGCATTGGCCACTCCAACTCCAAGGCCAATGTTGGCATCACTGCCCGCATCGTGAACGTCGACACCGGCGAGATTCTGGCCGTAGCCGAGGGCGCCGGCACCTCTTCCCGCTCCTCGACCTCGCTGCTGGGCGGCGGGGGACACGGATGGAGTAACGGGAACGGCAACGTGGACTTCGGAAGCAGCAACTTTCAGGAGACCATCATCGGCGAGGCCACCAAGGCTGCCGTGGATAAGCTGACGGCCGACGTGGTTGCCGACGCGCCCAAGGTGGCCGTGCGCACCATTACGATCGAGGGCCTGGTGGCCGCGGTGGATGGCGGGCAGATTGTACTCAACGTGGGCAAGAAGGCAGGCGTCAACGTGGGCGACCAGCTTGAAGTGGTTCGCGTGACCAAAGAGATCAAGGACCCGGCCACCGGCAACGTGATCCGCCGGCTGACCACTTCAGTGGGCATTGTCAAAGCGACGGACGTGGACGACGACTCTTCAGTCTGCGCGGCCGTCACCGGTTCCGGCTTCCAGACTGGCGATCGGGTGAAATCCGTCAGCCAGTAACGCCGCATCGCTTTCGCAAAGCGCAGGGAAAGAGCGGCCACGGTCCAACGGCACAGAAATTGGAGGCCAGAGCACCCCTGGCGCTGGAGCAAACCTCTGCGGAAGTCTGGGGCAAATCGGCCCCTGACGCTACGCTTCGGCCACTTTGAGGAGCCCATTTTTGCAGCATAATATGACCGCCTGCATTGTGGGCTCCGCATCGCTCAACTCGCCGCCGGGAGGCTTATATCGTCGGAAACATAGGCGTGCAGTGCAGTCCCCGCCTGAACCTTCACATCCTTGCCGTGGTGAAGTAATCCAAACACGCCGACCAGCAGGGTAAGAGCGATGGCGCCGCCCAATCCGCTGTCGCCTTCCTTGCCCTTGGATCCGCGCAGATGAACCTTCGCGTCTCCAACTTTGAGGAAATTGAGCCGGATGTTCAACTCGCCGCCTTCGCCCATCATCGCGGACTTTTTCGCGTTGGTGACCTCGCCCACGGCCTTGGCGCCCTTTTTGGCCACAACAACGTCACCAACCTTGACATCCTCAGTCAGGACGAATGTCACTGCGTCACCCTCAGAGGCGGTCTTGGAACTGAGATCCTCATCGAACGCGAGCAGGACATCCGTTCCCTCTTTCAAAACAAATTTGTCTGAAGGGGCTGGAGGCGCTGCGGGCATCGGAGGCGGAGCGGGCTGCGCGGCGGCATTGGATTTGGAAACAATTGCCGAGACCACCTTATCGCTCGCCCCCGCGCTCTTCAAGGCGATCATCGCGTCTGGAGAGACGTCGTATGCTCCCGGTGAATTGGCGATGGTGGAAACAATCAGGTCATCTGACAATCCCGCCTTCACCAGCTTGATGACGGAGTCATTGCTGAGCGCCTGGGGCGCGGGTTGCGGCGCGGGCTGTTGCGCCGGTTGCGTTGCGGGCTGTGCCTGTTGCGGCGCAGGCTGTTGTGCATACACTGCGGGGCTTGCTTGTGTAATGAGCAAGGCCGAAAGGACGACAGGGGTCAAGAGCTTATGAAGAAGCATAATCCTCCGGTAAATTGTCCAGGGTTTTGACGCAAGCATCATACACCTGCCCAGGCTGGTCAGGTGGAGGCTCTCCCGCTGAAAGATGAAGAAGTTACCCGAAACTCCAGCCAGGACCCATTTCCGCCCTGGGGTGATACCGAGATGCGGCTATGCTTTACAACCGACTGCATACGTTTTTAACATCAAATGATGCTAAAATCGATGCGTGGAGGGTCTATGAGAACAACAATCACGCTTGACGATGAACTTATCCGCAGTGCCCAGGAATATACCGGAGTGACGGAGAAGACGGCCCTGGTCCGCTTGGCTCTCACCTCCATAATTCAGAAGGAAGCCGCGCGCAGGCTGGCGGCGTTGGGAGGGTCCTCGCCGGATATGCCCGATATTCCCCGGAGGCGGACGGAGTGAGGATGATACTGGCCGACACGACTATCTGGGTAGATCATTTTCGAGCTTCCAATGACCAACTGCGCAGCCTTCTAGAAATCGATGAAGTCGTGATGCACCCCTTCATTGTTGCCGAACTCGCGCTGGGCTCGCTTGGACAGCGCGCGGTGAAGCTGAGGGCCCTCGACGATCTGCCGGCAGTGCGGGTTGCACGGCTTGAAGATGTGCGCATCATGATTGAGGCCCACTCCCTGTACAGCCGGGGCATCGGCCTGGTCGATGCGCATTTGATCGCGTCGTGTCTCATCCATCCGCTCACCCTGCTTTGGACCAAAGACAGGCGGCTTTCCGATACAGCCGAATTTCTCGGCGTTGCCGCAAATCTTGCCTGAATGAGCCGAACCAGCAAAGCAGTCCTCGCGAGGTGTTAGGGTATTTCTGACGGCCACCATGCACCGGCGCACGCGCAGAACGCTTTGGATATTGGCCGCGGTCCTGCTTCTATTGGCCGTGGCTGTGTTTCTGCGCTCAAAGGCGCCGCCGGAAGCGGCGCGGCTGCTGCCGGAGTCGGACGGGATTCTCTACTTCAACCTCAAGCCGGTGCGCGTCTTTCTGCACAAGGACCTGAAACCGCCCACGCGCGCCCCGGAGTACCAGCAATTTGTGGACGCAACGGGCATTGACTGGGAGCGCGACCTGGACCAGGTGGCCATCGGCCTGCACCGGATGCAAGACCCCAACGGACCCAATGGGCCGGTAGCCTATTCCATGGTGCTGGTGGGCAAGCTCACGGGCAACCGCCTGAACGGCTGGCTTGACGCCCACGCCGCCAGCCGCGAGTCCTATGCCGGCCACACCGTCTACTCCATCCCGTCAGAGGGCCGCACCGTGCGCGTGGCGCAGATCGGCTATGACATGCTGGCCGTGTCAAACACGCCCACACCGGAGCAGATTCACTCCATGCTCGACCGCCATCGCACTGCCGCGCTGCCCTTTGCCGGCTCCACGCTGCTGGCGCACCACTTCCACGAGGTCCCGCTGCTCTCACTGGCCTGGGGCGTGGGGCAGATCGGAATGCCGTTCAATGAGAGCGGTGCGATTCACATTTTCGGCTTTGCGCTGCCCATTGGGCCTGACTCGACTTTTGTTGCCAGCGTCACCCCGGCCTTGTCACTGGCCAGTTCGCTCAACGTCAAGGTGGAGGAGATCGCTCCGACCGAAGCGGTGGCCACCCGCCAGGCCGCCGCTTTGGCCAACCTGGTGACGCTGGCCCGTGATTTGACCGGACCGCTGGCCGGAAACACGGCGAACAATGCCCTGAAACAGCTGCTTAAGACCGCTGAAGTCAGCCAGAAACACGATCGCGTGGTGGTCACGGCCGCGCTGTCGCCCTCGGTGCTGGCCAACCTCGCCCAGGGCGAACTGTCAACTTCCGATTCCTTTTCCGGGCCCGGCGCATCAAAATAGCGGCGAATTTTCCCCACGAGCCCGCCGGTTTATCTGTTCAGACTCAGGCGCTTAACATTCAAACCAACCCATGAGAGGTTCCATGCGTATTTCCCTTTTGCCCTACCCCCTTAGCACTGCTGCATTTGCGTTAGCTCTCACCGTTTTGCCCTTTCACGCCGCGCGGGCGCAGGCGCAGGCCGCGCCGACACTGACCGGTCAGGCCGCATTTACAGACGCCCTCCACGAGTCCCCCGGCATCCGCCGGCACCTGACCGTGGACGATCTGCCCGCCCCGGCCCCCGAGCAATCTGTCGATAACGGTCCGACCGTTGTTCCCCGGCCCGCGAACGCGTGGCCCATCGCTCCCAAGGGGTTCAAGGTTGAGCTCTATTCCACCGATCTTGACAATCCGCGCCTGCTGCGCGTGGCTCCCAACGGCGACCTCTTTCTGGCCGAGAGCGGAACCGGCAAGATCAAGGTTTTCCGCGGCGTTGGCCCTGACGGCAAGCCCAAACAGACTTCAGTTTTTGCCACCGGACTGCATCAGCCTTTTGGCATCGCGTTTTATCCCAGCGGCCCGAATCCCAAATATGTCTACATTGGCGACACAGACGAGATCGTACGTTTCCCTTACAAGAACGGCGACCTGACGGCGACCGGGCCTGAAGAGAATTTGGCCGAGCTTCCCGGAGGAGGCCGTCTCCGCGGTGGCGGCCACTGGACCCGCGACCTGGTCTTTTCGCAGGACGGCACCCGGCTTTTTGCCTCTGTCGGCTCCCACTCCAACGTCGATGATTCCGACACGCATCCTGAGGAGTTCCATCGCGCCGATGTGCTGGAATTCACTCCGGAGGGCAAGTTTTTGAAGATTTATGCGTGGGGCCTGCGCAACTGCGTGGGCGAAGCCATCAACCCCATTACCGGCCAGCTGTGGTGCTCGACCAACGAGCGCGACGCGTTAGGAAATAACCTTGTTCCCGACTACATTACGCATGTGCAGGAGGATGGTTTTTACGGCTGGCCATGGTATTACATGGGAGGGCCCGCGGGCGGGCGCCAGGACCCCCGCCACATGGGAAAGCACCCCGAGCTGCAGTCGAAAGTGATCACCCCGGACATCCTGCTCAATCCCCACTTCGCCTCGTTGGAATTGCTCTTCTATGGCGGTTCTCAATTCCCGGCCGAATTTAAAGGCGACGGGTTTGCCGCCGAGCACGGCTCCTGGAACCGCGCCCAGCGCGGCGGCTACGAAGTGATCCGGCTGCCGATGAAGAACGGCCACGCGACGGGAGAGTACGAGGACTTCCTCACCGGCTTTGTGACGCCCGACGGACAGGTGTGGGGCCGGCCGGTGGGCGTTGCGCAAGCCAAGGATGGCTCTCTCTTCGTCTCCGACGACGGCTCGAGGTCCATTTGGCACGTGACGTACGTCGGGAAATGACGGCAAAGCTTCTGCCGCCGTCACCATCTTTGTTCATTCGTCTTCAGCAGGGAGCGGCGTGAGAAATTGCGGTTAAAATGATCGCATGTTTTCTTTCATCCCAGTCGCATGCGCCTTCACAGCCTTTCATGTTGCAAATTGGAGCCTGCTGAGCTGGCTCTCAGAGATAACCGCGGAAAAGGTTCTCTGGTTTTTGCGCTTTACCGGGCTGGTGCTGTTGACGGTGGTTTTGTTTAGGAAGCGCTCTGCGCGGCGCTACCCCTTCTTTACCATCAGCCGCGCTTTGTCGGCCCTTTACATGGTGACCGATCGATTTTTGGCCTGGCGGCTTCCCGTCCGCGCGGCAGCGTGGGGGCTGGTACTGGGCCACGACGTGATCGCTTTCCTTCACGTGATGGTGGTGGTGGAGTTGGGCCGCAGAGTCTTTGAGAGAGTCCGCATGCGCACCCGGCTTTTTTGGATGCTGGGGCTCATTGCCGTGGGCCTGGGAGTGATGACGTTTTGGGGGCCGCGGCCGACAGATGAGATGCTGGGGTTCAACTCTCAGGTTGCGGTGCTCAAGCTTTTAAGGGTGGTGGACCTGAATCTTTATTTGCTGGGAGACCTGCTGGCCGTCGAGCTGGGTCTTTTGGCAGTTATCTTCGGACGCCGCTACAAAGGAAGTTGGCGCAGCCAAAGCGTGCAGATCGTTCTGGGCCTGGCAGTGGCGTCTCTTACGCAGTTGTCGATTGCGGGCGGGTGGCAGGCGATTGTGAAGTGGGCCTACCTACGGGATGAGACGCAATACGAGCACCTGATAGGCCTGCAAGACACGCTGTTCAACATTGCCAGCGCCATCTACGTTGGGGTGCTGGTGTGGTGGATTGTGGCCTTGTGGACTGGAGCGCCGGAAGAAAGGCAACGGCGGCGGCGGAAACGCAGCTGGCAGACTGCTCCTGCGATTACGGGTGATAAGCCTCTTCCGGACCCCGAACTCGTGGTTCCGGAGAAGCAATAGCTGCGATGGCGTTTTGGTGGTGGGGTTGAAAAACGTTACCTTAAGGGCTAAAGAGGTTGCGGAAAAAGGTCCGGCTTGGGATGAATGGCACCCCCGACTCTTGCAGGGGCTAAAACCCGAAATCGATTTAACTGGCGTTACCGGCCCGACTAAAGTCAGGCCCTGATTACAAAGCCTTCGAGCGCTGACGTCATTGAGCTTTTCCGCGGCATGTAAAGTCCCGAACCTTTTTTGGTGCTGTTTGCGGCACGACTGAAACCCCGCCCCAGCGACGAAGACCTGTCGCCGGGGACCCCGGTGAAGTCGTGCCCTTTCAAGACAACGGCTGCGAGCTACCGTTTCAAACCCAGCGCCGCCAACACCCCTTCATCTACCCGCGCCGGCTGGCCGTCCTGCTTGTAAACCAATCCGAAGTTGTCGCGATAATCCCACATCGCCCACCCAATTCCGTCGGACTCCAGCACCGTCCGCACGTCGCGAATCCAATTGGCCCGCGAGACTGGGTCGGAGTGATCGCGGAAGACGCCAAACTCATTGCAGATGAGCGGGACGTGGTTTTTCCGCTGCCATGCCGCCGCCTGGTCGATGAGCATACGGATGTGATGCTCGTCCCAGTGTTGGGCCCAGTACTGCTCCAAATCATAGCGATCGGCCAAATCCGGAACCAGATTCAGGTACTGCTGCATTCCGTCTTCCGTCGGCGGGTAGGGAATGCCGTGCGTCGAAGTCCACCATGCCGCGCTCCAACTTGCGCCCTGGTGGGTGAACTGCGTCGGCTCGTAATAATGAAAGTTGTAGATCACGTTGCCGTCGTTGAGCGGCTGCAGGGATAGCAGGTCGGGAATGCCGGAACCCTCAGCCCCCGCGGCGATGATCGTCTGTTGTGGCGCGCTCTCGCGAATGGCCGCGGCCAGACGCGCTTGAATTCCCGCCCAGCGATAGCGGTCGTTCAGCCCAGGTTCGTTGAGAATCTCAAAGAAGATCCGCTCCGGGTCGCGCGAGGCATAGTGCGCTGCGAGGTGACGCCACAGCCTTGCCAGCCGGTCAACGGCATCGTCGCTGGTGATCAACTTCTCTTTATAGCTGCCGTCTGGGTGCAGATCGATTTGTACGGCCAGTCCATCGGCCAGGGCCGTATCCACAGCTTTGTCCAGACGGCCCACAAAGTCGTCGTTGAGCCCGTCGAGGCCCAGGGGCTCCTTCTCCAGCGGCGGAGCATCGATGCTGATGCGCACGTTGTCGAAGCCCAGGCGGGCAATGAGCGCAATGTCCGCGGCATCGGTAAAGCGGTTGGTCCGCGCCGCCGAGTAGTCGCCCGGAGACTGGGCAAACCAAATGGACGCATTAATGCCCCGTTTTAAGTGCTGCGCGCGGGCAAACGCGGTGCGCACCGCGGCAGCGTGATCGGGTGCGGCAGCGGGCGCTTGTGCGACGGCCGAAAGCGCAATGGCAAACAGAACGGCGAAAAAAAACAGGCGAACGTGCATGGTGGGACCTCTGGAACAGTGTGCGGTGTGCGGTGGACAGTGGACAGTGTGCAGTGTGCAGTGTGCAGTGTGCAGTGAAACAGTGAATGGTTGAGCGGTTGGCGGTGTACTGCAACGTAGAAACGGCTCCCGCTGTAGCCGGGAGCCGCTTCTGAATCGGGTAGGCAACTTTTATTTGCCTGTCGAAGCCATTGAACTGCTGTCAGGCGTCGCAATCTCCTCATATGTGGAGCGCAAATATTTGTGCGGATTCACGGGCACGTTGTGCACCCTGACTTCGTAGTGCAGGTGCGGGCCGGTTGCGCGACCGGATTGCCCCACGTATCCGATGACCTGGCCGCGAATGACATGCTGGCCGGGAAGAACGGCAATCGCGGAGAGATGCCCGTAGACCGTGAGCACATCGTGCCCGTGATCCAACACCACCTGGCGTCCGTAGCCGGCGCCCATCGAAGCTCCGGTCACGTCCCCGTCGGCCGCGGCGCGCACAGGCGTTCCATAAGGCGCGTCAATGTCGATGCCGCTGTGGAACGCTCCTTCGCCGTTGATCGGATCCTGGCGTTCACCAAAGCTCGATCCAACGCGGCCCTCAATCGGCCACAGCGATGGCGCATCGGCCAGCTCCGTCCAGTCTCCCGCAAAACTGGGCACCAGCCCACCTTCAAGCGCGCGCGAAACTCGCCCTGAGAGCGCCTGATTCCGCAGTTCGTAAAACTGGTCGATGGAGAGCTTCACTTGTTGCTGATTGACGTCGTCAGTAAGCGCGAGGGTGGCCGGCGTGGGAGCTTCAGCTGCGCCGGCGGCCGCTGCCGGCTTGGCTGCAGCCAGCCTGTTTTGCCTTAACCCGTAGAGCGCTGTCACTTCGCTGGCCAGCGCGCCGAGCGAGGCCACCTGCACATTGCGGTCGTGGGCAATCTGCTCCATCTGCTTGTAGTTCTTGCGCAGATTTTCCCTGTCCTGGCGGACCTGGTTGAAGCTTTCGGTTTTCAGAAGCATGCGGGTATAAGACCCGGCCAAACCCACGATGGTGAACGCGCCCACCAAGGCTGCGGCTACAAAGCCGTATGCATAGCGGAGGGGAAGAGGAATCCTCTGTACCCGTCCGTCCTCGTCTCTAGCGACAAAAAGTATGTAATAGCGCTTGCGTAGCATTTTTGCCTTTCATATCCGCAATCTGCAGGACCGCAATTCGCCTTGAAATCAATGAAGGCGCACAAAAAGGGCTGCCGGGCCCGTCAAACAGATTTCGCACTCTTCAGGCGCACGCTCGGGAATGTTCCCCAAGCCTAACAAACTCGCAACGCCCGGTCAACGCAATCCCCACGAAAAATCCCTTTGATTCCCGGATTATTTTTCGCGTCCATTTCGGGCAAACTTTGATAAAACCAGCTTTCTCAGGCATCAGCGGCATGACAGGGCACGGAAAAACTCGAGAAATTGAGCGCAGCTTTTGGACAACATTCCTCAGGGGCTAAAGCCCAATCATTCTATTGGCTTTATCGGCGCGACTGAAGCCCCACCCCAGCGACGAAAACCTGTCGCCGGGGACCCCGGTGAAGCCGGGCCCTGATACAAAGCCCCGGTGACGGCCATTCCAAGGGAGTTTTTCCGCAGCCTGATAAGACCCGAAAGCGGCCGCAGACATCGATTCATTACCCCATCGTCTGCGTAAGGCCCTAAAAAATCAATGCGATACCACAATAGGGCGCGACAAATGCAGTCAAATCCTCAACTTCCATCGATCAGCCCAGCCAAACCTATTCTTATAGGCAGTCTCGAAGCCACTGTTCACCGTCCACTGTTCGCTGGTATGCCCTATCCTCAAGAAATGACCTCGGATCCATCCCGCTCCTCGATCAAGCCGCAGCCGGGAGAGGTGGATCTGCTGCGCCAAATCCGCAGCCGCGCGGGAAACTCCTCCTTGAGGGCCCTGCGGCTGGGCATCGGCGACGACTGCGCCCTGCTGCGGCCGCGTTCCGGGGAAGAACTGGCGGTCACCACCGATCTCTCCATTGCCGGCCGCCACTTCCGCCTCGGCTGGCATCCGCCAGAATCCATTGGCCATCGGGTCCTGGCTCGGGGGTTGAGCGACCTGGCCGCCATGGGCGCTCGTCCACTGGCCGCATTTCTGTCTCTGGGCCTGCCGGGCGAACTGACCGTAGCCTCGGGCCGGCGCCCGGCGTGGCTCCAGCGCTTTTTCGACGGCCTGTTTGCCCTGGCCGACGCTTACAAAGTGCCGCTGGCCGGCGGCGACCTGTCCGAGTCTCCCCTTGCCCTTGCCGACATCGTGCTCATCGGCGCGGTGCCGCGCGGCAAGGCGTTGCTTCGCTCTGGCGCCCGCCCTGGCCATTTGCTTTACGTCACTGGCCGGCTGGGCGGAGCTGCCTGTGCGTTCGCCCGCCTACGAAAGATGGACGAATCCCGATCGCTCCACGTTCGTTCCGGCAGAATTCCCAAAAGCCTCGAAGCGCAGCTGGCGCCGCACCTTTACCCTCAGCCTCGCATCGCGCAGGGCCTATGGCTGGTGCGCCGCAACCTGGCCTCGGCCGCCATCGACATCAGCGACGGCCTGTCAACCGATCTCACCCATCTTTGCGAGGAATCCGGCGTGGCCGCCGAGGTCGATCTCGCAGCCCTGCCCATCTACCCCTCTGCGACGCAAGACCAGGCGCTCAACGGCGGGGAAGACTACGAACTGCTGTTCACCGCGCCGCCCACCGCTCGACTGCCAAAGAAGATTGCCGGCATCCCGATTACTCAGATCGGCCGCATGATCCCCGCGCGGCACAACCGTCCGACTGTCAAGTTGATCACGCCGCAAGGGCGCGAGCCGCTTATCCCCAAAGGCTGGCAACATTTCACCTGAAACCGGCTATGATCAAAACTGTCATGACCGCAACAGTTCCCCGCGTCCGATTTGCGCCTTCACCCACCGGACTGCTCCACGTGGGCAATGCCCGCACTGCGCTCTACAACTGGCTCTTTGCGCGCCGCATGGGCGGAAAATTCATTCTGCGCATTGAAGATACCGATCTTGAGCGGTCTGAATCCCGCTTTGAAGGCCAGCTGATTGAAGATCTGCACTGGCTGGGGCTGGATTGGGATGAGGGGCCGGGCGTTCTGGGCGAGCCCGATAAGGGCGACTACGGCCCCTACCGCCAATCAGAGCGCCTGGCCATTTACGCGCAGCATACCGAGCGCCTTCTGGCCGAAGGCAAAGCCTACCGCTGCTTCTGCACTCCCGAGGAATTGGAGGCCGAGCGGACTCTCGCCGCCGCCACCAACGGCCCGCAAATCTACTCTGGCCGTTGCCGCTTGCTGAGCGAGGAGACCATCGCCGAGAACCTGGCGGCCGGGAAGCCTTTTGCTGTGCGGCTGAGGATTGAGGATCATCCGCTCCGCTTCAACGACCTGGTGCGCGGCCCGGTGGAGTTCGCCGCTGAAACCGTGAGCGACCCGATTCTTGTCCGCTCCGCCACGGGAGGCGCTGCCGGCGTATCGACCATCGAGGGCTTCGGTGTTCCGGTCTATAACTACGTGGTCACCATCGACGACGCCTTGATGGCCATTACCCACGTCATCCGCGGCGACGACCACATCTCCAACACTCCCAAGCAGGTGGCCATCTACCAGGCGTTCGGCTGGCCGGTGCCGGAATTTGCCCATCTCTCGACCATTCTTGGCCCCGACAAAGAACGACTGTCGAAGCGCCACGGCGCAACCTCCGTTTCCACCTTCCGCCAGATGGGTTACCTTCCTGAAGCAGTGGCCAACTACCTGGCGCTTCTGGGCTGGGGCGCTGAGGATGGCAAATCAGAAACCTTCACGCTGGCTGAGCTCACCAAAGTTTTCTCGCTCAAGCGGGTCACGCCGTCGCCGGCCATTTTCGATTTCAACAAGCTCAACTGGCTCAATCGCCACTACCTGAAAAAAGCCGACCCGGAACGCATAGCCAAGCTGGCCGAGCGGCAGTTTTGCCTGCAACGGCCCGATATTTTTCCGCTGTGGTCAACTACCGAGCTTTACACCGCGGAGACCATGGCCATCCTCCAGAGCCTGGATCCTCCGGTTTATATTGACTCCCCCTCGATCGAGCTCATCAACCTGAGGAAAGCCTGGTTCGCCCGTCTTCTCGACATTTTTCTTCCCGCGGTGGACCATCTTGACGAGCTGCCCGCGAAGACCGCCTCTATCTTCCTGTTCGACCCGGCCGCCGCCCGCCGCGACCCCGAGAACGCCGCCATACTGGCCGCCGACTCCGCGCGCACTGTGCTTGGCGAGCTATCGCACCACGCCCGCACCCACAACGACTATGTAACCGCCGAAGACTTTAATGCGTGGATCAACGAAATCAAGGCCGCCACGGGAGTGAAAGGCAAAGAGCTCTACCATCCCATTCGCATCGCACTCACCGGCTACCACTCCGGGCGAGAGTTCGACAAGATCATCCCTCTCATTGAAGACGCGGCTGCTCTTGGACTCCCCGTCCCCGGCGTCCGCGAACGCATTGAGCAATTTACAGGAGTCTGATCGCCCGTGAGTGCACCCTTCTGGATCATCGGAAACCCGCCTGCACCGCTGGCCGTTGTTCTGTGCCCGCGCGGCGGCGAGTGGATTGAACAGGATCTTCTGGCGATCAAGCGCGCCGGAATTGAGACGCTGGTTTCACTTCTCGAACCCAAGGAAGCGGAGATGCTGGGCATCTGGGATGAGCGCTTCATCGCCGCGCACCTTGGGCTCGACTTTTTGAATTATCCGATTCCCGATATGCAGACTCCGCCCAACCGAATCACATTCAGGGCTTTCGTCGCGGACCTGGCCAAGCGTCTCCGCGCAGGGGAACACATTGGCATCCATTGCCGCGGCAGCGTGGGGCGCGCTCCGCTGACCGCGGCGTGCGCGCTCATTGAGTTTGGCTGGTCGCCCAAGGCAGCCGTCGCGGCCATTTCAGAAGCGCGTGGCTGCTACGTGCCGCAGACCCAGGAGCAGGAAAACTGGATCGTCAACTACAAACCCCAGCCATGACTGCGCCAACCCCCACGCCTTTCGTCGACCTGACCTTCCCGCACAGTTGGCAGGCTGAGGTCCTGGCCTCGCGACCGCTCATTTTGCCCACCCGGCATTTCGTTTACCCTGGCGAGGCAGAGGAAGTGGAACGAGGCGCTCTGGAAGTGCTTATTCGGCCCGATGCATCGGAGCAAGTTGCGGAAAAGTTAGCGGATTTGAAAGGGCACTGCTCTAGCCCTGCCGCGGGTGCGCCAATTTCGGGGCCGGCTTTGGCCGTCGAGGGAGTGCGGGCTACAGGTCATAGATTCCCTCAGGGGCTAAAGCCCAACACTTCATCGCGCTCGTCAGATGACGCGGCTGAAGCCGTGCCCTTTCAAAGCACAGACGATGACGCGTTGCCTTTTCTGGCTACCTGCGCCCTCGGCTTCCGCGACCCTGCGGTGCCCACAGGCCTATGGTCCACTCCAAATCCCGATGAGATTTGCGCGGTCGCAGGCGGCTATGCCTATATCATCCGCACCAACGCTCCCGAAGTCTTTACCATGATTCCTTACCGCCCGGTGCTCGAACTTCGGGTGAATTTCGCGCAGGGTCTGCTTCTTTTCGTCGGCCATCACTCCATTCTCGCCTGGGGCGCGGACGGGCAGGCATGGCAATCGGAGAAGCTCTCCGACGAAGGGGTAACAATCAACGCGATCGAGGACGGCGTCCTCCACGGCATGGGATGGGACCTCATCAGCGACAAGGAAACGCCCTTCGCGCTGGAGTTGCAAAGCGGGCTCGTCCTGCCAGAACTTTCCCGTTGATTTCCCAACCCAAGACCGCCTACAGTGCCACTCTATGACTTCTAACGACCGCCGCACCTTTCTGGGCCTGGCCGTAACACTCGCCGGGGCATTTTCCTTGAGCTGCCTCTTTGAGCAATCCCTCATTGCGGCGCCGGCAGCGCCCGAATATTCAATTCAAGCCATTCGCTACGCCATATCGCCGGATGTGCCCGTCTCTGAACTGGTTGTGGGCGGACCCGAAGATCAAAAGGTCGACATCGCCATGGTGGTCTGGCTCATCCGCGGCGGCGGGCATACGATTCTGTTTGACAGCGGCTTTCATCGCGAAACCTTCATCAAGGACTTTCCGATGAAGGACTATCTTCGCCCTGACGAGGCCGTGAAGACCGCCGGTGTGGCGCCCGACCAGGTGACCGACATTGTGATCAGCCACGCGCACTGGGATCACATGGGCGGGCTCGATCTTTTTCCGAAGGCGCAGGTGTGGATTCAGAAAAGCGAGTATCGCTATTACACGATGGATGCATGGCAGCCGGGCGGGCATCACGGCGGCATCGATCCGGAAGACGTGAAGGAGTTAGTGCGGCTGAACACCGAGGAGCGCGTTCACCTGGTCGACGGCGATAACGTGGAGATATTTCCCGGCATCCGCGCCTACACCGGCTCGCGCCACACCTATGCCTCGCAATATCTTTGCGTATCTGGATCGCCGACGTTTGTGCTGGCCTCGGACAATGTTTATCTTTATCAAAACCTGTCCACGCACCTGGCCAGCGCCACGTTCAGCGACGCCGATCATGCCGCCAACATCGCGCAGCAATCGCGGATGATTCGGTTAGCCGGCTCGCCTGATCGCGTCGTCCCCGGCCATGATGTTCTTCAATTCCAGAAGTTTCCGACCGTGGGGCGCGTGGCCACCATTAAATAATTTCCGATAGTCGATCGATGGTGCAAGTTAAGGCTTAACCGTGTGAGGGCCACGACCCAAGTTATGGGCGCCCTACCCACGCTACAGCTGGCCGGCGCTGCCGAAATTTGTTTAGGAAACTGGCTTCGAGCGCTCTGCGGCCTCTTCCCCGGTCCCCAAGTGCGAGGGACCGGGGGCGCCTTCAGCATAGTTTGGAAATCTCACCAGGACCGCGGGCACCCGGGCTAAAGCCCAATGATTTTATTGGGCTCAATGTACGGGCTGAAGAGGTGGCGGAAGAACTCGGGAATGTTTGCGAAACTGGTGGAAAAACGTTCCTCAGGGGCTGGAGCCCCGTTCATTCTGTTGGCTTTGTCGGCGCGACTGAAGCCCCACCCCAGCGACGAAGACCTGTCGCCGGGGACCCCGGTGAGGTCGCGCCCTGATACAAAGCCCGGGTGGCGCCGTTCCGATGGTTTTTCAGCAAGCTGTAAAGCCCGTACCCTTCAAACTGATCCACTACCGAGCGGCGGGGCGATGCCTTCATACGCTGCATAGACTCCTTCGAACACCGCGTCCCAGCTCATGGTCAGCGCGTAGCTCCGCGCGGCACGGCGCATCCCCGCATGTTGCTCCGGATCGGCGAGCACGCCGGCTACCGCCGAAGTGAACTCGGCGTCTTCCACAATTCTTCCCGTCACCCCGTCGTGGATAATCGTTTTTGGCCCGCCGTCGGGAGTGACAATCGCCGGAACGCCGCTGGCCAGGGCTTCAAGCACTACGTTCCCGAAGGTATCGGTGTGCGAGGGAAATACAAAGAGATCCATGTTGGCGTAGGCCGCGGAAAGAGCCTCGCCTTTGAGCACCCCGGTAAACTCCGCACGCGGCAGCCGCTCGCGCAGCCAGCTTTCTTCGCCGCCGTGGCCCACAATCAGGAATCGGAAGCTCTTGTGCCCGCGCTGCTCCAATTCGTCCTGTATCTGGGCCAGCAGCGTCACATTCTTTTCAATGGATAGCCGGCCTACGAACCCCAGCACCTGGTCGCGGTCGTTGGGGTCTCGCCTGCGTTTGGAAGGATGAAACAGCTCGGCGTCTACCCCGCGCGGCATCAGGTGGCACTCGCGCCCAGTGGTTCGTTCCAGCAGCGCGCATAGATCGGGGTTGGGCGCAAACAGGACTTGCGCCAGGGAATAAAACCTGGCCGCGGTGGCCATGGTCAGGTCTTCGATGGTTTGCTCGGTGACCATGGATTGCTTTGGCAACAGCTTGACGAGCCAATCTGACCGGCGGGCCAGGTACTCATGCACATTGGTATGCCAGCTTGCCGCGAGAGGCAAGCTAAGATGGTCGGCCAGCGCCGCGCCCAGCATCCCCACTTCACTGGGTCCTGTGATGTGAATCAAGTCGGGCTTGAACCGATCAAGCACTTCGCCGATGAGCGGGAGGTGCCTGAGAAACGCGGGGTCGTAGCGCAGATCCTTTTCAAGGGCGAAGGATAGAAATCCGCGCGGTAGTTCCAGAGTCCACACGTTGTCTTCTTCAATGAGCGCCTGTGCCCGGTCGCCGGCACGCACGCAAAGAAAGGGAAGGCCGCGCCGCCGCGCAAAGGCCTCAAAATGACGGCTGGTATGCGCAACCCCATTCACCTCATGGAACGAATCGGGAAAGTACGCCACCCGCGGAATACGTGCATTCATCTTTTAGCCGACATCCCAGCTGCGTTTCATTGTACTAAGGAAGAAACAAAGGTTCCCAAGGACCGGCCATTGAGGCCTGTTGGATTCCCACCTTTGCGACAGGAAAAAGTCGCAAAGATGGGGCACGGAACTCTTGGGGCGAATTTGGCACCGCCGGGTGAGTTTCATCCACCGTCGGTCGGCTGAGCCCACGAGGGGAGTTCTCGCGAGCTCTGCCAACCCCGTTTAGCCATCGTTTTCGCCCAGCGCCAGCCGCAACTGGTGGGTCTCGCTCCAGGCCATGCGCAGACCGCCCGAAACCGGCCCCTTGCCCATCAGTTGCACAAGCCAAACGCCCCAGCGCATTGCCCGCGGCGCCGTTCCGTTGGGCCAAAGTTCGCTGAGCGGCCGAACCACGCCATTCAGGTCGGGATGGTACACGCGCTCATCCCAGGTCCGCGAACCTTGGGGGAACTCAGGATAGTGCCGCACCGCGTCGATCGCCGACTGCAGAATCCGGTGCTTCCAAGGCTCAGCATACTGCGGCATGAACAGCATGTTGCTCTTTTTCTCGCGCCGGATCTCGTGCACAAATTCAGTAAAGCTGGCGGCATTGGTCAGGTTGATGTTCGCGTTCGGTTCCACCCCGTGCCGGTCGCCACCGCTGATCAGCAGCATGTTCCACTGCTCTGCCAGCCGCTTGACCCTCCGGTTTTCATCCCAGTGGCGCAGCCCGTTCAGTTCCAGTGCGTGCAGGTGGGCGCCGTTCTTCTGCAGAAATTCATTGACCAGGAACTCATGCTTCTCAGCGCCCACCAGGTAAAGATCCCACATGGGATGGTTGAAGATCACCAGTACATGCGGCTCAGCGTTTAACGCAACCAGAATTTCAGTCAGCCGCGCATCGCTGGGGTTCGCGGTGTAATCCGCCAAGGTCTGCATCCACTCTGCCGCGCGCGCGCTGGGCAGGTTGTGGACACCCAGGTGAAACGACTGTGCGCCGAACGGGGCGCTCCATTCCACGGATACCGGAATCTGCCGCGCGCTGGGAACGGTCCGCAGCAGCATGGGCGCCTTGATGTTGTCGTGGTCGGTGATGGAGACCATCGCCGCCACATCGAGCTTTTCAATCTGTCCGCGCTCCAGGTCGTAGGCCAGCTTGGGGGTCATGGGCGGCGTCCAGTAGCTCTGCGCATAGTTCACGCGCACCCCGTGTTTTGACTCAGAACGCCGCTCCATGCGGGAGATCAGCGGCCGCATCACCGGGTATTGATTGCCGAAGTTCGCCAGGAAGTCCAGCGTCTCCGCCGATTGGTTGGTATGGCTATGCAGCGAGACACCTGTCCTGAAGCCCTTTGGCGCGTTGGGATCGCGCCACAGATACGAGATGGTCGAATTCGCCATGCCTGCTCCTTCTGTGCGGAATTGTCCGGCTAACTGCATGAAGTATCACCCGGCAACCATAAAAGGAGCATTAAGATGGTGCGAATACACCTTCAATTGACAAAGGAATCATTAGAGTTAACCAAGAACCCCGTCAATCCAAGGCGATCTCTCTCAAAATCCGGTTAAAACCCGGTAATTGGCGCCTAACTTGTTGTGCTCGCAGGTCTTGGCCGGCTGAGAGTCTCTAAGGGGCGCACTATTCTTCCATACAGAGACTACTTACCATCATAATCCTTGTGTGGAGTTGCGGGGCGGCGGGCGGGACCGGGCCTGCCGTGAAGAGAGTGCTGGGATCGATGGTAGGGGCAGGTTGCGAAGAATTCAACGTCGGTCGAGGGCAGGAGAAGGAGTTTGTTTCCGGGGCTAAACAGGCTGCGGAAAAAAGGTCCGTCTTGAGATGAATGCCCTGCCAACTCTTGCAGGGGCTAAAGCCCAACACTGATTTAACTGGCTTTATCGGCCCGACTCAAGTCAGGCCCTGGTTACAAAACCTTCGAGCGCTGACATCATTGAGTTTTTCCGCATGCTGTAAAGCCCGGCCCATATCTTGCGCCGTTTACGGCACGACTGAAACCCCACCCCAGCGACGAAGACCTGTCGCCGGGGACCCCGGTGAAGTCGTGCCTTGACACTTCCTGGCTCTCCGGTGAGTTTTTCCGCGACTTGCGAAATCCCCGTTTCCCTCCGAGCCGCGGATTTAGGACCTAGCACTATTTACTGGTCTTGGCCATCTCCGGGCCCAGGAAATCTTCGATGGTTGAGCTCATCAGATCTTGCGGGGACAAGGCAACCTGGTTACCCGCGGGCTTTCCCTCTGCCTCAGGCTTGAGGTAATTCTCGGTCAAGCCGTTTTTCAAGAGCTCAAAGGCTTGCTCCGGCGTATCCGCAAACTGAAACAGTTCGATATCCTTGGGCGAAATGGCGCCGGTATCTACCAAGGCGTCGAGATTGATGACCTTCCTCCAATAATCCTGCCCATAAACGACGACGGTGATCTTCTTTGCCAGCTTCTGCGTTTGCGCCAGTGTGAGGATTTCAAACATCTCGTCGAGGGTGCCGAACCCGCCCGGAAACACCACCAGCGCCTTTGACATGTACGCAAACCACAGCTTGCGCATAAAGAAGTAATGAAACTCAAAGCTCAGGCCCGGAGTGATGTAAGGATTTGGCGACTGCTCGAATGGCAGCCGGATGTTGAGCCCGATGGTTTTGCCTCCAGCTTCGGACGCTCCGCGATTGGCCGCTTCCATGATGCCCGGGCCGCCGCCCGAAGTGACCACGAAACGGTGGCGGCGCGATGGAATGGCCTTGGCCCAGTGCGTGAGCATCCCGGCCAAACGCCGCGCGTCTTCGTAGTAGCGGGCCATCTCCACCGCCGCCACTGCCCGCTTCCGCTGCAACTCCGTGGCCGTGCCTCCGGCAATCTGCGGAATCCTGGCCGGCTGCTCGTGGCTTGGGGCGGCCTGGCTCGATCCTGTGTTGTCGAGCAATTCCAGCTCATGATCAGCCTCCGCGCGCCCGCGAAACCGCGCCGACCCGAAGAACACCACGGTGTCCTGAATCTGCTCGCGCCGGAACCGGGCGAGAGGCTCGAGATACTCCGCCACAATGCGGATCAGCCTTCCGTCTGCCGAGTTGAGAAAGGCCGAATTCTCATAAGCCAGATCGGGCCGGTCGAGCGGAGTCGCCGCGAGCGTTCCAGGCCCCTGATCACTGTTCTCTATTCCCTGCCCCATATCTCATCCATTCCGCCGCCGGACTGCATCGTGAAAGGCGATCCACAAGTTCAAAAGCCCGAGCCCGGAGACCACGCCTCGGACTGCGCCGTGGGCGGCAAAGATTCCCAGCGCAGGGTAGTGGGCAAAGATGGGGTTCTGGTCCCAGAACACTGGCGACCAGGGTGCGTAACAAACCGCGAGGCCAATGTACATGCGCAGCAGGACGCGGAGAAAAAGCTCAGCGCGCTCAAGCCAGCGGGGAATGCGCTGCGGCGCGGGACTACCGGATGCCGCACCCGCTCCGGTCCGAGTCTCCGGCACAGATTCGCGCTCCGGCCCAGGCGCGGGAGCCGGGCTCGCGGGTAAAGATGGCAAAATTAACTCCGGCTGCTGGGACATTCTTTGTACGCTGTTCGCCCCGATTCCCGCTTTGCAGCAGGCAATCGCATCGGGCCTCAAAAAACCACGGCCCGGCTCGGGGACACCGTATTGCAACGGTATCACAGCGCCCGCCCGGCTTTTCGGCACACCCGCCCCCGCCG
>JBEKEQ010000064.1:0-22644 GCA_050013735.1 Occallatibacter sp.
ACTGGTGGCCATTGAAGCTCCGTTGGCAGGCATCGGCAGCAGGTTTATCGCACTGCTGGTGGATTATTTGATTCTCGGCGGCATTGCCCTGGCCCTGTCGATCCTCGACCTCCTCCTGGTTGCCATCAATGTTTTTTCGCCCAAAATTTTTCAGTGGGCCTACGCGTTCAGGCTGCTGATCGTTTTCGCTGTGTACTGGGGTTACTTCACACTCTTTGAGGCGTACTGGAATGGGCGCACACCGGGCAAGCGCGTGGCCAGGATTCGTGTCATCCAGCGCTCCGGCCGGGCCATCGGGCTGTTCGAATCCATGGCGCGCAACCTGCTCCGCATAGTTGATCAAATTCCTTTTTGCTACGCGGTGGGGGTCATCAGCATGTTCGTCACGCGCCAGCATCAACGGCTCGGCGACCTCGCGGCGGGAACTCTGGTAGTCCGAGATCGGGAAGAGGAAGCGCCGCTATGGGGCGATTCGGGCTCGCGCACCTTTACCGCGCAGGCCTTTGACAATAGATCCTCGATTCCCGAGCCGCACCTGGCCGTAACGTTGCCCGCAAATGGAATTGCAAGACTCTCCGCAACAGACTTAGAAGTGCTCGAAGGATTTTTTTCAAGACGCCTCGACATGACGCTCGAGACGCGGCACGCTTTGGCGCAGCGGATCGCATCCGCATTGCAGGCGAAGTCAGGGCTCGAAGTGCCCGACGGCGCGAGCGTGGAGACGTTTCTTGAGGCCACGGCTCGGCAATTGCGAGATGTGGCGCGGATGCAGTAGGCTGCGGAACAATGGGAAGTTGTCGCTTCCCCTCCTTCAGTTGCGGTGAAGATGCTCTCCCTGCGTCACGGCTCCGTTGCATTGTCCCTGCGACAGTAACTCGGACAAGACTTTTTCCGGGCAAAAGTGGCGGGACTCGCGCCGATCGAGTTCATCCTCGGTCTCGATGGAAGAGGCGATGGTCATGAAGCAGTCGAGGCAGCGGGTGTTGTAAGTGCCGTTTTCGTTTTGGGTGCGGCTGTACACGGGTCTCCGGAAAAGCACTAGAGATTCAGAGATGCTAGGCGCAATTGAGATTTCTGGGCGTGATAAGCGTCACCGAGAGCTGTGACGCGCACACAGAATCGCGCAAGGCTCGCAGAGCGGAAGAGGTTTTCAAGAATAGCTTTTAGAGGGCCGTGGTCTGGTTGGGGTTGCGGCGCAGGTACCAGCAGGGGCTTTGGCCGGCCTGCGGAAACAGAGACACCGAGCAGGCCGCGTCGGCAGAGCCGAGATAGTCGTACTCGATTTTGTTGCCTTTGAGGGGAACGGTTTGGAAACGGCTGACGGTGACCGTGGACGTGGGCGAGCCGCGCAATTTGAAGACGGCCCAATCGCCGCAGTAGATGGCCACAAAGCCCACGATCAGTCCCACCGTTATGCGTACTATCCAGCGAATGATCACACTACAACCTTACTCGAGCAGGCGCCCTTCGTCCTTCAAAGACACGCCGGTAAGCTGGCGGCGGCGCGCTTCGGTGAGATAGAAGACCAGTTGCGCGGCGGCCTGCGGGTAGCTCAGGCCTTCGGCGCGAATGTTCGAAACGCAGTTGCGCTCGGAGTCGCTGCGGCCGGGACGCGGACCCCATGTGATGTACGCGCCCAGCGAATCGGGCGAGCTGAGGCCGGGGCGCTCACCAATCAGGACGACGGAGATGTGCGCGCCGAGGGCCGAGCCGATCTCGTCGCCGATGGCAACGCGCCCCTGCTCCACGACACAGACGGGCACCAGTGTCCGTTCTCTAAGCCGCGGAAGCAACTCGTTGAACAACGGTGGAACGTGGCGCTCGACAGCCAGAGCGGAAAGACCGTCGGCAACGATGAGAGCCAGCAGGAATGACCCAGGCTGCGGCGGAGCGAGTTGGGCGAGGCTGGCGCGGCTTGGCTCGTCGAGCGCGCGGCCCAGATCCGGTCGCTGCAGATAGGTCGCTCGGTCCGGAGCAGCCGAATGGAGACGCACCACCGGTCCGCCCGTGATTTCGGCTAGGTGAGCAGCGAGTGTGGCAGCCTCAAGACGGGAGTGGACCGCGTCACGGGCCTGCGCGTGGGAGCGCTGAAAGTCAAGCAGGTCGCGGGTTTGCTGGCTGACGCCGGTGCGGCCCAGGCCCACTCGGGCCGATGTAAGCGCGCGCAGGCGCGCCGGCAAATCCGAGCTTCGGGTAGGGCGTGGGTCGGCAGGTGCGAGTTCGCTCATGCCGTCAGCAGCCTTTCCGGGTGAAGGGCTTCGAGAGCCAGGCGGCTGAAGTTCTCGCCCGCAAGCCAAGCCTCAAACTCCGGGGCCGGGCGAAGCGCGAAAATACGGCGCAGGTAGAGCGCATCGTGAAAGCTGGTGCTTTGATAGTTGAGCATAACGTCGTCCGCGCCGGGCACGCCCATGATGTAATTCACGCCCGCTGCGCCCAGCAGCGTGAGCAGCGCGTCCATATCGTCCTGGTCGGCCTCGGCGTGGTTCGTGTAGCAAACATCCACGCCCATGGGAAGGCCGAGCAGCTTGCCGCAGAAGTGATCTTCAAGGCCTGCGCGTACGATCTGCTTGCCGTCGTAAAGATACTCAGGGCCGATGAAACCGACGACAGTGTTGACCAGCAGCGGCTGGAAGTGACGCGCCACAGCGTAGGCGCGGGTTTCGAGAGTCTGTTGGTCCACGCCATGATGGGCGTTCGCCGAAAGCGCGGAGCCCTGGCCGGTTTCGAAGTACAGGATGTTGTGGCCGGTGCTGCCATCAGCGCAGACGGCGCCGCGGTTCAGCGATTGGCCGGCCTGATGCGCTTCTTCAAGAAGCGCAAGATTGACGCCGAAGCTGCGGTTCGCGGCTTCAGTTCCGGCGATGGACTGAAAAAGCAGGTCAACGGGTGCGCCGGATTGGAGCGCCGCGAGTTGCGTGGTGATGTGGGCCAGCACGCAGCTTTGCACGGGGATTTGAAACCGCTGGCGCAGCGCGTCGATGAGGCGGAGCAGGCGGGTGGTGACGACCACGTTGTCGCCGGCGGGGTTAATGCCGATGACCGCGTCACCGGAGCCGAGAAGCAGGCCATCGAGAATGGAGGCCGCAATTCCGGCTGCGTCATCCGTGGGGTGGTTGGGCTGGAGGCGGGCACTGAGGCGGCCGGGCAATCCAATTGTGGTGCGAAAGCGCGTAACGACGCGAATCTTGGCGGCCGCGGCAATCAGGTCCTGCACGCGCATCAGCTTGCTCACCGCGGCGGCCATCTCCGGCGTCAGGCCGGGCGCGAGAGCGCCGAGTCGGTCCCCGGTCGCTTCGTCGCTGAGCAGCCAATCGCGCAGCTCGCCCACGGTGAAAGAGCAGACGGGCGCGAAGGCCGCGGCGTCGTGGGTGTCTACGATGAGGCGCGTGACCTCGTCGGCCTCGTAAGGAACGAGCTGCTCGGAGAGGAAATGCTCGAGGGGCAGATCGGCGAGGGCGAATTGAGCGGCGACGCGCTCCTCGGCTGAGCGGGCAGCCACGCCGGCCAGCACGTCTCCGCTGCGCGCGGGCGTGGCTTTGGCCAGAAGTTCGCGCAGGTCCGCGAAGGTGTAGCGCGTGTTGCCGATGGTGTGGGCAAAGATCATGCGGCGGTCCTCTTCAGGATAGCCGTAAACCGTGAGTACGAGCGGAAGCGCAATTGGCGCCGGACGTCCCGTGGCCAGCAAAAAACCGTGCCGACACAGAATTGGTAAAATTCGCGATGGTTGTCGAGAGTGGGGGTTCAAGTGGCCAAATTCGTCTGCCGATTCATTCCGTGCCCTAATTTTAAGGCGATTTTCGTGCTTGCCTCCATGGCAGTCCTCTTTTCGACTGGTGGCATGCAGGCCAGCGCGGAAGACAACGCGCTGGTTGTGCGCACCGCCAGCGGAAAGATTCGCGGCGCGGCCAGACCAACCGGAGGCGCGGAGTTTTTGGGCATTCCATACGCGCAGCCGCCGGTGGGCAACTTGCGCTGGCATGAGCCTTTGCCGGCCAAAACATGGAGCGGAGTGCGCGACGCCACGGCCTTCGGCGCTTCGTGCGCGCAGTCGGTGAGCGGAGAATGGAACCGCCGCGCCGCTGAAACCAGCAGCGAAGACTGCCTCTATTTGAACGTGATGACTCCAGAGTGGCCGGCCAAGAAACCGCTGCCCGTCATGTTCTGGATTCACGGCGGCGGCAATACAGGCGGGACGGCGTCGAGCGCGCTGTATAAAGACGGAACGCTGATCAATCACGGAGTTTTGCTGGTGACTGTCAATTACCGGCTGGGCATCTTCGGGTTCTTTTCTCATCCCGGACTCACCCGCGAGTCGGCGCATGGCTCATCGGGCAATTACGGACTTATGGATCAAATTGCGGCACTCGGGTGGGTCATCGATAACATTGCAAAATTTGGAGGCGACCCGAAGAACATTACTGTCTTCGGCCAATCCGCGGGCGCGCAGGATACGGGCCTGCTGATGACTTCGCGTGCCAAAAACTGGTTTCAGCGCGCGATTCCTGAAAGCGGAACGCCGCTGCTGGTTCCGCTGCTTCCTCTTGCCGAGTCAGAGCAGGCCGGAGTGGCATTCGCGGCTCAAATGAAAGCTCCTGCCGGCGACGGCGTCCTGAAGTTTCTGCGCGGCATATCAGCGGCGGAACTGTTGAATGCCATCTCCACGATGCACGGGCCTGATCGTCCGCTTATGGCTCCGAATATCGACGGCTGGGTGATCACGCGTTCGCCTGCGGAGGTTTTTGCCTTCGGGCAGGAGTCGGCGATCCCACTGCTGATTGGCTCCAATTCCATGGAGTTTGGCAGCTCAGATTCAGCGGACCAGGTGCGCAAAGAAATTCAAGAGAAGGCGGGAGAGTTTGCACCCGAGGCTCTAGCGATTTACGGACTGGCGGATGGCGGGCAACGCGCTGTTGATCCGCTTTACGGCTCACCGGCCGCACAATGGACAGCCGATACACGCTTCCGTTGTCCTGCCAGCACTGAGGCGGCGTGGCACAACGCGGCACATCACCCAACTTACGAGTATGAGTTCCAGCGCGCCAGTCCCGGACACGAAGCTGTGGGAGCTATTCATTCCGCCGAACTGCCCTACGTCTTTGGCTATTTCCCGCATTCGGGGCAGTTCTCCTTTGCCTCAGACTTTGCGCCTGTCGATTTCAAGCTTTCGCAGCTGATGGAGACTTACTGGACGAACTTCGCCAAAACCGGCGATCCCAATTCCAGCGGAGTTACAGAGTGGCCGCAATTCGGCGACGCGCAGTCGTTCATCCAATTTACGCAGGATGGGCAGGCGGTGGCGGCGGCCAAACTGCGCGGCCGTCAGTGCGATCTCTACCGGCAGATGCTCTCGGCTCAAATGGAGAAGGTGCAATAACGCCTGGCCCTGGCGGATCCGCTCGATGCGGGCTGGCTGGATTTGCATCGAATCCTTAAGATGCGACAGTACTCTGAGCATGAGGCGTCCCCGGCCATGAAGCGCACCGCATTGGTGATCGAGTTCCTGCTGCTTTTTGTTGGTTTGCCGCTAGGGTATCGCCTCTCGCCGGTACACTTTCCGGCGCTGCCGACGCTGTGGCTGGTGGCCGGGTATGCGGGTTGGCGGCTTTTGCGCGATCCCCGCTTCGATCGTACGCGGCTCTGGAATGTGGGCCAGCTGCCCGCGCGCTTGGCAGCCATCCTGGCCATTTTCGCGGTCAGTGCGCTGGCGCTGTGGCTGGCGGTGCGGCATTTCGCGCCGGAGCTGGAGTGGAGCCTGGTGCGCCAGCATCCCGTCTTCTGGATGGTGGTGATGGTGGCCTATCCCACGGCTTCGGTCTATCCGCAGGGAGTGCTGTACCGGGCCTTCTTCTTCGAGCGCTATGCGGGGCTGTTTCAGGCAAAGTGGATGATGATTCTGGCCAGCGCGGCGGTGTTTGCGTTTCTGCACATCATCTTCCACAACTGGCTGGCCGTGGGGCTCACCTTCTTGGGCGGCCTGCTGTTTGCCACGCGCTACGCGCAGACCCGCTCACTGGCCACGTCCAGCTTTGAGCACGCCCTCTATGGCTGCTGGCTGTTCACGGTGGGGCTGGGGCAGTTTTTTTATCATGGAACGATTGCGACCTTGGGTACGGCGCTGGGTCGATAATGCGACGCGCCGGGCCCGCCTGTCCGGCGTCGGATTGCGGCAAATATTTGCGTCTTGACAGGGGCATCGGTGTATGGAATCATCGCGCCGTTCCCAAACTTCGCTCTTTCAACCGCGTAACCGCCTCCCCCGGCAGGCGCGCTGAAGCCCGAGCGGCAGCAACACAAATTTCTGTGCAACGAAAGATGAGGAGTTTCATGGCCGAAGAAGCGAAATCCACGTTTGCCAACCCAGCGCCGCTGGGCCTGATCGCATTTGGACTGACCACCGTGGTCTTGAGCCTGATCAACGCCGGCGTTTTGCCCAAAGGGGGCGAGCCGGTGGTGCTGCCGCTGGCCTTTGCCTTTGGCGGCCTGGTGCAAATGCTGGCCGGATTAATGGAGTTCCGCACCGGCAACACCTTCGGTACCGTTGCGTTTTTGAGTTACGGTGCCTTCTGGTGGTGGTTTGCGCTTCTCGTGGTTCTGGGCACGCACGGCGTGCTCGACCTCACGGGAGCGGCCAGCACAATTGCCGTCACGCTCATCGGATGGGGCGTCTTCACTTTCTATATGTGGATCGCCACCTTCCGCCTGGCCAAGGCGTTGTGGTGGGTGTTTCTTACGCTCTGGATCACGTTCTTCCTGCTTGGCTTTGGAGACCTGCTCGGCCAGCACAGCTTGAATGTAGCCGGCGGTTGGGTCGGCCTGATCTGCGGACTTCTGGCCATGTACACCAGCTTTGCGCTGGTGACGAACTCGACGTTTGGAAAGACAGTGCTCCCGCTGGGCGCGCCATCGGGCCGATAGATTGATAAGGAGTTCCTGCCTTAACGGCGAGGGCCAGCCGTTTCCGGTTGGCCCCGATTTCTTCGCAGAGGATCGAAGCTAACTCTTAACCGACGCGGCACGGTGCGAAATCCCGCTGATCTCAGCGGCGCGGGCCTCAGCGTAGGCTGCGGCGCCTAGCAGCGCGGCGCGGCTCTCCAGAATCACGCGGACGGGCATGTTAACGAGCAGGTGGCTGAGACGGCCCTTGTCAGTGAAGGCCTTGATGAAGGAACCGTCCTTGAACTTCTCAAGGATGCGTGGCGCGATCCCGCCGCCAACGTAAAGACCGCCAACGGAGAGAATCTTCAAGGCCAAATTGCCGGCCTCGGCGCCGTAGGCGGAAACGAACATATCCAATGCCTTCTCGCAGATTTCGCTCTTGGCAGAAAGAGCCATCTCGGTGATGACGGCATTGGGGTCGCCGGCGTCGGCTATGCGCTCTGACAGCCAGGTTGGCTCTTCCATGCCGCGCACTTCCAGCAGGAACTCGTAAACGTTGGTCAGGCCCTGTCCGCTGACTACCCGCTCAAAGCTGATGCGCCCGTTGTACTTCTGCTTCAGGAAGCGAAGCAGGTCGATTTCGTCCTCGTTGCGGGGAGCGTAGTCGGCGTGCCCGCCCTCTGAGGGATAGGGAATGTGTTTGTGGCCGTTCCACACCAGGTAGCCCTCGCCCAGTCCGGTTCCGGCGGCGAGCAGCGCTCGGTTGCCCACCTGGCTGGCGTCACCCTCGTTCAGGGTGTAAATCTGGTCGGCGGAAAGCTCGGCCACGCCGTAGCCGTTGGCCTCGAGGTCGTTGATCAGGAAAACGTGTTCGATCGCCAGGCCGGCGGCCAGCGCGCGGCTGTCCAGGGTCCAGGGCAGGTTGGTCAAGCGCAAACGGCCGTCACGCACCGGCCCCGGCACGCCAAAACAGGCCGCTGTCACTTTGTCCGCGCCCAGAAACTGCTTTACGATCACTTCCAGGCCGGCGTATTCCTTGGCTGGATATTGTTTATCGCGGATGCATCCAAGATTGCCGTCTTTAAAGTCGTACAGTGCAAGGTGGACTTTAGTGCCGCCTACATCGCCCGCCAAAATCATCGTTCCCTCTCCAAAAACCCGCAACCCTCCCCGTCTGTGGGGGGTAGAAGCGCAGCTGCGTCCTTATCCAAAATAAGGGTCAGTATACCGCTTGCCGGCCAGATGAGCTGGCTCGGGAGCCGCTCCGGGTCCTGCGGGCCGGTTAAAACTTCATTTAAAATCTTGGCTTTATCGGCTCCGGCAATGAGGAAGAAGACTGAGCTGGCGTGATCAATCACTGGCCAGGTCAGGGTGATGCGCCAGGCGTTCTTTTGTGGCACGTGATTGGCGGTGACCAGGCGGTTCCGTTCATGAAGCGCCGTGGTGTGGGGGAAAAGCGAGGCCGTGTGCCCGTCGGGGCCCATGCCCAGCGCCACAAGGTCGAACCGCGGGTTATCGGCGCCCTCCAGGTAGAAGCTGTTGCGCAGCTCCGATTCATAACGGATGGCGGCGTCTTCCGGCTTCAGTTCGCCTTCCATGCGGTGAATCTGCTCAGGCTTCAGTGGAACATGATCGAGCAGCGCCTCGCGGGTCATGCGATAGTTGCTCTCGGCGTCATCGGGAGGAACGCAGCGCTCGTCCACCCAGAAAATCTCCAGGCTATCCCAGGGCATGCGGTTGCGCCATGGCTGGTTGGGGTCGGCCAGCAATTCGAAGGTGGCCTTGGGCGTTGACCCTCCGCTGATCGCGATACGTGCCCGACCTCGCCCTGCCACCGCTTCGCCCACCATCTCGACAAAATACTGCGCCGCCCGGCGCGCGAGTGACGCCGCATCCTGCTCGACATAGTATTTGATCCTGAGTTTTCTGGCCATGGATGCAGGCTTCCCCTGTCCCTACTTTACTCGTGAGCAGGACGTGGATAGACAAAGTTCATGAAACTCTTACGAAACTGGGCAAAAAAGCATGAGTATCGCCACCGGATTGCTCAGCGGCCGAGGTAAACGCGGTATTGCTGTTCAAGAACTCCCGAGGCACGGGCAAGGGCCAGCTTTGACAGGTTGTATTGATAAAGGCTCTCCACCAGGTTGCTCTCGGCGGAGGCAAGCGTAGCCTGCGCATCCACCAGGGGCAGGTTGTCGTCCACTCCGGCGTTCACCCGGTCGGTTTCGTCGCTGAGGGCCCGGGTGGCCAGTTCCACATTGGAGCGGGCCACGTCGACCAATTTGGATGTCGCATCCACATCAAGCAGCGCCGACCGCACCTGCTGGTCAATGTGATTGCGAAGATCGGCGAGTTCGGCGTCCACGGCAGAAAACTGCGCCTTGGCGGCGTCCGCATCCCCGCGCAATTTCGCTTCGCGGAAAATTGGGATGCTCAGCGTGCCTTGCGCCATGAGATTCCCATGCGAACCAATTGACGCTACCTCGCTCACGCCGTAGTAGCCGTTGAAGCTGAGCGTGGGCAGGCGCTGGGCGCGATAGGCGTTGTGAATGGCTTTATAGGCCACCAACTGATTTTGATAATTCTGGTAATCCTGGCGATTCTTGTAGGCCACGGCGCGGACTTCTTCAGGGGTCTGCGCAGCCAATTCGCTATAGGGCGCGGAGTCAGTCAGAGCGATCTTCTGTCCGGAGTCGATGCCGATTTCGCGCTTGAGCAGGATCAGGTCCTTCTCGAAGGCGTTTTCCGCCGAGATCAGGGATTGTTGCTGGGCCTGAAGCTGGACGCGCGCACGCAGCTCATCCAGGTTGGCGGCTGTTCCAGCTTCATGCTCCGCGTGGGCATGGTTGAACAGCACCTCGTCGGCAGATTCCAGGGCCCTCGCGTTGTCCACCTGGCTTGCGTCGGCAATGGCGTGTAAATAGGCGGTGGCTACCTGCTGCACCACCTCGCCGCGCGCCGACATTTTGGCAAAATAAGCCGCCCGCTCCCCCGCGCCGGCAGCTTTGTAGCCCGCAATCACCGGGCCGGAAAAGAGGGTCTGGCTCAAGTGGATCTGGCCTTCGGTGAGGGTGTCGCGGGTGATTTCAGCCAGCTTCACGCCCGGCGGAAAAAATGCGGCAAACTTCTTTACGGCATCCGGGCCAAAGCCCAGCGCAACCAGATTGTGCTGGTAAACGCCGGTATCGCCGGTGAGGGTAATGGTCGGCAGGAACGCCTGCAGGGCTTCGTTCTTTTCTCCGTGCAGCTGCTTTTCGCCGTTCTCGGCTCGCTTGAGGCCCAGGTTGTTTTCAAGGCCGCGACGGATAGCCTCGTCAAGCGAGAGCTTCAGGGTTTCATCGCTGGCGCCGCGAACGGTGACGCTGCCGTAGAAGGGATTGCTGGCCGAAGATGGATTGGACGCCTGGGCGCGCATGGCCGTCGCCGCCAAAGCCGCGAAAAGGACGGCGAAAAATGCGGGGATTGCCGCTTGCCGGAAGAAAGAATGCAACGCTCGATTCACTGTCACCATTCTCTCAGATGAGGCAACAGGCATTTGGGATTCTGAGCGTAGCAGAAAAGCCGCAAATCCTTCTACACCATCGCTCGTTCCTTCACCATCAGGTAGTTATTCAGAACCGATGACGTAAGCGCTTCGGGGTTGAGGTCGAGGGTGAGCGCGCCTTGTTCGTGGAGGCAGGCAAGAAGCAACTCGCGCCGGGCGGCCATCTCCTGCGCAGCCGCGGCGCGGAACATCTGATCGACGTTTTTGGGGCGGGCCTGGGCGATGGACTCCACCTCCGGCTGGGCCATGGCGACAAACAAAAGCACGTGGCGGCGCAGCAGTTGGAGCGCGCCGTCGATGACCTCGGGTCGCATGGCGGTTTCAGCCAGGTCGGTAACCCACAAGATCAGGGAGCGGCGGGGCTGAAGGCGGTTGAGGACAGCGGTGGCGCGCAGGTGGTCCGCTTCGCCGGGCTCGGCGTGGACCTGGGCCAGGGATTCGATCAACTGGCGCAGATGGGCCGCGCCGCGTCCCGGCAAAAGGCGCTGCTGGATACCTTGCCCATAAGCCAGCAGGCCCACACGGTCGCCCGAAAAAAGAGCCAGTTGGGCCAGGGCGACGGCGGTGGTGCAGGCGTAGTCGAGCTTGGAGTGGGGGCTTGACCGCGCCTTTTGCGGGGCCAATGCCTGACTCAATTCATCGGGCGCAATCCGGGTGGTCAAACCCCTGGCTCCTTCCGCACTTGGTCTGAAAAGCGGCGTCATGGCAACGCGGGAGCGCATCAGGCGGCCGCAGTCGAGGACAATCCAAACAGGCTGGCTGCGCTCGGACTGGTACTGGCGTGTAATGGGGCTGCCCCGACGGGCGGTGGCTGTCCAGCAGATGTCGCGCAGGTCATCGCCCTCGCGGTACTCGCGCAAGCTCTCAAAGTCGCGGCCCAGCCCGCGCTGCTGCGACCGGCGCAGTTGCAGATCGGTCTGGCGGCTGCGGGCAAGAAATATCTCCTGCTCTTCCCCGGCGCGCAGAGCGGGGTACACGCGCACCGTCTGGGCCAGCGGTGCGCGCGCCCAGCGCTCGGCCAGGCCGAGGGGCGATCGATAGCGCAGGTAAAGCCAGCCCGCCTGCCAATCGCCGCGCTCTGTGGGTTGCACTCGGTAGCGGAGGGAAGCGGGAACCCGTGGAAAGGCCGTGAGCCGATGAGCGGCAGGCTCCGCAACCAAAGCCGGCGGCAGATCGTCGACCAGACGGCAGTCCAGGATCACCCGACCGGAATTTTCAACGGTCAGTTCGATCTCTGTTTCCGAATCGAGAGATGGGGCGTTGGACCAGGAGCGCCCGGCGGTGAGTTGTGCGGGACGCGGCAGGCGCAGCCCGTCAAGCAGCGCGGCCAGCAGAACCAGTGCATCCCAGGCCGGCATGGCGTAGGCCAGGCGCGCCTCCCAAAACCCGGGAATGAGCAATAGAAAGCCCACACAAAGCAGGCCAATCGCGCGCGGCGTGAGTCCAAAGCCCCACAAGCGCCGGCGTTCGCAGACGGCGCGAATGGGGTCAGGATGAAGCGAGGGCGAGATCACTGCCGCGGCACCGGGACGGCGGCGATGACGTCGGCCAGCACGCGGTCGGCGTCGAAGCCTTCCAACTCTGCTTCCGGCTTGAGCATCACGCGATGGCGCAGCACCGGCTGCATGGCGCGCTTCACGTCGTCGGGAACCAGGTAGTCGCGAGCGTCGAAGGCTGCCGAAGCCTGGGCCACGCGCATCAGGCTCAGCGCCGCGCGGGGGCTGGCGCCCAGCAGCAGCGTGGGCCACTCGCGGGTGCGGCGGGCAAGTGAAAGGATGTAGCCGTAAAGCTCCGGCTCAATCCTGATTGCCCGCACCTCGGCGCAAGCGGCGGCCAGCAGCCCTTCAGGAATCTGCGTAATCGAGGCGTCTTCCAGCAGGCCGGCGCCGGTGCCGGCGTGATGGCGCTCCAGAATCTGCAACTCCTCAGCTTGCGTGGGGTAAACCATGCGAATCTTGAGCAGAAAGCGGTCCAATTGCGCTTCGGGCAGAGGATACGTGCCCTCGAAATCGACCGGGTTCTGCGTGGCGAAGACGGTAAACCAAGCCGGCAGCGGACGCCGCACGCCGTCGCTGGTCACCTGGCGCTCTTCCATGCATTCCAGCAGCGCAGCCTGGGTGCGCGGAGGCATGCGGTTGATCTCATCCACCAGCAGCAGATCGGTAAAGACCGGGCCGGCATGGAAGCTGAAATTCTCAGAGCCCGCGCGCAAGATTGTGGTGCCGAGAATGTCGGCGGGCATCAGGTCAGGCGTGGCCTGCACGCGCTGAAAGCCGATGCCGAGCAGCCGCCCCAGGGCCTTCACCGTCAGCGTTTTGGCAATGCCCGGTACGCCTTCAAGCAACGCATGGCCCTGGCAAAGAACGGCGATCAGCACTTCTTCAATAGCCGCCTCCTGCCCGGCGATGACCCGGCCC
Source organism: Occallatibacter sp. (assembly GCA_050013735.1). Classification (GTDB taxonomy): domain Bacteria; phylum Acidobacteriota; class Terriglobia; order Terriglobales; family Acidobacteriaceae; genus Telmatobacter. The sequence goes on from JBEKEQ010000064.1 coordinate 12,841, forward strand.
AGCTCGCGGCGTGCGTGGGCGATGAGCTGGCTGGTTGCGGCGAGCGGCTCCGCGGCTTTAGCGTCCTGGTTGAGTGCTTGCGCGGGGTCGAGATTGTCTTCCTGGCTCATGAGGGCCTTTCCTGCGGTATGGGGTGAATTCCTGATGATATTGCGGCGGGTCCGCTGGGACTTGCCGCGGCGGACAGCTTTTCGCCGTGGCCGTGGAGTTTGACGATCAGCTTAAGGGCATCGGCGGGGTTGATGATATCGCCGGAGACGGCTTCCTCGCAGGCGGCAAGGTCGGCTTCGAGGTCAGGATCGGCCTGGGGAAAGCGGCGGCGAATGGCGGCAGCCAAATCAGCCGCGCTCATCTTGGTTGCGCGCAAGCCGCAGAGGCGCAGGCTTTGGCGGCGAAAGCGCTCCAGCGCAACGGAGACGGCCGTGGAGGCCGCGCCGGCGTTGCGATAGAGCGAGCCGAGCGCCTCGAGGAACTCAATGGGTGTGGCGCGCGCCGGGAGGGGCAGATCGCGCACCGGGCCGCTGCGGCGGCTGAAGCTGAGCACGACAAGCAATCCCAGCAACGGCAGCCCAATCCACAGCAGGGTCAGCGACGGCCCTGCGGCATAGCTCCAAACCGACTGAACTTCCCCATGCAGCGACTCGTCCCAATAAAAACGATGGCCATCGCGCGGACCGAGAGAATTCAGGAACAGTTCGAGGTTGTGGGCGCGGGCGAGCGAGCCGTTTTCAAGCGGCGTGGAGCTGGCCCACCAAACCACGCGGCCCTTTTGCCACGCGTACTCCACCACAGCGGGCTGGCCGGCGCAACTGTAGTCCACGCGCTGTGCGGGATCGCCCACGGACCACGACGCGTTTGGAACCATCCACACTTCGCCGGTACTGGCCAGAGGGTCAAGGCCCTCCGGTTCCAGCTTGCACGCGGCAAAGTCAAAATCCCCTGACGCGCCGGCAGCTTTGCTGGGCAAAATGGCCGCGCCTCCGCTCCCGGTAGAAAGCACGCGGCCCCCGCGTTCCAGAATGGTGCGGACTGCTTTGATGTCGCTGTCTTCACGGCCGTACGGCTCGGCAAAAATAACCACCGTCTCCGGTCCTGCCGTTGCCGCCAACTCGTCAAGCGGACGCTCCCAGCGCTCCACAGAATATCCGGAGCGAAGCAGCGTTTCATAAGCGGCGCGCGCCCCGTGCTGGCCTGAAAGATAAGTCGATGGCAGGGGATTGTCGTTCCCGTTGCCGTTAGGGAGCAGAAACCCGGTCAGGGTCGCAAGCCCCAGCCCTATGCCCAGGCTCCAGAGCAGCAGGCGCCGGTCTTTGGCGTCGAGTGAGGAGAGGAATTTCATTGCGCCGACCCTCCCCTCGCCGGCGACCCGCTTGCGGAGATCAGCGCGGACGCCAGTTGCTCGGCGCTGCGATAGTCAGGCTCGGCGGCTGCGCGCCCGCCATACCAGATGCGCTCAAAGTTGCCGGTCAGCGTAGCCAGCCCGGCTTTACGCGGGTCTTCCGCGGCCACCAGGGCGAGATATTCCCGCGGAGTGCGGGCGCGGTCGGCGGGCCACAGCCGTCGCGATTCGAGGCGCGAAATCGAGGCCCAGTAGAGGAAGTGAACCGCCTCGCGGAAGAGCCGGGCGTCGGCTGCCTTGCGCGCATCCTCCAGCCACAGTTGCCAATCGCGGGCTGAGGCAGCGCCCGCGCCGGGGCCCATATCGTCCGGCACCACGCGGATGCGCCCGCGGAGCTCAAGCCGCATCAGGATCCAAACCAAGGCAACGCAGGCAGCCAAAATGAATCCCCACACCAGGGCGCGCCCCACCCAGGCCGCGTGCGCGGTCAGCTGCGCTGCGGAGCTGAAGAAATGGTCGAGCCAACTGCGCAGCTTTTCAAGAAACGTATCTTTGGCCGCGGGATCCTCAAGGTTGCGGAAGTCGGGGCCGGCCAGCACCTGCCGCATGGCCTCGCGTTCAGGCGCGTGAGCGGGCAGTGCCTCAGCGGTGGCGTTCGACTGGGTTAGATCCTCGTCAAGGCGGCTTGCGGCGTCCTGCAACAGCTCAGTGACGGTGCGCGGCGGTGGCAAAGCGTTCTGAGCGTGAGGCGCGCCGGGCTTGAAGGTTACAGGCGGCGCGGGTTTCGCGGCGAGTTTGGGGGCGGATTGATCGGGCTTGCGGGCTTTGGCCAGCAGCACCCGCAGCCATCCGTAGCGCACCAGCCGTCGCTCGGCATTGGGGCCGACGGCAAGTGCAACGCGGTCGTCCGCGCCCACCAGCGTGGGGTCGCAAGCCTTGTCGTTGCGAGCCTTGGCGCAGGTCTGCACCAAAGTCGTCAGGTCGAGCAGGTGCTGGCGGTAATCGTCCAGAGACGCGTCATGGGGTTTGCCGGCCTCGGGAGCGGGTTCGGTCACAATCTGCGCATCGGCGCGGCCCTGCGCGGCAGCCATGGATGCAGCCAATGCGGCCATCGCAAATGCCCTCCGTGCCGTCACGCGTGCGCTTCCTCAGCTTCGGTCGCGGCCGGCCCGGCTTCGCTGAGCTCCGTTACGGGCGAGTTCATTCCGGCGGTGTCCATCATTCTCTCGATGTCGTAGCCTTCGCGGCGTATGCGCTGATCATAGTAGAGCAGTGTGAGGACGATGGAGTTAAAGGGGGTAAAGACCAGGCCCATGAGCAACGCTGCGAGCCCGTTCAGGCTGGCGGCAATAAGAGGGCTTTCGGCAAGAAGCGGGCTGACTGCCTTGAGATACTCGATCAGCGCGGCAGAACCACCGAGCACGATTAAAGGAGGCACCAACGGCACCAGGAATCCGCCGCAAATTCTCCATCGCCCGCCTTCGCTCAGGCCGACGCTCCGCTTAATGGAGGCCTGCGCACCAAGATTCTCGATGGCGCAAGCAGGAAAGGCGAGTGCGTAGCGGGTATAAAGGGCGATGCAGGGAACGGAGCCGAGAATGTAGATGGGTAGCATAACGTAGAGAGGATTTGCCGATGACCCCACTCCGGCAGCCATAAACGCGGCGACAAAGACGATGATGAAAAATGGCCAACCGGCGTAAAAGCCCTGCAAGAATCCAAGCCAGACAAGCCTGCCACCCTTGGACTTGAAGGAGTCGAAGGCGAAGCGAATGCTGATTGCTTCTCCAAGATTGATTTTGGATGTGGCAAGGCAAACCGCCGCCGTGACGATGGCGCCCAGTACGATTTGCCCAACCCAGAGAACGAATGTAGCGCCGTAGCTCGCTACGACGAGGGCGATATGCGCGGCGTCAGGGTTGGTGACAGATTTGGGATGGACGGAGGCGATTTGATAGGCGAGCTCTGCCAGGCCGGGGATCAAGCCCAGGCCGAAGAACAGGAGCGGCTGGGCACGGAAGATGTTCACGCCGCGGTCGAGGATTCCGCCCAGGTTCAAGGTTCGCAAAGTTGTCGTCATGCGGTTTCTCCGATCTTGCGTTGTAAGCGGGTTTGCAATGCGACTGTCTGCTGAGCCTCTCATCCCTTGCGGCAGTGCGCTGTTAGCGAGTCTCAGCCGGGTGAATCCAGATGGCGTTGCCGCCGCCGGAGACCATGTGCACATCGAGCACCGTGTTCCGGTCCACCACCCGCTTCGAAATTGTTGTATGCGTAGCTTCCGTGGCAGCGTCCGGCGCGTCCGCGTATATCTCCGCCACGTACTTGCCCCCGTCCAGAAAACTAAGCGGAACCTTCACCGTGCGCTCATCCCAGTTGGTAATAGAGCCTACATACCAATCCTTCCCGCTGCGGCGCGCCAATGTAATGTTCTCCATCGGCCTGCCGCCCAGCACGCGCACTTCGTCCCATGTGGTTGGAACCTGCTTGATAAAGTTGAAATCCCTTTGTCCCTGGTAGTGTTCCGGATAGTCGGAAACCATTTCGAACGGGCTTTCGAAGACCACAAAAAGCGCTAACTCGTGCGCCCGCGTGCCCAGGCCCATGGGCATGTAGTTACGGGCCACAAAGTTTTCGCGGTTGCTGTTGCCAAACGCTCCGGGCGTATAATCCACGGGGCCGGCTAACATGCGCGTAAAGGGCAACGTGGTGTTATGCGTCGGAGTGGTGCGTGCGCTCCACTTCAGATACTCCTTGCCCATCACTCCTTCGCGCGTCATCAGGTTCGGAAAGGTGCGCCGCAGGCCGTCGGGCTTGTAAGCGCCGTGGAAATCGATCATCAGGTGATGCGCCGCGGCGTTTTCCATAATGCGCCGGTAAAGGTTCACCTTCCACTGGTCGTTGGTGTTCATGAAGTCGATCTTCACGCCCGCAATGCCCCACTGCTCAAAAAGCGGAAAGGCCTGGTCCATGTACTTATCCACTGCCTGCCAGGTAGACCACAGCCACAGGCGAACATGCTTTTCCTTCGCATAGCGCAGCAGCTCCTGCATATCCACATCCGGGTTGACGTGAGTAATGTCTTCCCCTTTTTTCCAGTCGCCCACCGCCCAGCCCGCGTCAATGAGCATGTAGGGGAATCCCGAGTCGGATGCGAAGTCGATGTAGTGCTTCATCGTCGCGGTGTTCATGCCGGTCTTGAAGCTCACGCTCGGCGCAGCTTCGCCCGACCACCAGTCCCATGCAGACTTTCCGGCAACAATCCACGATGTGTCCGCGATCTTGGAGGGGGGATTGAGATTGAGAACGATGTTGGACTCGATGAGGCGTCCCGGCTCATCGCCGATCATGAGGACGCGCCAGGGGCTGTTGAAGGGCGCGGAGGTTTTGACTGCGACTCCCGGCTGGTCAAGATGCGGGGCCAGCGCGCCGCGAAGGGCGAAGCGCTCCTTGTCCTTGCGCAGCAACATGCCCGCGTAGTTGTCGATGTCGGCTTCGGTCACGGCTACCCAGCCGGTTCCTGGCTCCTCGGCCAGCAGCGGCATGCCGACGATCCAGTCGTCGTGGAGTCCGCTGACCAGCCGCTGCTGAAACTCGTCCTCGTACTCGGTGACGAAGCCTTTGACGATGAGCGGATAGGTGGTGGCGTCTTTGGCGTAGTTGAACTGCGTAATCTCGTCGGTGATATTGATCTGCCTCATAACCGGCTGATCGGGGACGAGATAGCGAAACGCCGCGCCATCGTCGTAAACCCGCACCTCGATGGATAACTTGCGGCCCGCGCCGTCCGCGAAATCGGCGCGGACGGAGTTAAAGTGATCGCGCACTGTCTTTGTCTTGCCCACCGGGATGGTATAACTCTCGTCCACCGCGCCGGCTTGCTCGCTCACCTTGTTCATGCCGGGACCCAACTCGGCCTGGCCCGCAATGTCCAGGCCCATTCTCGACTGATTGAACAGCCGTTTGCCGTGAAACTCCACAGCGTAGCGCAACCCCAGCGGCCATGACGTTGCCGGAGCGGCAGCGTCATGCAGTTCGTCGGCCGGGTCGGGCGCGGCCGTCGCATCGAACAAGAGAAAGGCGATTTGGCCGTTAGGCGAAGTTACCTTGAGTGTGGGAGCAGGTGTAGCTTGGGCCGTCAAAGTGAGTGCGGCAAAAAACGCGAGCAGGCTGAGGGTGAGCGAGCGCAGGTGACACATATTGGCCCTCCGGGCAAACCGGTTTGGATGCAGGATTTTGGTGTGGCTTCCGGTCACGCGCCAGTATACGCCGGGACGGCGTTATTCAAGCCCTGCGGATTGCGGTGGCGCGGCCAACGGGCCGTCCGTGCGCAGCCGCTGGTCGTGGTAGAGGATGGCGAGTGCAGTCACCAGCGTTGCATAGGTCAGTGAGGTGAAGAGAACGATGGCGGCGAATGCACAAATGATGATGAAGCCCGCCCCCGCATAACCCCATGGGGTGGACCACTGAGCATGCAGCGCCATTCCGGCAAAGAAGCAGATGGCGACGAGAAACATCACGGCGAGCTCGACAACCATGATGGCGGCGTATAGGGCGGCGTAAATGACCAGCACGACCAGAAAGATGCGGCCCTTTGCACCGCGGGTGAGCTGGAAGCTCCGGCCGACTGCTGCGCGGACTGCCAGGTCCTCTTCAACACAAGCAGGGAAGGTCAGCGAAAGTCGCAGCGCCATGATGATCCCGTAAGCGACGGATGCAAGATAGAACAGAACTGCCAGGGGAATCAATATGAATATCGCCGGGCTAGCCGTGCCGCCGCCGCGAACCAGCGCTGCGGCCGCGAGAGCAGCCGCCACCTCGACCACCAGGAGCGGAAGAAATGCGTACAGATAGCAAAGCACCAGAAGCCAAAGGTGCCGTCCGCCGCGCCGCCACGCGAGCCCATAAGCCTGGCGAAACGCAGTTTTGACGCCTGAATCCGCCCGCGTTGAAGCATAACTCGCCGCCGCCAAATAAATCGAGAAGAGTGCGAGAAAGAGCAGCGTGAGGACGAAAAACGCCGGGATGAAGTACGCCGGCGTGAATGAGCGGAGGATTGTGTCGGGAGCGGGCGGTGTGGGCCATTGCCGGATCATCGGCGCCCAGATAACAGCCTCAACCGCGCCAATCACCACAAAGAGCACAGCCGTCGGCGGCACTGCAAGGCCCACCAATCGCCAGAAATGCTCGCGCATCAGGCGGAAGGTGCGATCGAGAATCTGGCCGAACGATTTAGGTCCCGCGGGAATTGGAGCAAAGGGCGCGAAAGAAGCGATTTCATTCATAGGGTCTCCTCAGATGGAGCGGGAGCTACTGTGTATGCCGGAAGCTCCGCGGGCGGTGGCGCAATGGCTTCCGGTAGCGCCACAGCTTCCGGCGGCGGAGCGTGAAGGGATATTGGGGGTAGCCAGGGCGCGGCTTCCATTTGCACCGGGGTCGGTGGCATCATCCCGGCTTGCTGCATCATCCACTCGATATCGAAGCCCTCCTTGCGGATGCGCTGGTCGTAGTAGAAGAGCATAAGGGCGATGCCAAAGACCGGGCGTGTGACTGCCTGGATTACAAAGCTTCCACCGTACACGATGAAGATGTTGGCCATGCCGGTGGCTTGCTCGTTCTCAGGGTTGTTCGCGTGGGGAATCAAAGCAAGGATGATGAACACAGGCAAGATAAAGACAAACATCAAGATGTAGTTGAGCACCGTTCCCAGCAGATAAAGCAAAAAGATGCGGCCGCGTGTTCCCTGGCTGAGAGTTGAACTGCGTTTGAGCGCCGCGGTAGGACTGATGCTTTCGACCACGCTGGCGGGAAAGGCCAGAGAAAGGCGCAGGAACATCCAGATGCAGTAGCCGGTCATTGCGAGCACGACCACTATCGCCATAAGTCCCAGAAGCCCACTGGCCAATGCGCCCGACCCGGCAGTTTGCGCCAGCGCAACCGCGAACGCGCCAAGCAGAACCAACACACACCATATGGCCAGGGGTGCGATCCAGATGATGAGAGCCTGAAGAAGATAGAGCCCGCAATAGCCCCAGCCGCGGCGCCAGGCGTCCTTCAGTGCGTCGCGAATCGTGATGGATTGGTTCTCAAAGGCGCGGGCGACGGCGTGATTCAGGGCCGCCGTGCCCAGGGCGGTTGCGCCCAGATACAGAGGCAGACACCCCAGCAGCGCGACGACGGCGGCCACCATGGCGAAGATGCCGACGATCTCCGGATTCTCTTTATGAGCGCCCGCCCATGCAAAGAAAGCGAAAAGGCCTCCGGCGCAGAGTAGCAATACCCCGGCAGGAATTGCCGCGATACCCAGGAACACAAGGAAGCGAGAGCGGTAAAGATGGGCTGTGCGGTCGAGTATCTCGCCTAGAGTCGAAGGGTGCAAAGGCTCATTCATGCACGCTCCCTGGTCCTTCCTCTAGGTTCAGCGGCTCGGGTTGCGCGGGCGAAGTCGGCTCAGCCGGCTCAACAGGCGCATCGGGACTGGACAAGGGCCCAGCGACGGCGCCTGGTTCGTCCTGAGGAGCCGGCAGCTCGCGCGGCGTCGGCGCGACCGGCGCACTGAGGCCCGCTGCCTGCATCATCCACTCAATGTCGAAGCCTTCCTTGCGGATGCGCTGGTCGTAGTAGAAAAGCGTAAGGCCGGTGGCATACATGGGGCCGATGAAACTGTTGGTGAAGAAACCCACCACCTGCTGCAATACCTGCAACCACGCGGGCACCGGATGGTGTTGTTTGATGGCCTGAAACGACGCCACGATAAAGAGGATCTGCGTCAGGCCGACCAGCCCCACCTGAATGACCGAAATCAGCAGCCCGAGTATGAAAATGCGCCCCCGCGCACCCTTGCTTAAATCGATGCTGCGACGGAGAGCCTTGCGGGCCTTGAGGTCTTCCACCACCGACGCCGGAACCGCGAGAGAATACCGCAGGGCCATGATGATGGAATAAACGACAGCCGGGACGGAGAGCAGAAAAACAGCCACGGAAGCAATTCCAAAAACGATCATGGCCTGCTGGTTGGCGGGATGCCCTGCGGTTTGGGGGTTCAACACTCCGCTGGGACGGAAATAGCCATACAGGAGCACAGAATAAACGCCCCAGAGCAGCGCAAGAGGCAGATAGACGACAAAGGCGGCTATCGTCATCAGCCACAAATAGCGCCCCATCCGCGGCAGAATGCTCTTATAGGCCCCGCGAATGGTGGCCGGTTGCCCCAGGTTGACCCAGGAGACGGCCCTATTGTTGGCAGCCATGGCCGCACCCGCAAAGATGAGCGCCAGCGGGAAAATAACGATGATGTAGACCAGTGTGGCCCACTGCGTCTGATGGGGCATGTTCAGCGCGGTAAAAAGCTGGGTCAGGCCGATCTGCACCAGGCTCAACACCAGCATCACGCCGGCGTAGACCGCGGCAATTCCGGCGAAAAGCACAAAGTTGGTGCGGTAAAGCTGGGCGGTGCGGTCCAAAATTTCGCCAAGGCTAAGAGGGCGGAGCGTGGTTTCCATGCAGGATTCCTTGGATAAAGGCGATGAACGCTTGCGGGCATACTAGCACAGGTTGAAATCGTTGCGCGGTGAGCAAGTTACCTCCAGACGGATTTGAATTTACAAAGTAGTAATCTTGGGTGTGGCTTTCCGGTAAACTGGTGTCCCGCTCGATGAATGACCTTCGTATTTCGGTGAACGAACTGGCCAAGGCCTGCGCCCACTCTTCCGATGCCGCCGAATGGGAGGAGTTTCTGCGCCGTTCGTCGCCGCTGGCCTCTCTGGTGGCGCTGCGGGTTTCGCGGATGTGGGTCAGCGCGCCTTCACCGGCTATGGTGGAAGACATCGTGCAAGAAATCTTTTTGAAACTGTGTGAGCAGGAGCGGCGCATTCTGCGCGATTTTGAGCCGCGCGGCGAGGATTCGTTCCTGGGACTGCTGCGCACGGTCGCCGCGTCGGTGGCCAACGATTACTACCGGCGGCGATACTCGGCCAAGCGGGGCGGCAAAGTTGTGACCATGGCGCTCGAGGAAGATGGGGCGCCCACGACGGCGGCGAGCGCCCGGCAATCCGCGCAGACTGAGCGCTCGGTGCTCTATGCCCAGCTTGACGAGAAGCTGCGCTCGGCGCCGGAGGTGATAGGCGAGCGGGACCGCAGCCTTTTCTGGCTGTATTATTTGCAGGGGTTTACGGCCGAGGAAATTGCCCGCCAGCCGGGCGCAGGCCTCACGGCAAAGGGAGTGGAAAGCGCCCTGCGGCGGGTGACAATCTGGTTGCGGAGAGAAATTGAAGGGGAAAGGGCAAAGAGCGAGGCTGCATCCGGCTAAAAGCAGACTGCGGAAAAACCTAACGGAAGGCGCATGAAGTTGTCCAGCCGGGCAGTTCCTTTACATTTCAGACCGGGCGGATGCTTTACACATTTGTCCGGGTTTTGGGGTTCTTGTTTTTGGGTTTATGATTCACATTCTCGTCGTCGTAGCCGGGGTT
>JBEKEQ010000065.1:0-22286 GCA_050013735.1 Occallatibacter sp.
GTTCCTAGTCCCTAGTCCCTTAGTCCTTAGTCCCTGTCTCTCACGCTAACACCGCAATCTGCTCGGTCGGCGTAGCCAGGGCCTGCTGGCGTAGCGACTCGAATAGGATGCTGGAGAGATAGCGTTCGCCGAAGTCAGGCAGAACCACAACGATTAGCTTGCCCTTGTTCTCGGGCCGGGCAGCCACTTTCAGCGCCGCGGCCAGTGCCGCTCCCGAGCTGATGCCCACGAACAGACCCTCCTCAAGGGGGAGCCTGCGCGCAGCCGCGATCGACTCATCATTCGTCACCTGGACGACTTCATCGATCAATTTTGTGTCGAGCACGCCGGGAACAAACCCCGCGCCGATGCCCTGGATCTTGTGCGGTCCTGGCTTGCCGCCGGAAAGGACTGGGCTATCCGCGGGCTCCACGGCAATGGCCTTGAACTCCGGCTTGCGCTCCTTGATGTATTTGGCCACGCCGGTAATGGTGCCGCCCGTGCCCACGCCGGAAACAAGAATGTCCACCTTGCCGTCGGTATCGTTCCAGATCTCGGGGCCGGTGGTGGCGTAGTGGATGGCGGGGTTGGCCGGGTTGGTGAACTGCTGCAGGATATAACCGTTTGGCGTTTTGGCCAGAATCTCTTCGGCTTTGGCCACTGCGCCCTTCATGCCGTTGGGGCCGGGCGTGAGCACGATCTCCGCGCCGAAAGCCAGCAGAACCACGCGGCGCTCCAGGCTCATGGTCTCAGGCATGGTGAGGATCAGCTTGTAGCCCTTGGCCGCTGCGATAAAGGCCAGCGCGATGCCGGTGTTGCCGCTGGTGGGCTCAATGAGGACGGTCTCGCCGGGCTTGATTTTGCCGGCCTTCTCCGCGGCATCGATCATTGCGAAGCCGAGGCGGTCTTTCACGCTGCTGAGGGGGTTCTGGCTTTCAAGCTTGGCCAGGATGGTAGCGGGCAAGCCGGCTGCGATGCGATTGAGTCGCACCAGCGGAGTCTTTCCAATGAGTTCAGTTACATCCGCGGCGATATGCGCCATAATAGTTCTCCTTCTTCGAGGACAGGCATCCCCGGTCTTGCTGTGCGAATTTTGAGGTGGAGGTGGAGTCCGCCGCGGCGGATCGGGAATATGCGCGGGCCACAGAGCGCACGCCAGCATCGGAGCTCTCACCAGGACGGCGTTAGCGACATCGACGCATGCAGATAGAGTAGACCCGGGGAGCGGGCGATGGCAAGAGCAAGGCGCGTGAATTCAGCGTATTGATAAAATAAGAGCAGGGTGGGCAGCATGGAAGTCCTGAAGCCGCAAACAGATTTGACCGGTGAGGGGCTTGCCTGTCTGCGTGCCCTTGCGGCCCGTTATGTGTGGTGGAAGACACCGGACGAAGCCATGGAGTTTCCCGGCCGTGTGGCGGCGCAGGTCATGAACCTGGGCGCCTTCGAGGATCTGACGGAAATGGTTGAAGCCGCCGGAGAGGATTATCTCCGTGAAGTGCTCAAGAGCGCGGAGGCCGGACAGTTGGATCCGCGTTCGTGGCACTATTGGCACTACCGGCTTGGACTGGCCGAGTTTGGCAAGAGGCCGGTGCCTCCAATGCCGGTGAGGAGAGTCGAGTGAGCGACTTCGAGCCGCATTGGGATGCGTTACCGCCCGCACAGCGGGAGCTTTGGCCGCAGCTAGACGCGAGCGTCAACCTGGGGTTGGTTTTGTATGGCGGCACAGCAATTGCGCTGCGCCTCGGCCACAGAACATCGATTGACTTCGATTTTTTTACGGAAAAACCGCTCAATCGAGAGAATCTGCACAGGGATTTTGCGTTTCTCCGCCGATCCAAGATCATTCAGGATCGCCCTGATACGCTCAGCGTGATCGCGCCGGCTGGAGAGGGCGGTGTGAAGGTATCTTTCTTCGGGGGCATCGGAATCGGAAGGGCGGGTGTTCCCGATCGCACTCCGGACGGAGTCGTTGAAGTTGCATCTCTGCTTGATCTGCTTGCGACAAAGCTGAAGGTGATGCAACAAAGAATCGAGTTGAAAGACTACCGGGACGTGGCGGCGATACTTGGCGCCGGAGTCCCGCTGGAAGCGGGCTTGGCCGCTGCGGCCGCAATGTTTAGTCCCAACTTCCAGCCCAGCGAGGCCATCAAGGCGCTCACCTATTTTGAAGGCGGCGACCTGGCAGGCCTTTCGGCAGATGAAAGGGCGCTTCTTACCCGCGCGGTTGCCGAAGTACGCCGGGTCCCCGTTGCCGGGCTGGCGTCCCGCTCGCTTTCCGCTCTTTCATAAGAAAATCATCCCGTATTCCTCAGCCCCGCCGAAATTCCGCTGATGGTCGCGGCAATGGCGCGGTTCACCTCCGGCGTGTCTTCGCCGGCCCGCTTGCGCCGCAGCATGTCCACCTGGATCAAGTGCATGGGATCGACGTAGGGATTGCGCAGCTTGATGGAATGGGCCAGCACCTGGTTGGTTTGAAGCAATTCCGCTTGCCGAAGCACGGTGAGCACGGCACGCACCGTGCGATGGAACTCGGCTTCAAACAGGTCGTAAATGCGCTCGCGAAGATTTGCGTCCTCAACCAGTGACGAGTAAAGGCGCGCCGTGCCCAGGTCAACTTTGCCCAGCGCCATCTCCACGTTGCGCAACAGGTCAATGAACAGCGGAAATTCGCGGGCCATGGTCTGCAACAGCTCCAGCGCGCCCGATTGCGCTAGGTATTGCTCCAGAGCGAAGCCAACGCCAAACCATGCCGGTACCAGCAGCCGCGACTGCGTCCATCCGAAGACCCAGGGAATGGCGCGCAGGTCAGAGAGTGACGGCGAAGCATTGCGGCGCGAAGGCCGTGAGCCGATTTTGGCGTTCTCCAGTTCGCCCACGGGCGTGGACTGCTCAAAGTAGGTGATCACTCCTGGGTCATTGAGAATGTGCTTGCGATAGAAGTCGTAAGCGATGGCCGACAATTCGTCCAGCGCCGCTTCCCACTCCGGCTTCAGCACGCCGGTGAAGTGGCCCTCCGGGTCACGGGCGTTGGGCCGCGCCAGCGCATCCAGCGAGGCTGCGATCATCAATTCCAGGTTGCGTTCGGCCAGCACTTCGTCGGCATATTTGAAGTTCAGCACCTCACCCTGTTCGGTAATGCGCAACTGGCCGTCGAAGGAATCCATGGGCTGGGCAAAGATGGCGCGATGCGTGGGCCCGCCGCCACGGCCCACGGTGCCGCCGCGTCCATGAAAAAGCCTCAGCTTCACGCCGGCCTCGCGCGCCGCCACGTGCAGATCGCGATGGGCGCGGAAGATTTCCCAGGTGCTGGTCAGCATGCCTCCGTCTTTATTCGAATCGGAATAGCCCAGCATGACCTCCTGCCAGTTGTCCCAGGTTGCCATCAGCTTGCGATAGTCGGGCCGGCTCCACAGCTCGCGGCAAACGGCCGGCGCATTGCGCAGGTCCTCGATGGATTCAAACAGCGGCACGGGCATCAATCCCGGGTCTCGTCCCGCGCCCTCCACCGTGACGCCGCCCAGCCTTGCCAACCGCACCACGGCCAGCACATCCTCCACGGTTGCCGCGCCGCTGATGACGTACTGCCGAATCGCCTCAGGCGAGCAGCCGCTCTTGATCTCCGCCACCACGCGAAAGGTCTCCAGCACGCCGGCTGTTTGCGCTGAAAGTCCGCTGGGCAGCGAAACCGCCATGGTGTCGGCGATGGCCTCCTGCAAGGCCGCCGCGTGAACCCGCGCGTGCTGGCGGATGTCCAGCGTGTGCAGATGCAGGCCGAACGTTCGCACCTGCAATATCAGCGGATCGATGAGGGTGCGCGCAATGCGCAGCCCTCGATTGGCGGCCAGCGAGGCCCGAAGCGACTCCAGGTCGTCAAGGAACTCCTCCATTGAGCAGTACGCCGGCAGCACCTGGGTCAGCTTCTCCTCTCCCTGCGCCAGCGTGTAGCTGGTCACCGGCAGCTGGGCTTCGACGGGACCCGGATGCTCCATGGTCCGCTGCACCCGCGCCTTCAGGCAGATGACGAAGCGCCGATAGTATTCAAACTCGTATTGCTCGCCGAAGATTTGCGCCTCTGGCGTGTGCACCTGCGCCACATACGCGCCGAGCCGCGCCAGCAGTTCATCGCTCACCACCGTTTGCTGGGCGCTCGTGGTCAGCAGGTCAATGATCTCCTGCAGTTGCCGCTGGTAATAAAGCAGCAGGTGGCCGCGCGCCAGTTGGTTGGCGTCGCGCGTAACCTCCGGCGTCACAAATGGATTGCCATCGCGATCACCGCCGATCCATGAACCGAAACTGATGACGTGGGGCAGCGCGTGCGCCTCAATCTCCAATCCATAACTGGCGTACAGCGCCTCGGAGATTTCGCGGTATAGGCTGGGCAGCGTTGCAAAAATAGAGACATCGTAGTAGTCGAGCCCCATCTTGATTTCGTCGTAGACGGTTGGCCGTCGCGAGCGCACCTCGTCGGTCTGCCACAGGCTGGTAATTTCGGCCAGCACCAGCTGCTCCAGCCGGGCCATATCCTGCTCGGGCACCGGAATGTGATCGAGCGCAGCCAGAAACTCACCGATGCGGCGCCGCTTGAACATCACAGACCGGCGAGCTATCTCAGTGGGGTGCGCGGTGAACACCGGCACAATCAGCACCTTCTTCAACCAGTCCAGGGCCTCGTCCACGCTGATGCCCACCCGCCGCATCTCTGAAAGCGTCCCGGCCAGCGAGCCGCGCTGGCGGCTGGCCTCGCCACTGAGTTGGAGGGCGATGCGCCGCCGCTTGCGGTGATTGGTTTCGGCCAGGTTAATCAGCTCGAAGTAAAAGGCAAAGGCGCGCGTCAGCAAGACGGCCCGCTCCACAGGCAGCAAGTGAACCAGCTCCAACGACGCGGCGGCGTGGCGCGCGGCTTCTTCCTCGCGGCCTCGCGCTTCGGCATCGCGGCGGCGGATGGTGCCCTGGCGCAGTGCCTCCACCTGGGCAAACAGCTCTTCGCCCGCCTGTTCGCGCAGCACGTCGCCAAGCAGCGTGCCGAGGGAGCGCACATCGCGCCGTAGCGGCGCCTCTTTCAGTTCGCCGGCCTGCGCCTCCAGCTCCGCCAGCCGCTGCGTCCAGCTCTCCGGGTTCCACAATAGCGCCATCGTCTTTTGATTATGCACGATTGAACGTGAGGCGCCCTGGGAGAGGGCGTTCAACGGCAGGCGGAGAGCGTCAATTGTAAAGTGAATTGGATGGTGAGCTTTCGCCCGGCCCTCAGCGGGCAACAGTGATTTCCCCGCGTCTGAGTGCCGCGATGACCCTGGTTAATTCGTCGCGGTCCTCCTGCCGGGATAAAGAGTCGAACCGCGCGCCGAGCGACAACCGGAGCCGCTCAAGACGTCGATCGGAAATCTTCACCGACGTAACATCATCCCAATCGTTTGGCCCCTCTGTGCCGAGCAAATGGCGCTCAAGTTCGTCGGCGAATGCCTCCGGCGTCA
Organism: Occallatibacter sp.; assembly: GCA_050013735.1. Classification (GTDB taxonomy): domain Bacteria; phylum Acidobacteriota; class Terriglobia; order Terriglobales; family Acidobacteriaceae; genus Telmatobacter. The sequence goes on from JBEKEQ010000065.1 coordinate 5,451, forward strand.
CCTTACGCTTGATCGGCAGAGCGGCGATGAAAAGCATCAACACAACCAGCGCAACCGGAAAAGCAACCGGAATGATGACCGCCCAGGCCTCTGAATCCAGCAGGTAAGCAATCAGAAGAGCAGCACCAACCAGAACCGCCAGGAGAACCGCGAAGCCGAAACCGTTCTTTAGACGAAAGGCCATAATGCGATTCTAAGAGATGCATCGTCAATGCCGGTCATCGCAGGCGACGATTGCTTCGATTGGCTTCTTAACGCCGACTTCATCTTTCCCGAAATCAAACAGTTTCCAATTGCGCCATCAGCTCTTCCCACTCTGCCGTAACCGCGGCCAACTGGCTGCGCAGTTCCCCGGCAAGTTCAGTGAGGCGTTGGGTTTCCTCGGCAGAGACAAAAACGCCGAGTTGCTCCTCGGTATGCGCGATCGAGGCCTCAATGCGGGGGGCTTCCTCTTCAAGAAACGAGCACCGCTCCTCCATCTGCTTCTGTTTGATGGGGTTCAGCCGGCGTTGGCGATCTTTGGCCGCGAATTCCGGCTCCGATCCGGAATCGGCATCCGGGCTGCCTTCGATCATTGAGGTAGCGGCTGATTCAGCGGGCCGGGGTCTTTGCAGGACCGTCGGCGAAGCAACTCCCGAGGCCTGCATTTCCTTCCAGCGTAGATAGTCCTCGTAATTGCCCTCGTGGCTGGTCACCGTGCCGCCGTCCACTTCCAGCACCCGCGTAGCCAGCCGGTCGATGAAATAGCGGTCGTGAGAAACAAAGATCACCGTGCCGCTGAAGGCCGCCAGAGCCTCCAGCAACACGTCCTTGGCGCGCATGTCCAGGTGGTTGGTGGGCTCGTCGAGCAGCAGAAAATTCGACGGCGAAACCAGAATGCGCGCCAGCGCATAGCGGTTGCGCTCGCCGCCGCTCAGCACGCCCAGCGGCTTGAAAACGTCGTCGCCGCTGAAGAGAAAGCAGCCCAGCAGCGACCGCAGCGCCTGCTCAGGCACCTTGACCGCGGCGCGGCTGATGTCGTCGAGCATGCGCGCATCGCCATCGAGCACTTTGTACTGGTCCTGCGCAAAGTACTCGCTGACCACGTTGTGGCCCAGACGCACCGAGCCGGAGGTGGGCGGCTCTTCGCCGGTCAGCAGCCGGATCAGCGTGGACTTGCCCGCGCCGTTCACTCCCACCAGGGCCACCCGGTCGCCGCGCTCGACAGTGAAGCGCACGTTGCCGAGTACCTGTTTGGCGCCGTAACTTTTCGATAGTTCCTCGGCTTCCGCGACCATCCGCCCAGACGGCGGCGGCTGAGGAAACTTGAAGTGGATCACCGGCTCTTCTTCGGGTATCTCGATGCGCTCGATCTTCTCGAGTTCCTTAACGCGCGATTGCACTTGCTTCGCCTTGGTGGCCTGCGCGCGAAAGCGATTGATAAAGGCCTCAAGGTGCTCAATCTGTATGCGCTGGTTGCGGAAGGCCGCCTCCAACTGCGCCCGGCGTTCGTCTTTCTGGCTGAGGTACTTTGTGTAATTTCCCTGATAGATATTGAGCCGTTTGTTCCAAATCTCCACGGTGCGATCGGTGGTTACATCGAGAAAGTAACGATCGTGCGAGATCATGATGTAGCCAAAGGGATAATTCTTGAGATAATCCTCCAGCCAGTTGCGGGTTTCAAGATCCAGATGATTGGTAGGCTCGTCAAGCAGCAGCAGGTTCGGCTTGGCCAGCAGCAGCTTAGCCAGCGCAATGCGCATCTGCCACCCGCCGCTGAACTCGCCGGTCTGCCGCGCCCAATCCTCCTTGCCGAAGCCCAGGCCGGTGAGCACGCCGCCCACCTGCGCGTCCAGCGCGTAGCCGTCCAGCGCGTGAAAGCGCTCCTGCAGGGTCGAGTAGCGCTCCGCCGCGGCCTCGTACTCCGGCCCTTCGTGGTCAAGCACTGCCAGTTGTCCGGCCAGCCGTTCGATCTCCCGCTCCATCTCGTGCAACTCGTCGAAGACAGTGAGGCATTCTCCGAAAACGCTGCGCCCCTCAAGCCTCAAGCCCTCCTGGGGCAGGTAGCCGATGCTCATGCCGCGGGTTTGCTGCACGGCGCCGTAATCCAGCGCCTCCAGGCCCGCCAGAACTTTCATCAACGTAGACTTGCCGGTGCCGTTGGCGCCCACCAGGGCCGTCTTCTCCCGCGCCCGGATCAGCCAGTTGGCCTCAAGGAACAGCACCCGCGGTCCGAACCGCTTGCCGGCATTTTTGAGAGAGATCACTTATCCCATTTTCGCAGAGAGCGGTGGGCGTGGGTCTCGCGAAGGAACCATGAAGGGTTGGAACAGTCCAGCGCAAAGAGAAACGCCGGATTCCCGCTGGAGACCCGAATTGGCCTCCGGCAGAAATTCGGCGAAGTAATCGGAACAATTCGTTCTTATGCGACCTTGCGGCCCATGCGGGCCTTGATGCCGGTCGCAATGCCGGCCAGGCCGGTCAGCAGCAAGGGGAACGTCCCCGGTTCGGGGACAGGGGGCGGGCCCTGTTGTTCCACCGGCCCATTGATGTCAAGAACGATGTCGTCAGCGTTGTAAACCACATTGCAGGTATCGCCGTTGGGCACATTGCAATCGATGTTAACGAATATACCGGAGTCGCTGAAGGGGTCGATGATGATGTAGCTGTACTCGGTGTTCGCGGCTGGCGTAAAGCCGTCGATCAGGTCGACATCAAGCGTGGCGTCGGTACCCAGAGTTACGCTTCCCGTAACATCCGTCACGCCGTACTGGTTGGAAGCGGCGTTCCCGCCAATGTCCTCAAGCAGCGTTCCGCCGCTCTGGCTATAGTTGCCATTCACCGTCAACGTCCCGATGCCGGAGTCGCCAGGGTTCAGGACGCCAGTGCCCGTAATGGATAGGGTCATAGGATGAATATCGGACCCGAGCGTACCGGTGCCGGAGAGGGTCCCGCCCGAAACACTCCCCGAGCCTCCGGTTGCGATCAGTGTGCCATCCACCAGCGTCGTTCCGCCGGTCTGGCTATATCCGTCGGCCGTCAGGCCGCTATTCGTGCCCACCGTCACCGCCCCGGTGTTGACGAGGGTTGCTGCACTGCTGGTCAACTGCTGGCCGTTGGTCAGGGTCAGGCTGCCGGAATTGGTAGCGAGAGCCGACAGAGCGTTGTAGCTGTTGCTGTCGAAGATGCCCGAACCGGGTCCGCTCAGGACGATGGTCGCCGCGTTTGTCAGAATTTCGCCACCGGTGTTGCTTCCCAGGCTCAATTGAATGGTTGCCGGGGTCGCCGAAGCTCCGTTGGCAATATACGACCCGCCGGTCAGCGTTCCGGCGCTGAAATTGGTCAGATTGGAAGTGACCTGCAACGTGCTGCCGGCGTTGGCTTGGAATGTGCCGTTGTTGGTGACGTTGCCCGAAGTGTTAATGAGCAGAGTGTTGCCCGCGGAATTGGCGAGAATCGTTCCGCTCGCGCCGTTGATGACCGTCAGGCCGCTATTCCCGATTACGCCATAGCCCTGGATTGTGTTATCGGAGTTGGTGAGCGTTATGCCGCCCGAATTCTGCTCGATATAGGCCTTACCGTTGTTATCCCCGCTGTTCAGTGTGATTGTGCCGCCGCCAGAGAAGGTTGTATCGCCTTCCAGGGCGAGATACGTAGCATTGCCGTAGCCTCCGTTTAGTTGGATGTTGCCGTTGTTGACGATGGAGCCATTCGTAAAAGTAATCGATCCGAGGCCGCCGGTCCACGTGCTGCCTGCGGATAGGGTCACCGCTCCAGCCGTGGTTCCTCCGTTGAGATAGGCACTTGAACTGCCGTTGCCCAGCGTGCCGCCATTCAGGCTGTTCAGCGTTCCGCCATCGATCTCGGCGCCCGTGACCAGCACGGTGCCGCCATTGGCCGTGATGTTGCCGCCGGTGTTGGTGACGGTAATGCCACTGATATTCAGCGTGCCGCCATTGGTGCCTTCCAACAATCCGGTGTTGACGATGCCGCCTGAGTTGTTCAGCGTAAGCGTCTCACCCGACACGTTTGCGTTGATAGTTCCCGCACTCTCGTTCGTCACGGTCAGGCCGCCATTGCCGATGACGCCGTACCCCTGGATCGTGTTATTGGAGTTGGTCAACGTCATGCCGCCGGAATTTTGCTCGATGTAGGCGTAGCCGTCGTTGTCTCCGCTGTTCAGGGTTACCGTGCCGCCGCCAGACAACGTTGTGTCGCCCTTCAGAATCAGATATGCACTGTTGCCTGAGCCTGCGTACAGCTGGATATTGCCGTTGTTAATGATCGAGCTATTCGTATAGGTAACCGATCCCAGGCCGCCGGTCCACGTGCTGCCGGCGGACAGGGTCACCGCCCCAGCCGCGGTGCCTCCGTTGAGATAGGCACTTGAGCCGCCATTACCCAGCGTGCCGCCATTCAGGGTGTTCAGCGTTCCGCCATCGATCTCTGCGTTGTTGCTGATCAGCACGGTGCCGCCATTGGCGGTGATGTTGCCGCCGTCGTTGTTGACGGAAATTCCATTGATATTCAGCGTCCCGCTGTTGGTGCCCTCCAGCAACCCGGTGTTTGTGATGCCGCCAGAGTTGTTCAGCGTCAGGGTTTCACTTGCGACGTTGGCGTTGACCGTTCCCGCACTCTCGTTGACCAAGGTCAGGCCGCCGTTGCCGATGGTGCCGTACCCCTGGATCGTGTTATCGACGTTGGTCAACGTATAGCCGCCGCTCGCTTGCTCAATGTACGCCGCGCCATTGTTGTCCCCGCTGTTCAGCGTGACCGTACCTCCACCGGACAAGCTTGTGCCGCCGTACAGATTCAGAGCTGAGTTGTCGCCGGAACCTGCGAACAACTGGATATTGCCGTTATTGACGATGGAGCCGTTCACATAGGTTGTTGAGTTCGCGGCCCCGGTCCATGTGCTGCCTGTGGTAATTGTTATCGCGCCGGCCGAAGTGGACCCGTTGAGGTAGGCAACTCCCCCACCGTTTCCAATCGTGCCCGAGTTGGTGTTCGTCAGGAATCCGCCATCGATCTCCGTGCCATTGTTGATGACCACTGCGCCGCCATTTGCCGTGATGCCCGAGCCCACATCGTTCACCGTAATCCCGGAAATATTCAGCGTTCCGCCATTCGTGGCCTCCAGCGTTCCCGTGTTGGTTATGCCGCCTGAGTTGTTCAGCGTAAGGGTTTTACCCGAAACGTTGGCATCGATGGTGCCGCCGTTTTCATTTATCAGCGCCAGGCCGCCGTTGCCAATTTCGCCATAACCCTGGATTGTGTTGTCTACATTGGTCAACGTCAAACCGCCGTACGATTGCTGGATGTAGACCTGGCCGTTGTTGTCCCCGCTGTTCATCGTCAATGTGCCGCCGCCAGACAGGGTGGTGTTGGCCAACAGGTTAAGATCCGTATTGTTGCCGCTGCCCGCGGTCAGCGAGATGGCGCCATTGTTGATGATCGAGCCATTTACATATGTCGTCGTGTTCAGGGCGCCGGTCCACGTGGTCCCGGTCGAAATTGTGATGGCGCCCGCTGTGGTTCCATCGAGAGTGGCAGCGGTCCCTGATGATGTCACGCCAAGCGTGCCTCCATTCAGACTGTTGAGGGTACCCCCCTGGATGGTGGTGCTCGAAAAGTTGACCGTCCCTCCACTGGCCGTGATGTTGCCTCCCGAGTTGTCGAGGGTAAGATTGCCGACACTCAGAATGCCTCCGCCGGTGGCTTCTATCAACCCGGTGTTCGTAATGTTGCCGCCGTTCAGGGCAAGAGTATTGCCAGAGGAGTTGGCATTGATGATGCCTGCCGACTCGTTGTCCAGTGAAATGCCGCCGTTGCCGATCACGCCACACCCCTGGATCGTGTTGTCAGCATTGGTCAGCGTCAATCCGCCGTACGACTGTTCGATGTAGACCTTGCCGTTGTTATCCCCGCTGTTCATCGTCACCGTGCCGCCGCCAGACAGGGTGGTGCTGGCCAACAGGTTGAGTTCCGTATTGTTGCCGCTGCCCGCGGTCAGCGAAATCGTGCCGTTGTTGATGATCGAGCCACTCACATCCGTCGTCGTGTTAAGGGCGCCGGTCCACGTGCTGCCCGTCGAAATGGTGACGGCGCCCGCTGTGGTTCCATCGAGAGTGGCGATAGCGCCTGATGCTAAAACGCCAATCGTGCCACTATTCAGGCTGTTCAGGGTCCCGCCCTGAATGGTGGTGCTCGAAAAGGAGACATTCCCTCCGTTGGCTGTGATGTTGGCTCCGGAGTTGCTGAGGGTAAGATTTCCAACACTCAGGGTGCCTCCGCCGGTGCCTTCCATCAAACCGGCGTTCGTAATGTTGCCGCCGTTCAGGATAAGAGAATTGCCCGAGGAGTTGGCATTGATGATGCCTGCCGACTCGTTGTCCAGTGAAATGCCGCCGTTGCCGATCGTTCCATAACCCTCGATCGTGTTATCCACATTGGACAGCGTCAAGCCGCCGGTCCCTTGCTCTATGTAAGCTGCGCCGTTATTATTCCCGCTGTTCAGGGTCAGCGTTCCGCCGCCCGAAAGCGACAAACTGCTCTCCAACACGAGGGCTGTATTGTTGCCGCTGCCCGCGTTCAGGGTGATCGCGCCTGCATTGCAAATCCCCGTGCAGGCGCCGGACGTCGCGCCATACGCATACATCGTGGTGCCGGCAACGAAGTTCAGCGAGGTACCCGTCCCCAGCGTGAGTGTGCCGACCGAAGCAGGGAAATCATTGAACAGCACCGGGTTTTTCAACGGAAGATCAATGACCGCGTTTGCGGTGCTGCTGTCGGGAACGCCCCCGAGCCAGTTCGTCTCGTCGTTCCAAAGGTCGCTGTTGGTGCCAAGCCACGTTTGTGACCATGCAGGGACTGAGGCGAAGCACGCCAGAGCGAGGAGAACCAAGGCGGATTTGAACAAGCCCAGATGCAGAGAACCTGCCTGAGAGCGATACGGAATCATTTGACCTCCATGCCATTTCCGGGGGTTTCGAGCGTTGTTCTTTCCGCTTCAAGCCTTCCGGGCTGCGCAAAGACAACTCGACGTCCCTCGCGATCCGGGACCTTTGACCTACGTGCAAACAGGATTGTTCAAAAAACAAACGAATAGGGAGCTATGGCCTGCAGGCGAACAGTGTCGTTCAACGTACGTTTGACCAGGATCGATCGGGGGGGGGGCGATCGGGGAAGCCCGGTCTACTTTCCAGCTTGCTTGATCAACTGGGCAACTCTCGAGTCGGCTCCAACCGGCTCGACAAAAACAATGGATTTCTCATTGAGAATCATGCGGTCGGGCCCGTGCAACTCGTGACCGCGATGGACCAGCACCATGCCGGAGGGTTGTTTTGTGTTGGGGTCCACCGGACCGGACTGAATATAAAACACGTCCTGCAAAACGGGCAAGGGAGAACCGAGCCCTTCAAGCTTGCCAAAATAAACGGCGCCATTGGTGAGCAACACGGCGTAGTACTTGGTGGGGTCAATGGCGGCACTCTCGGGAACGGGAACAGGCTTGGTCGCGTGGCAACCAGAACTGAGCAGTCCGGCAAGAATGAAGATGAAAATGGGCAGACCTTTGCGCACACGGTACCCCTATCCGGGTCATAATAATGCACTTTTACGGCCAAAGACAATATTTTTCTTGAGATTTCCACAGAGAGCGAAATCGCCGCTCTGGGCTTATAGAAGGCCTGATTGTGCGCAATCTTGCTCACTTCCCGCCCGCTGCCGTCGGCCCGGCGGGTTGTGCAAGAAATTGCACAAAAGAGGGAAAATTAATCCCACTGTCCAGCCCGGGAACTCCAACATATATTGTCTCCGGCTGCCGCGATGTTATGGCCGGTTTAAGTTGGCCGATACATCTGGAATGGCCCCGGCTGTCAAAAACGAAACCAAAGCCTCGAAGGCAACCACCCGCATTTCCGCCGGCTTTGGCGTTGCGGCTATGTTCATCACAATGGCGCTGGTGGGGCTAGCATACTCAGAAATGCGCGCGATCAAGGCAACCGCAACGCGCATAACGGGGGACACGATGCCCTCCATTTATCTGAGCGGTCAACTGCAGAGCGTCACACTGCTTCGGTACACACTGCTGACGGACTACGTCGATCCAAACAACAACGCGGAAAGGGCGGCCCTCGACCGCCAGATCGAAAGCGCCAACGCTCAGATCGACGAGGTCATGGGCGAGTATGAAAGGCTGATCGATTCCCCGCGAGACAGGCAGCTCTTCGCGACTCTCAAATCCACGCGAGCGCCGTACGACGAGTGCTACATGAGCATTCTCCGCCTCAGCCGCAAGGGCGAAATTGTTAAAGCGCAGAATCTGATCGGGACTCAGCTGATACCTCTGCGCGATGCCTTTTTGAAGGCTGCCGAAGCTGAGGTTTTGTGGAACAAAGCGGACGCGGACGACTCTGTTGACGCCATAAAGAAAGAACTGAACTGGACCGCGACCAGCATTCTGATTTGCCTGGCTTTTGGTATCGGAATTGTTGGCGTGGCTCTTGTCATTCGCGAACTGCTGCAAGTTGAAAGAAAACTCCGGAAAAGCGAGGAGCGATTCCGCACCTTTTTCGAGCAAGCCGCGGATAGCATTGTCATCACCGATACAAGCGGCAAAATCGAGTATGTGAATCCGGCCTTTACCGCGTTGACCGGGTACTCCATGCGGGAAGTTATAGGACGGAACCCGCGGATTCTTAAATCCGGGCGCAATTCCGCCGCGCTCTACAATGATCTCTGGAGCACAATCTCATCGGGGCAAGTGTGGCACGGAGAGGTGGTCAACCGCCGCAAAGACGGAAGCCTTTATGACGAGGAGATGCGCGTTGCTCCGGTGCGGGATTCGAAGGGGACGACTACCGGCTACATCGCCATCAAGCATGACGTGACTGAGCAACGGGCGGCACGGGATGCACAGGCGTTTCTAGCCGCCATTGTAGAGGGCTCCCAGTCTGCCATCGTTGCTTTCAGGCCCGAAGGGACGATTCTCACCTGGAATCGCGGCGCGGAAGCGATTTTTGGTTATTCCGCCGAAGAAGCGATCGGACGGCCCGTGTCCATGATGGCGCCGGAGGAGAGATTGTCTCACCTGGCGGATCTTGCAAAGACTGTGTTGCAAGGCAAAGACGACTGCCACTTCGAAGGGATGGGCCTGCGGAAGGACGGGCGGGTTGTTCCCGTTCTTGTCACGGCAAGCCCGGTGAGAGACCGGCAAGGAAAAGTGACGGCTGTCGCGGCGATTATCCGCGACATTACGGAGCGCCGGCAATCTGAGCAAAAGCTTCGTGAAAGCGAAGAGCGCTTCCGGAACATGGCCGACAGTTGCCCCTCGTTGATGTGGGTGACCGACTCGTCGGGCGAGGTGGAGTTTATCAACCGGGCTTACCGGCACTTCTGCGGCGTGACCCACGAGCAGGTGGAACAGGGCGAGTGGCGATTGCTAATCCATCCCGACGATGCGCCGGAACACTTCTCCGCGTTCCGCCGCGCCGTGACGGAACACGCGACCTTCAGAGCGGAAGTCCGCATCCGGCGGGCCGACGGCCAGTGGCGGCTGATCGGCACCAACGCCGAGCCGCGCTTTTCGCCTGGCGGGGAGTACATGGGGCACATTGGCCTGAGCGCCGACATCACCGAGCGCAGGCGGGCCGAGGAGGCACAGCGCGAAAGCGAGAAACGCTTCCGAATCATGGCAGACAGTTGCCCGATTGGGATTTGGGTAACCGACGCCGATGGCAAGACGGCGTTCATCAACAGGGTGTACCGGGAGTTCATAGGCGCCTCCTCCAGTCACATCGACGCAAGCGAATGGTTGGCCCGGATTCACCAGGACAATGCGCAGCAGTTTATAGAGCATTTCAAACAGGCACACCAGGAGCACACGAACTTCATGGAAGAACTGCGCTGTCGGCGCCGCGATGGCGAGTGGCGCTGGGTGGAGTCGTACGCTTTGCCGCGCCTCTCGTCGAGCGGTGAATTCCTGGGACTGGCGGGCATTAACGAGGACATCACCGAGCGCAAGCAAGCCGAGCTGGCCCTCAGGAACAGCGAAGAGAGGTTTCGGCAGTTAGCGGAGAATATTCAGGAAGTTTTCTGGATGATGAACGCAGCCGGCACTGAGATTCTCTACGTCGGTCCGGCCTACGAACAGATCTGGGGCCGGAGTTGCAAGAGCCTGTATGACAGGCCCATGGATTGGATGGAAGCCATTCATCCCGACGACCGCGAGCGCGCCCATGAGACCTTCATGAGGCAGTTGCAGGGAGAAATCATCGATTCCGAATACCGAATCGGCACGCCGGATGGGAAGGAGAGATGGATCCGGGATCGTGCGTTTCCGGTTCGCGACGAGAACGGCGAACTCGTCAGGATCGCCGGGATCGCGGAAGATGTGACAGAACGAAAACACGCTGAACAAGTGCTTCAGAGGAGCGAAGAAAAGTTTCGGCAGTTGGCGGAGAATATCCGCGAAGTATTTCGAATCATACCTGTCGCAGTTGACGAGACCCTGTACGTCAGCCCGGCCTATGAACAGATTTGGGGCCGAAGCATGGAAAGCATTTACGGCAATCCCGCTTCGTGGCAAGAAGCGGTTCATCCAGACGACAGAAAACAGGCCGATCATATGGCGGTGCATCAACTGCTTGGGGAAGCTGTCGAAGTGGAATACCGCATTCAGACCCCCGGCGGGCAGCAGAAGTGGATTCGCGACCGGGCATTCCCGGTTCGAGATGTAAACGGCAAATTGGTCCGGATCGCCGGAATTGCGGAAGAAATTACCGAGCAAAAGCGCTACGAGATGGAACTCTTCAGCGCGCGGCAGGCGGCAGACGCCGCCAATGCGGCCAAAAGCGAATTTCTGGCCAACATGAGCCACGAAATCCGGACCCCGCTGAATGGAGTGATCGGCATGAATGGGCTGCTGCTTGATTCGGGTTTGACCGCAGAGCAACATCGATATGCTGAGGTAGCCCGCGCCAGCGGCGAGTCGCTGCTGCAGCTGATCAACGATATTCTCGATCATTCAAAAATCGAAGCGAAGAAGCTGGAACTTGAGACCATCGATTTCAATCTTCGCGGCCTGCTTGACAATATTGACTCCATTCATTCGGCAACGGCGCGGGCCAAGGGAATCAAATTGCAATGCGCTGCCGAACCCGCGGTTCCGACTCAGCTTCGCGGAGACCCAGGGCGGCTGCGGCAGATTCTCACCAACCTGGTGGGCAACGCGATCAAGTTCACTGAGAAAGGCGAAGTCGCGGTCCGCGCCGCGCTGGTAGAGGAAGGAGAATCCAATTGCCTGCTGCGCTTCTCGGTGCGCGATACGGGAATCGGCATTGCGGCGGACAAGATTGGCATCCTCTTCAATAAATTCAGCCAGGCCGAGTTTTCAACCACGCGGAGGTATGGCGGCACGGGGCTGGGCCTTGCAATCTCAAAGCAACTGGCCGAGCTGATGGGCGGAGATGTTGGCGTATCGAGCCAGGAGGGAAAGGGAGCGGAGTTCTGGTTCACGGTCCGGCTCATGCGGGGTTTCGGGGCAAGCGGCCAGTCCGAGGGGACCGAACCTGACAGCCGATCCGCCGCCCTGCCGAATGCGAGAATTTTGATTGCCGAGGACAATTCCACCAATCGCGAGGTAGCCCTGGGCATGCTCAGGAAGCTTGGCCTGCGCGCCAATGCGGTGAGCAATGGGGCCGAAGCGATCAGTGCGCTCGAGTCAATTCCCTACGATCTTGTGCTGATGGATATGCGGATGCCGGTGATGGACGGCGTGGAGGCCACGCGCCAGATTCGCAGTCCGCGCTCCGGCGTCCTCAATTGCAACATTCCCGTCGTGGCCATGACCGCCAACGCCATGGACAGCGATCGGCAGCTTTGCCTCGCGGCGGGCATGAACGACTTTGTGGCCAAGCCGGTGTCGGCGGCGAAGTTGCGGGATGCGCTGAGGAAATGGCTGCCCACCGGGAATGCCCTGAGCACAATTTCGGCCGGCTCGGCCGTGCAACCTCAAACAATTGAAAGCGAGCCGGTGATATTCGATCCGGCGGGCGTGCTGTCGCGCCTCGAGGGAGATAGCGCCCTGGCGCGGATTGTTTTTGCGGCGTTTCTTGAGGATCTCCCGCACCAGATGCGGGCTTTGAAGGACCTTGCGGCAAGCGGAGACACCGTTTCCGCCGCGCGGACGGCGCACTCGATCAAGGGCGCCTCGGCGAATGTGGGCGGCGAATCTCTTCGGAAACTGGCGGCGGAAATGGAGAAGGCAGCCGATGCGGGCGATTGGCGCTCAGTTGTTGCCCGCATGGACGAAATGGAGCTTCAATTCAGCCGGCTCAAAGATGCAATCGAGGCCGATAAGTCAGTCGGCGCAAAATGATCAAGCAGGCGGAAAGGATGCATTGTGAAAACACTTGTGGTTGAAGATGAATTTACCAGCCGGATTCTCATGCAGAGTCTCCTCGCCCGGTATGGCGAGTGCCACATTGCTGTTGACGGAGAAGAAGCTGTAGCGGCATTTCGCATGGCCCTCGCCGATGCGGCGCCTTACGACCTGATCTGCATGGACATCAAGATGCCGAAGCTGGATGGTGTGCACGCGGTGAGGAAAATTCGCGCGCTGGAGACAGAGGATGGCGTTCTTTCGACCAACGGCGTGAAAATCCTCATGGTGACAAGCGTCGACGATCCGAAGGAAGTTGTGAGTTCTTTCGACGCATTATGCGATGCTTACCTCGTGAAGCCTATCGAGAAGGCTAGCCTGATTGATGAAGTGCGCAGGATGCGCCTGGTCGCCTGACGCCGCTGAAGGCGCGATAAGAATCAGGCATCGAGAAGGAAGCCGCGCTTTGTGCGTCCACATTGATGACGCCGGCTGAATGAATGACGCCGGCGGAGATTGAAGCGTGCCGGCGTCCTGAGGTCCAGCGCTGACTCATGAGACAAGCTTCATTTTGTATCGATCGCAATCGGGTGACTGCGGCCAAGAGCATGTGTCAAACTTAAGAAGCAACCGGCGCCGGCCACAATATGGCGATTAGATAGTGATGGGTGTGAAGCAAATAAGACGATCATTTTCATTCTCATGCGGCACGAGCGGGCCTGTAGCTCAACGGTTAGAGCAGGGGACTCATAATCCCTTGGTTGGGGGTTCAAATCCCTCCGGGCCCACCACAAACTAATTGTATAAGCAATTGATTATAAAACGTTTATTACCGTAGTTTGCCAATCTGAAAGACGTCCATCGCTCCATGATTTGGTGTACTGATACAATTTCGGTACAGTCCCAAATCTCTGATGCCCGGAAAGAGCGCGATGGCAACGTTTGTGAAGACCCCATCCGGTACTTGGAAGGCCATGGTCAGGCTCCAAGGCTGGCCGCCCGCCATAAAGACGTTTCGACTCAAGGACGATGCACGCAAATGGGCCACGAACACGGAAGACGACATGATTCGTGGGGTGTACATCAAGCAAACGTCTCGCACTCGCTTTACCGTTGCAGATGCTATTGATCGCTACCTTCGAGAAGTGACCCCTACGAAAAAGGAGTCAACACAGGGGCCAGAAATCAGAAGAGCAGCCATCATGAGAACAGCGTTTGGCAAGTACTCGATGGCCACACTCACACCAGATGCGGTTATCAAGCACCGAGATGAGCGCCTCGCTGGGACCGGTCGCGAGGGGCCGGACGGTAATCCGATTCCGAGAGCTAATGACACTGTTCGCCTGGAGCTAGCGTTCCTGGGGAGTGTGTTTGAGGTTGCAAAAGACAAGTGGAAGATTGGACTCGCATACAACCCCGTAAATAGCGTCACACGGCCAAAATCGAAAAGGAGAGTCCGCAGGGTGTCTGCTGAGGAAGAGAAAAACCTGTTCGCGGCTCTGGATGCCTACTCGAACCCCATGCTCGGCTGGCTAGTTCGCATTGCTATCGAAACAGCAATGCGGGAAGCTGAGATTTTGAAACTCGAAATTAAACAGCTCGACTTAAAGAAACGAACGATTACGCTCCCGGATACAAAACCAGGCGAAGCTCGTACTGTCCCGTTGAACCGAAAGGCTACCGAGGTCTTCCGGAAGGCAATTGGCAATCCGGGGCGTCCGTCTACAACCGACTTAATTTTTCCAGGAGAGCCGGGACGCGACGGCAAGATCCGACCATACCAGTTTCAATCTTGCTGGCGCATATTGAAGCTGCGAGCTGGCGTTGTCGACTACCGGTTTCACGACAACAGGCATGAGGCAATCAGCCGCTTGGTGGAGGCGAACTTCTCCGATCAGGCGATCGCGGCCATCACCGGCCATAAAGATCTGAACACGCTTGCCCGGTACCGTCATTTGAGGAGTCAAAAGCTTGTGAAGATGCTGGACAAAGCTGATTCGGTCACGAAGAAGGCCGGCGAACTGGGGCGCAAGAGTGGGGGGCGTCGGCGAAATCTTCTGTATACCCGCCGACCACGGCAGGGATCGCCGCATCGGAAATCTATGGAGCGCGCAAACAAGGCGCAATAGGAGCGATTCTAACGATCAACGAGCTTGAAACCGCCTGCAGGTTGGAAGGTTGCAGAGCGCGGTCACTTTCGCGACGAATGGAAGGCGGCATTGACCGCTGACAAGTGGATGCTCGACGGTACGTCAATCGCAGATTCCTCAACCAATAACTTGGACCAGTTAAGGGCATGAGCGCACTGCTGTCACAAGGGGCATTGGCCCAAAAGGCCCGTTTAGGCGTCTTTGTGATTGGCGTGGATGGCGGCCGAGGTCGAGATTCATCCCATGAATTATGTGATGATGACTCTGATTTGGCTATTTACTCTTCGACTCAGGCCGGATTGAAGAGCTAAGTCTTCTTCAGATGGCCCTAAAACCGACGGCAGATTCCGATAGTCGATGGCTCGGCCGCCCGCATGAATTGGAATCTTGAGTTTCAGATGGAACCCAAAGAATATCTCACTCACTTTCTCACGCAAGATCGCAACCACCGTTACAAACAGGGCATTTCCAATGGCTACTACGCCGGAATTAGCGACTTCCTGTTGCGGCATGGCGTGTGGTACGAGCCTGTCCCGTTCCCGGCGGGAATCAGAAAAGGGCGGAAAAAGTACTGTTTTCGCAACTCGGCGGTGCTGGCCATTGAACATAGCCAAATCTTCAGGTATGTGGAGGGCTACGCCCTTTATCCAAAATCAGATCCCGTGCATCATGCGTGGAATCTCGACAGCGATGGCAATCTCTTCGATCGCACTTGGAAGAATGCCGGAACGGCGTATCTGGGAGTGGTGTTTTCCACCACGAGGGCCATTACCGCGGATGGTTGGTGCTACGGGGTGTTCAACAATCCGGAATCCATCCTGAATGAACCATGGACAGGAGAGTAATTTCGCGCAGTTTTTGTCTCCTCCAGCGAATTGGCACAGCCCGCGGCCGCACCGCACCTCATGTTCGTTTGTCAATGTTCTGGACATGGTCCTCTGGCGCCCGGAAAATGGCTATACTCTGAGATTTCCTTCAGCTTCATGTAGCCTCAGAGGTGCTCCGCCACCTCGCCAAACTCTCGTCGACCGTCCGCACGATTCCTTTGCTCGCGGTACTGATCACATCCCGCGGTTTCGCTTCCGTCCCTTGTCTGCAGCATCCTTCTTGGATGGCGGTTGACGCTGAAGGGAGATGTTAGGCGGATGGGGCAATTCGTCGACAAGCTTTCTAAGAATAGGGAGAGCGGTCACTTGCCCGGCAAATTCGCTACCGTCCGCCACCGCTTGGATCATTCTGAATACAGCGGCCAGAAATTCAGGGTCCGAAGTGTTTTTGGGTGTGGTCGACTCCCAATCGGATGCTTTCACAATATTCCGAAATTTTTGAGCATCCAGCTTAGCCTGGTCGGCCATCAACTTTATCTCTTTCTCCGCCGAGTCGATGGCCGCGATGGCCTCTTCCCGCTTTCCCGTTATCCATGCAAAGAAGATTGCGCGATGCAAACTCATGTACCGGCTTCCCATATGTTTTTTGGCATACACTTCAGGGCCGGCCTGAAGCGCGGCGGAAAGAAATTCCTCCCCGCGAGTTGTTAGCGCATAAAGCCTGCCGTTCCGAGGTCCTTCTTCGGAATTCAGCAATCCTAGCCTTTCTTCCAACCGCTTGAGAGCAGGACTGCTAGCACCTATAGGGACGCCAGCCAAACTGAACATCATGTACGGCGTGCCAATTCCAATCTTCACTAAGAACAGCAACACAATCTCCGACGGCAGTAACGACACTCTCGCAATGTTGGGCATTCGTGTGGCTCCCTTGATGACCATATGACTTAGGTAAGTATACAAAAAGTCTGACTCTCGTTGACGGGAGCTCTTCTGTTTCGTATAGTAATAGTTACTGAAGCGTTACGGAATAGTTGTTAAGACAACGGAAGAGAGAGAAAGTAGGGATCAAATGTCTCAAACAGAAATATTTTTTGAAAAGTACGGACCGCTTATGACACTTGCGCAGCTGGCCAACGTACTCGATCGCTCACCAGATGGATTGCGGATCTCGTTGCGCGGTTCCGACCCCTTCTCCAAGAGAGTCAGAGAAACCCGGATCAAACTCGGCCGCCGGGTCTATTTCTCTGTCCCGAAAATCGCGAAGATCCTCGAGCTTTCCGATGGCGAAGGAAAGGGTGACTAGCGGCCGGCCCAAATCGACACTGGTCGCTTGCAAAAAAGAATGCACGGAGAAAGCAGCGTGACTACGATCAATCGTAAGCGTCCGGCCACGGACGTACTCGGGGAATTCGTCGAGCAAATCAGGTAGAATTGGGTTTTCTTTGGAGGCAAGTGCGGCGTGGACGAAGTTTATAGGCTGGATACTCGAGATAGACCC
>JBEKEQ010000066.1:0-22277 GCA_050013735.1 Occallatibacter sp.
ATTTCGGCACACGGCAGACGGACAAAAAGCCAAGGCTTTTTGTCAGTAGAGAGTTATTGCCAAAATCTGCGCGAATGGGCCGAACCGGAATTACGTACAGGACGCAAGCAAGGATCGGCACTATGTCATTTGCAGTTTCCCCGGCAACGCCCCTCAACCCCTGGCTCCAGATTCTGTCAGCGCTGGAAAAGAAGGTTATCCGCCAGACATTCGAAACCTGGCTCAAACCCACACGATTTAGTCACGCAGCAGGCCGAACGCTGTATGTGCGCGTGCCTTCGCCGGAGTTTCAGCACATCGGCGACAAGTACGGCGACTTGATCCAGGAGGCCATCGATCTGCAGGCGCTTGACTTTGACGACGTCAGCTTTGTGACCGTCGATGAAGACCCTTCGGTTCCGCCGAAGCGGTCGGATGGAGGCTTCGGGCCGGTAGCGGAGCGGATGCCCACGGCGCCGGCCGCGCCGCAGGCGCGCGCACCCGAGCAGGCGCGATTCGACTGGTCGAGCGCTGCGCAGCTGAACCCGCGCTACACCTTTGAGGCATTCGTCATTGGCAACGGGAACCAGTTTGCCCGCGCGGCGTCGCTGGCCGTGGCCGAGCGGCCCTCGAAGGCTTACAATCCCCTGTTCCTGTATGGCGGCGTGGGCATGGGCAAGACCCACTTGATGCACGCAATCGGCCACGAGGTGAAGCGGCGCCAGCCGTCCGCGAGCATTTGCTACGCCTCGGCGGAAAAGTTTACCAACGAGATGATCACCTCGCTGCGCAACGACCGCATGACCAGCTTCCGCGATCGCTTCCGCACTGTGGACGTGCTGCTCATCGACGATATCCAGTTCATCGCGCAGAAGGAGCGCACGCAGGAGGAGTTTTTCCACACTTTCAATGCGCTGCACGAAAGCATGAAGCAGATTGTGATCGCGTCAGACCGCCCGCCCAAGGAACTGGCAGAGATTGAGGACCGTCTGCGGTCTCGGTTTGAGTGGGGGCTGATTGCCGACATTCAGCCGCCGGACCTGGAGACCAAGGTCGCCATCCTGCAGAAGAAGGCTGAGAGCGAGCAAGTTCATCTTCCGACGGACGTGGCGCTTTTTGTTGCCTCCAACGTGCGCACCAACGTGCGCGAGCTGGAGGGCGCGCTGGTGCGGCTGATCGCATGGTGCCAGGTGAATCGCATGGAGATCACGCTGGCCACCACGCAGCAGTGCTTGAAGCAGTTCATCGACCTTCAAGTGCGCAAGATCACCATCGATTCCATTCAGAAGGCCGTCTCAGAGCATTTCGGCATGAAGGTGGGCGATCTGAAGCAGAAGAACAACTCGCGCAACGTGGTGGTTCCGCGGCAGATTGCCATGTACCTGGCCAAGCAGATGACCGAGGCGAGCTTGCCGGAAATTGGGCGGCAGTTCGGGAACAAGCACCACACCACGGTGATGCACTCGATTGGGAAGATCGACGAGCAGCGACGGACAGACAAGGACCTGCATCGCACCGTCAATAAGCTGCAGGAGCTGTTGAACGCGTAACCGCCTGCGGAGGGGCCATGTTTGGGGTTTGCAGACTATTTCCTGGTGTCGGTGCACAGTCATAGTATGAGCAAGGTCCAGAAAGACGGCACTTTTCTATTCCCAGTTCCCTTACCTCTGTTTTCAGGGACCCCCTCCCCTCCCCTATACCCCATGGGGGTATGAATTTTTCCTGGAAACTTTGCAGATTATCTCTAAACTCCCTGGAATCAATGCCAGTGAAAAATTTCCGTCCCAAATTCTCCCGCATGGTGAGAATCGACCTCTGGAAATCGCTCGAAAACTCTGGTTTTTCGCCCGGAAAACCGGATTTTTCGTGCTTTTTGAACGCAAAAGTTAACGCCGTGGACGTCCCCGATCACTTGAGCTTCGGCCGCGATCACCGGAGCTCCGCCCGCGATCGCCACCGAAGCCTCGCGGCTTGATGGGCGGGGTGACGGGCAAATCTGTTCTACCCGCAGGATAGACGGCGAGAAAGCGGTCCTGGCCTTCGCCGGAGCTGGCTGTCTCTACGCCTTCGATGCCCCGGAAGGCCATGTGCATCAGGCGGCGTTCCCGGCTGTTCATGGGTGGGAATGCATAGGGGATGCCGGAGCTGAGCACCTTATCCGCAGCCGTCTCCGCCTGAAGGCGCAGCTCCGCGGCGCGCAGAGCCTTGAAGTTGTCGGCATCGAAGCTGACCTGGTCGTGCTCGCGCTGATCCAGGCGCAGGATCTGCGCGGCGATGGTTTCAAGAGCCAGCAGCAGCTCGCCGTTATGCTGGGTGACCAGCGGCACGTCGGGGCCGGCCAGTTCCACATAGAGCTGGTGGCCCTCCGGGGCATCAGGCCCGCTTGGGCTGTCGCCGGCGGCAATGCGGTATTTAAGGCGCAATCCGCCCAGCTTGTTCAGGTTGTTGAGGAATCCGGCGATTTTCTGGGCAGCTTCTTGCAGGTCGGCGATGGGCATAACTGACTAGTATCGCAGAGCCGGGCCGGGGATGGGCTGTGAAATAGGCGGGAAACTGCCGGGTCCCGGTGTCGAGGTATGAGATTCACGCGATCATCCGCATGGTTTTGGAGCATCCTGCGGGGAGTGAATCAGCGGCGCAGGTAAATGACGCGATCAGACCAGTCCCAAAAAGCGCTCTCCGCAGCTAAGGCGGCAAGGGCGCGGGTAAGGCTGCCAATGTCGGATGGGGGGATGGTTCTTTCATCCACAAAAATGATTCCACCGTGCCGTTGCCCCGCTTCAGCCCACAACTTGAGCAGGGGCGGGATGGTGCGGCGGTCGTAGGTGACCAGCGCCCAATGCTGGGCGGCTGCCCTTTGAAGAAGGGCGGCATCGTCCTGGCCGAGAAAGCTGCCGCCTTCCCACTCGACTAGTGCACAAACTGACAGCGATTGACTGCGGCGGCGCAGGCCCTCAACGACGGTGGGGGAGATGTGCTCGTCGAGCAGCAGCTTGAGCATTTCAGCGCCTGGTTGGCTTTCCGGCGACAAACTCAGAGGCCTGCGGCAACATCCGCTTCAAGGTGCTGAAGCCGGCGGCATCGTTCTCAGCCAGCGCCTCGTCGATTTCTTCCGGGAATGCCTCGGCGTAGTGGACGGCCGCGCGGATCTTCGCTTCAGGCCAGCGCAGGTGTTTTGCCGAAGCTGCCACGTCGCCGTTGTAACTACGGACGAGTAGAATCGTTTCCCATACGGCCAAGGTGCTTCCCTGCAAGAAAGCCTGGCGGCCAACCGGGGAATCGCGAAAATCAATGAACGCAAACTCCGAGCGGCGAAGGCCTTCTTCGACCAGGCGGGCGCTGGCGTCGCTGGCAGTCCAACCGTGGCGGCTAGCCATGCTCTTGAGGCGCCGGCCGCTCTCTATCGGCAGGCGCATACTGACAACCATGGATTGGGGTGAGCTCATCGCGACCTCCACAGTGTAACTTATGTCAGCATTGTAGCAGAAAATGACAATACTCAACTGGCCTCTGCTCTTTAGAAGCCAGTATCGCCTTCGCAGGGTCAGATTGCCCTGACCCCAGGCGTGAGGTACTCGGGGCCGACGGGGTCGGTGACAGATTGATTGACGATGGATTCGACTTCGGTCATGGCGGCTGCGTCAAGCTTCCAGCCCAGCACGCCGGCAACCGCGTCGAGTTGAACAGGACGTTTTGCGCCCCACAGGGCCACGCTCACGCCGGGGCGGTCGAGCACCCAGCGGGCCGCCAATTCCAGAACACTCTTGCCGTAGTGCTCGCGGGCAAAGGCAGCGAGGCGTTCCACGGCGGTGATGTATTGCGAGAAGCGCGGCTCCTGGAACTTGGGGTCCACGCTGCGAATGTCTTTGCTGTCGAAAGTCATGCCGCGATGCACACGGCCGGCGAGCAGGCTGCGGCAGAGCGAGCTGTAGGTGAGCACGGCTACGCCATTGGCTGCGCACCACGGCAAGACGGACGCGTCGATCTGGCGCTCGAAGAGGTTGTAAGGCGGCTGGTTTGAACTGAGCGGCGCCACCCGGCGAAACTCCTCCATCTGCGCCACGCTGAAGTTGCTCACTCCCAGCGCGCGCACTTTGCCCTCGCGCTGGAACTCGGCCATCAGGGCAGCCACTTCTGCAATGGGAACGAGAGTATCAGGCCAATGAATCTGATAGAGGTCGATATAGTCCGTACCCAGGCGGCGCAGGCTGTCTTCAAGCTCCTGGCGCAGGCGGACGGCGGTGGAATTGGCGAAGACGCCGCGGCTGCTCCACTCAAGGCCGGCCTTGGTGGCGATGTAAAAATCCTCGCGGCGGCCGTGTGCGCGGATGGCCTTGCCGACAATTTCCTCGGCGCGCCCATGGCCGTAGATGGGCGCGGTGTCGATGAGGTTGATGCCGCGCTCGAGCGCGCCCAGGCAAGTGGAGACGGCCTCGCTGTCCGGCACCGGGCCCCATTCACTTCCGCCAATAGCCCATGTGCCCAGGCCGATGCGGGAGACAGCCACGCCTGCAATGGTGGTTGTTTCCATCTAGCGGTAACCGCGCGTCCTGAAGCGGGAAACGGCGACAAAAAAGGTGTTGGCGTCGGTGGTGGGCGTGTTCGAACCGATGTCGGCGTTGAACAGGTGCTGATAACGGTAGCCGATGGACACTGACTGCCGCTGCTTGCGATAGATCGTTAATCCGCCGCCGAAGTCCACAGTGGCCATATAGTGAGAGCCGGACGGCGCAAGCACGCTGTCGATAAAGTAGATGGCGCCTTCATTCGTAGAAAGGAAAGGCTGAACGCGGTTTTCGGGACAGAATGAAGCACGAAGTCCCAGCGGGCTGAAGCCGGAACCGTAGATGCGCTTGCGCATCTCCTGCGGGTCTGTTCGCCCGCTCACCGGCTCGTCCAGCATGGCCAGCACATTCATCTCGGGCGAATATCGCAAGCTCACCTTACCTTCGGGATTGAGCAGGTAGGAGTAAGTTATGTCGATCGGCATGTACCTTATGTTAGAAGCCGTGCCCCACACGCTTCCGCTTGTCATCGAGAGGCCCCACCAGGCGCCGAACTCGTGCACGCCGCCGTAATGGGGCCACAGAGGCAAGACCTGAACTGTGCGGGCGACCCGCGCAATGCTGGCTGCGTTTGAAGTTGACCCAACCGCTGTGGCCCCAGCGGGCCGCTCGCCGCTCGAATCCAGCTGCGCACCGGTAACGACATCGTCTGGCCCCGGTGGATCGCTGAAGAAACTCGTCGACTTCACCTGGCGGCTGTCCCGGTACCACGGCGCACGCCAGCGAAGGATATTGGCCGTGGCGCGCGACGGCGTAAGGAAGCTGATGAGTAGCAGGGCAGGAGTTCCGCGCGGCTCCTGTTCAAATTTGCGCACCACATGTTTGTCGAGAAAGTCCTCGGCCAGCGTCCATCCCAGGCCGCCGACGGGCGTGGACACCAGCTCCACATCGCCGGTATCGTTTTGCACAACCCCATTGACCGTGTCAGTGGCGTGGTCGCCGTTGTGCCCAAAACCTGCTTCGCCAAATGGCCCGAATTTCCACTCGAAGCTATACGCCGTGGAGTAGACCATGGCCACAAGCCGGCTGTGCCAGTAACCGTGGTCGCCGAGCTCGACGGTCATGCCCCTGGGATCATTCTGAATCCACAGCGAATTGGTGATACCGCCCATGATGGGATGGCCCACCCAGTCGTCGAGGAATGGGTTGCCGTCATGCCACTGGCCCCAGCGCCACCCGAGCACGCTGTCGGCCCAGTCTTCAAACCAGTTGCCCTGCTCGGTCTCATACCGGTACCAATAACTGGTGTAGAGGTTTCCCGCGTTCTGGAAGGCGTTGAAGACCGAGGACGAAATGATGAGTTGATGCCAGTGGGGCCTGCACTCTTTAGCGTGAGTTTTGTCGTAAGGGCATTGATCGAGGGGCACGCGGCCCGGCAACTGATTTTTGGAAACTCCGAAGGCGATAGGATCGGAGGAGGGGTCTGTGAACTCGCCATTCTCCGCGAGCGAGGAGGAGTCTGGCTGGAGCGCGGAAGAAGTGTCATTTGCCGGCCGCGGCGCTTCGGGCAAATCGGCTGACGGCGCAGCCGCAGCGCCGGAAGTGGGAATGGATGGCGGCGCCGCATCTCCCGCGATCTGAACCTGCACCGGGCTGCTTCCGCCTTGTGCCAGAGCATCGCGACCTTGAATTGAAGCGACGAACGTCAGAATCGAGATCGCAACAAGAAGGAAGCTTCTGCGCAGCAATTGAGCCGTGGAAGTACTCATAGCGAACTCTCCAATCCTGGATACTGTCTTCCGCGAAGGAATCACGGCGGTCGACTCCTGAAAATCACAATTCAATTGACGGCTAACCCGGTCAGAAAAGGTCATCAGACCCGAGACCGGTAAAGCGCGCGCGTGACACGCGAAGAACTGTTTCAAGCGGAGTGAACGGACACGGCAAGCCATAGAGGAGGAAAGTGTTGCGCCCGCTTACCAGCCGATTTCCAAGCGGGTGAGTCGAGCGTATCAGACCGGCGCGCAGGTGACAAGAACGAAGCTTGCGAAGTTGTTACGGCGAGAAGAAAAGACAAGCTTCTGCGGTCCTTGCGATGCGAGAATAGCTTTATGCTGCCCGCGCAATCAATCCTGCTGACCGCTGCCCAAACACGCGTTTTGGGCGCGCTGATGGAAAAAGAAGCGACCACGCCGGACTACTATCCGCTTTCGCTCAACGCGCTGATCAATGCCTGCAATCAGCGATCGAATCGCGAACCGGTGATGGACCTGGATGAGGTGACGGTGCGTCAGGCATTGCATCGCCTGGAGGATCAAGGACTGGCGGGGAGGGCGCGCAATGCCGATGGACGCGTGACCAAGTACGAGCATTGGCTGGGCGAGGCATTCAACTTCAGCCGCGCGGAGTCGGCGCTGGTGTGCGTGCTGTTGCTGCGCGGGCCGCAGACGCCCGGCGAGTTGCGCGGGCGGACCGAGCGGCTGCACCGCTTCGACGAAATTGAGGAGGTATTGGCGGGACTGCAAAAGCTGATGGAACGGGAGCCATCGCTGGCCGCGGCGCTGCCACGTCAGCCGGGAACCAAGGAGTTGCGGTATGCGCATTTGCTTTCGGGGCCTGTGGAGTCGCCGACGGCTGCGGAGGCTACGTTTGTACGACGCGAAGGTGGCGAGGACGCGGGGCATGAGGAGCGGATTGCACGGCTGGAGGCGAGCGTAACGGAACTACGGCAGGAGGTGGCCGGGTTGCGGCAGAGGATCGACGATTTGTTTGGGGATTGAAGTGACCGGCAAATCGGCATCTTAATGTGCCGAATTGTTCCTGCTGAGCTTTACTCGCGCATACGGAATTAACTGGCCGTTTTCTTCATTATCCATGCGCCATTCCCACGTGTCAGCCTTCCGGTTGTAGAGGAAGGTGGTGTGAAAATCGTTCTTGCCGTCATTGAAAAGGAAGCGGATCTCATCTCCGCTGCGGGGCGCATAACCGACCGTCGACTTGGAAAATCCTCCCCAAACATCGAGCCAGATCGCGAAGTATCGGCTTGTCGCCTGGTCCCATCCAGTGAAGACGATCGCTTCATAGCGCGGCTCGCCCTTGCTGTTCTTTTCCCGCGACACTTCATGCATTCTCATGTACTGGTGATTGATGACCCAGTCCGTTGAGACATCGTGGGTTGTTTCCTGGCCCGCAATGGTGCCTTGAAGAGCCCAGGCGCCCTGAAAGCGATCGAGAAGTTCATCGTGAAAAGTGGGTTGGGGCCGCTGTCCAGAGACGAGTCCGGTGAAAGCCATGCAAAGTGCAATCGCGAGCAAGAGTCGTTTCATGGCGGCGATTATAGCGGAGGCGTGGAATTCCACGATGCTTTTTTTCGAAATCAGCCAAAATCCCGCGGCAGACCCGCCGGCGGAGGCACTAAATCAATTCGTATCCCGCGAACCAATAGCCAATTTCGAAGGCGGCCGTGTCTTCAGCGTCGGAGCCGTGGATGGCGTTCTCCTGAAGGGAGCCGGCAAACCGTTTGCGGAGGGTTCCCTCTTCGGCGTTCGCGGGGTTGGTTGCGCCCATCAGCTTACGCAGATCGGTGATCGCGTTATCCTTTTCCAGAACCATCAAGACAAGCGGGCCGGAGGACATGAATTCGCAGAGCGAGCCGAAGAAGGGTTTGTGAGCATGAACGGCGTAGAAGCCCTGGGCCTCCTCTTTGGAGATGGACTGCTTCTTGATGGCCACAATCTGGAAACCGGCTTTATAGATTTCGGAAAGGATGGCCCCGGCGTAGCCGTTATGGACCGCGTCGGGCTTGATGATGCTAAAGGTGCGTTGGGGCACGGGATTTGCTCCTTAGGACACTGTGTCTTCCTTATTGTAATTGCCGCCTGTCGAGGCCCGCGCCGGCTGGAATCTGGTAGAGTTTCGGCATGATTGGCACAATGGTTCTCATTCGCAGTTCCATCGGATTCGTTCTAATTTCCGCCGTCGAGCTGACCGGCAGTTTTGCAGTTGGGCAAGCCGCACCAACCGCTGCGAGCGCCGCGTCGGTTGAACTGCGGGTCTTCGATCCTTCGCTGATCGATGCTAAAGTGGATCCTTGCGAAAACTTTTACCGTTTCAGTTGTAACGGCTGGTTCAAGCGCAATCCGCTGCCCGCCGACCAGGCATCCTATGGGCGTTTTACTGAGCTGTATGAGCTGAACCGTTTGCACCTGCGGCAGATTCTGGAAGAGGCTGCCGCGCCGGTTGCTACGCGGACGGCCAACGAACAGAAGATAGGCGACGAGTACGCGAGCTGCATGGATGTGGCGACGGTGAATAAGCAGGGGCTTGCGCCTCTGAAGCCGGAGCTAAACCGCATCGCCGCGCTGCAGTCCGGCTTGGGGCTGCCGGAGCTCCTCGCGCATCTGCACGCGATCGGCGTGAACGCGTTTTTCGGAATGGGATCGGGCCAGGACTACGCCGATTCGACCGCGGTGATCAGCGTTTATGGCGCGGGCGGGCTGGGGTTGCCTGAACGCGACTACTACACGCGCATGGACGACAAGTCAGTTGAACTGCGCCGGCAATATGTTGACCATGTGCGTAAGGTCTTTGTGTTGGCGGGTGAGCCGGACGTGCAGGCCGCGAGTGACGCGGAGACCGTATTGACTATCGAAACCCGCCTGGCGAAGGCGTCCTTGACGATGACCGAAGAGCGGGACCCGCGGAATCTGAATCATCCTACCGATGTGGCCAGCTTTTCAAAGAAGCTGACGCATTTTTCATTGGACGACTACGTTGCCGCGGCGCAGGCGCCGTCGGTGGGCAAGATGAACGATATGCAGCCAAAGTTTTTTGCGGAGTTCAATGCCCTGGTCGCGGATACGCCGATTGAGCAGATAAAGACCTACCTGCGCTGGCACCTGCTGAACGCCTACGCCGGCACCAGCCTGCCGGAGAGCTTCGATCACGAGAGCTGGAATTTTTATGCGCACATTCTGAACGGTGCGGAGAAGGAGCAGGAGCGCTGGAAGCGCTGCACCAGCCGCGTGGACGGCGAACTTGGCGAGGCGCTGGGGCAGGCGTACGTGGCCAGGTACTTTCCGCCGGCAGAGAAACAGCGCACGCTGGAGATGACGCTGGCCATCGAGCAGGCCATGGACAAGGATATAACCGCGCTGGATTGGATGAGCGCGGAGACCAAAGTAAAGGCCAAAGAAAAGCTGCACGCGGTGATGAACAAGATTGGCTATCCGGATAAGTGGCGTGACTACTCGAAGCTCACAATTGTGCGCGGGGATGCGTTGGGCAACGCGATGCGCACGCGCGAGTTCGAACAGGCGCGCGACCTGGCCAAGATCGGCAAGCCGGTGGACAAGGGCGAGTGGCAGATGACGCCGCCCACCGTGAACGCTTACTACGAACCGCAGATGAACACCGTGAATTTTCCGGCCGGTTACCTGCAGCCGCCGTTCTTCAGCGGCAAGGAAGACGACGCAGCCAATTACGGCGATATGGGCTCGACCATCGGGCATGAGCTGACACACGGCTTCGACGACGAGGGGCGGCAGTTTGACAAGGATGGCAACCTGAAGAGTTGGTGGAATGCGGAAGATGAGCGGAAGTTTAACGAGCGCACCGAGTGCATGGTTAAGCAGTATGACGCCATTGAAGCCGTCCCGGGCGTTCACCTGAACGGCAAACTCACGCTGGGCGAAAACCTTGCCGACCTGGGCGGGCTATGGCTGGCATGGCTGGCGTGGCTCGACAAGGCCGAAACCGCGCACCTTGACATGGCGGCAAAGACCGACGGCTACACGCCGGATCAGCGCTTCTGGATTGCCTGCGCGCAACAGTGGTGCACGCAGACGCGGCCTGAGCAGCTGCGAACCCAGGCGCAAAGCGATCCGCACGCGCCAGACGAGTACCGGACGAATACCGTATTGCAGGATTTGCCTGAGTTTGCAAAGAGCTTCAGCTGTAAAAAGATTGCGGCGATGGTGGCGACGAGGCCGTGCAGGGTTTGGTGAGGAGGTTGAGGCGGCTGGCTAGAAGCGAAAAAGGGATACTGGGCGTGAAATATGTGACTTGAGAAATTTAAAGTGACGGTTTATATTTCTCATGTGGCTATGATCAAAAGACAAATCGCTCCTTTCCTGTCAAAGGCCCTGCGCCGCTTTCCTGCGGTGGTGGTTACAGGGCCCAGGCGATCAGGCAAGACCACGCTGCTGCGTACCACTGTTCCTGGTGCGCAGTATGTGCTTCTTGAGGATCCCGATATTCAGGACCGCGTTCGCCGCGATCCGCGCGCGTTTATTGAGGGACTGCGCCTTCCGGTGATCTTCGACGAGATTCAGAACACGCCGCAGTTGCTGGATTACGTGCGTACACTGGTGGACGCGCGCCCGCGCAAGATGGGCCAGTGGCTGTTTACTGGATCGCAGGAGGCGCCGCTGATGCAGGGCATTACCGAGTCGATGGCGGGACGGGCGGCGATATTGCAATTGCTGCCATTCAGCCTGGCTGAAACCGCCAAAGCCGATCCGCTGCTGGGCGGCTTTCCGGAGGCGGTGCTGCATCCGCGAGCCCGCGAGTTGTGGTTCGCCTCGTATTTGCAGACTTACATCGAGCGCGATGTCCGCATGATCTCAAACGTGCGCGATCTCCCGACGTTTCGCCGTTTTCTTTCGCTGCTGGCCAGCCGCCACGGGCAGATGCTGAACCGTGCCGATATAGCAGCCCCGCTGGGCGTGTCAGTGCCAACCATCTCCGAGTGGGTGAGGATTCTCGAGGTCACTGGGCAGATCATCGTGGTGCCGCCGTATTTTGACAACTTCGGCAAGCGGCTGGTCAAATCGCCAAAAATTTACTGGGGCGACACGGGCCTGGCCTGCCATCTGCTTGGGATTCAGTCGCAGGCCGAGCTTGAGCGTTCGCCTTTTTGGGGATCGATCTTCGAGGGGTTTGTGGCAGCCGAGATTCTGAAGAGCCAGATCAACCGTGGGCGGAGGAAAGAGCTGTATTACTTTCGCGATCAGCAAGGGATGGAGATCGACTTTGTGGTGCCGCAGCCGAATGCGCGCTTCTGGCTGGTGGAGGCCAAGGCGTCGAAGACAGTGCAGCCGTCGATGGCCGCGCCCATGCTATCACTGGCCAGCGCGACCGGCGCGCGAGCCACGCGGCGCATCGTGGTGCACCGGAAGGCGCGCACGGGGCCGGACTTTACGGCACTGGCGAAGGGGGCTGAAGCACTAACGCTGGAACAGTTTACGGAAGAGATTAACGGGAGGAAGGCGTCGCGGGATGAGGCTAGCGCCGCTGCTTGAGAGACGCAAATCGCCTGTAACGATGCGGTGGTTGTTGAAAGACAATCGACACATTGGCGTTTAAAGTTAAAAAATGGAGTGTGAGAAATTTAAAGTGACACTTTAAAATACTCATGGGTTGAGATGTCTTCCGCGCGATGGCTTTTCCCCAATGCGGGCTAGCCTTTGCCGATTACGCGCGCCAGAGTTGCGCCGATTTCGGCGGGGGAGACTACGACGTGGATGCCGGCCGCGGTCATGGCTTTCATTTTGTCGGCAGCGGTGCCCTGGCCGCCGCTGATGATAGCGCCGGCGTGGCCCATGCGGCGGCCGGGAGGCGCGGTTTGTCCGGCGATGAAGCCGACTACGGGCTTCTTTACATATTGCCTTACGTATTCCGCCGCCGCTTCTTCGGCTGAGCCCCCAATCTCACCGATCATGATGATGGCTTCAGTTTCGGGATCGTCGTTGAGCAAGCGCAAGGCGTCAATGTGGGTAGTGCCGATAATGGGGTCGCCGCCAATGCCAATGGCTGTCGACTGGCCGATGCCGCGCTGGGTAAGCTGGTGAACGGCTTCATAGGTGAGCGTGCCGGAGCGCGAAACGATGCCGACTGAGCCCTCTTTGTGGATGCGAGCCGGCATGATGCCGATTTTCGCTTTTCCGGGCGAGATGACGCCGGGGCAGTTGGGGCCTATGAGGCGCGATTTCGAGTTCTTCAGCTTGGCCCAGACCTTGATCATGTCGAGCGTGGGAATACCTTCGGTGATGGCAACGATGAGGGGAATGCCCGCGTCCTCGGCTTCAAGGATGGCATCGGCGGCAAACGGGGGCGGGACAAAGATTACCGTGGCGTTGGCACCGGTCTTCTCCACGGCGTCGGCAACCGTGTTGAAGACGGGCCAGCCTTCGTGCGTGGTTCCACCTTTGCCTGGAGTCACGCCGCCGACGACGTTGGTGCCGTACTCGGCTGCGCCCTTGGCGTGGAAGGTTCCTTCTTTGCCGGTGATGCCTTGCACAATGAGGCGGGTATTTCTGTCAACCAATACAGACATGAAGAATAGCTCCTAACTTTTAGCTTTCTGAGAAAGCTCGGAACAGGTTCATTCTTGCGATTGACCGTTCCCTCAGGGGCAAAAGCCCGTTCCCTTAAAATTGCGTATTCGGCACGACTGAAGTCATGCCCTTTCAAAGCATCACTTACTCGGAGTCCCGGAAAGCTAAGAGCTGGAAGCCGCCTTCACCACCAGCTCGGCTGCTTCTTTCATGGTTTCGCCGACCTGGAAATTCAGCCCGGACTCGGCGAGGATTTTGCGGCCCTCTTCGACGTTTGTGCCTTCGAGGCGAAGCACGATGGGCACCTTGACCTGCAGATTGCGCGCTGCCGCGACGACGCCGGTGGCCAGGCGGTCGACGCGCAGAATGCCGCCGAAGATATTGATGAAGATGGCCTTCACGTTGGAGTCGGAGAGAAGGATTTCAAAGGCGTGTTCGATCTGCTCCTGGGTTGCACCTCCGCCGACGTCGAGGAAGTTGGCGGGGCTGCCGCCGGCGTACTGAATGATGTCCATGGTGGCCATGGCCAGGCCGGCGCCGTTGACCATGCAGGCGATGGAGCCGTCAAGCTTGATGTAGTTGAGGGCGTATTTGCTAGCTTCCACTTCGAGCGGGTCTTCTTCGGCGGTGTCGCGCAGCGCCTTGATTTCCGGATGGCGAAAAAGTGCATTGTCGTCGAAGGTGATTTTTGCGTCGAGGGCGAAGAGCTTGTCGTCTTTTGTCGTAATAAAGGGGTTGATCTCAACCAGCGAGGCGTCAGTTTCGATGAAGGCCTTGTAAAGGCTCTGAAGGAACGCGACAGCGGCGTTGATCTGAGTGGGCTTGAGGCCAAGGGCAAATGCCAGCTTACGCGCCTGCCACGCGCCGAAGCCCACGGCGGGGTCGATGGTTTCCTTGAAGATTGCCTCGGGGGATTTGGCGGCGACTTCCTCAATCTCCATGCCGCCGGCCTGCGAGGCCATGAAGACCAGTCTGCCGGTGGCGCGGTCGAGCACGATGCCGAGATAAAGCTCACGGTCGATGGCCGCGGTTTCCTCTACCAGCAGCCGCTGCACCTTCTGGCCTTGCGGGCCAGTCTGGTGCGTGACAAGCTGCATGCCGAGAATGTTTTTGGCGTAGAGCTCGGCGTCCTCGCGGGTGCGAGCCACCTTGACGCCGCCGCCCTTGCCGCGGCCCCCTGCATGAATCTGGGCCTTGACCACGACGCCCGAGGCGCCCTCGGTAAACAGCTTGCGGGCCACTTCCGTGGCTTCCTCGAGCGTGTTGGCCATTTCACCCCTAGGCACAGCCACACCGTATTTCGACAGGATTTCTTTTGCCTGATATTCGTGAATCTTCATGTTTGTAGGGACCGCCCGCGTCCGCTGTGGTTGGAGGATTCGGAACTGAGCCCGGTGATGCCGGGCCAACAAAGCCGTGCCAGCGGTAAGCAAATAGTATCTTGCGCGGCAAAGGAGGGGCAAACTGGGGCGGCACAGATGGGCTGCGCCGCCATCGTGGCTCGCCAGTATTATGAAGGAATATGGGCTCTTTGAAGGAATTGCTGAAGCCGCTGGCCGAGGATGGCACGGCGTTGACGCGTGAGCAGGCGGCGCACGCGCTGGAAGAGATTCTGGCGGGCGGGGTGCCGGAGGTGGAGACGGCGGCGCTACTGACGGTGATGGCTACGCGAGGCGAGCAGGCGCCGGAGCTGGCGGGATTTGTGGAGGTGATGCGTCGGCGGATGACTTCTCTTCCACTGACGGCTGAGGAGCGCGAAGGGTTGGTGGACGTGGTGGGCACGGGCGGTGGAGGACCGCTGACCTTTAACATCTCCTCCGGCGCGGCGCTGGTGGCGGCGGCGGCGGGAGCCAAAGTGGCCAAGCACGGCAACCGCGCGGTTACTTCGCGGTGCGGCGCGGCGGACGTGCTGGAGGCGCTGGGCGTGCCGGTTGAATTGGGGCCGGAGCAGGCCGTGGCCTGCCTGCGCGAGACGGGATTCATGTTCCTGTTTGCACCGCTCTATCACCCGGCCATGAAAGTGCTGGGCCCCTTGCGCAAAGCGCTTGGCTTCAGGACTATTTTCAATTTGTGCGGTCCGCTGACCAACCCGGCAGGGGCGCGGGCGCAGGTGATTGGCGTGCTGGCGCCGAGCCGGGTGCTGCTGGTGGGGCGCACTTTGGCAGCATTGGGCGCCAGGCGGGCGTTTGTTGTGCATGGGACAGATGGGATCGACGAGCTGACGACTACAGGTGAGAGTGTTGTGGCGCGGGTAGAGGAGCCGGAGGGTGGCGGCGAGGCCACATTGAAGGCGGCGCGGGTAACGCCGGAGATGGCCGGGATTCCGCGGGCCAAGCTTGAGGACTTTGTGGGCGGGGATGTGGCGACCAATGCCGCGCTGCTTTACGACGTGCTGACCGGAATTCCAGGAGCGCGGCGGGACATTGTGCTGCTGAACGCGGCGGCGGCGCTGGTGGCAGCGGGTCTGGTTACCGATTTGAAGGAAGGCGTGGAACTGGGAGCCGAGGCGATTGACTCAGGGCAAGCGGCGGCAACGCTGGAAAAGCTGAGGCGGTTTGGGGCGAGACAGGCTGAAACGTAGACTGCTAAAGTAGCGCCGACTGGCCGGTCAGGCGGCGGGAAAGCAGCCATGAGAATAGCGACACGCCGAGTGCCAGGGCGACCCAGGTGGCTTGCTGCAGGGGCCGCTCAGGGGCGACGGAGAGATGTGGCTGTGGAATAAAAGTGCCTCCGCCGGCGGGCAGGCCGTTGTGGACCAACTCGATAGCGCCCCAGACGAGTGCGCCAATGAGGAGCAAGACGCCGGGGATGACGCGTTTCCAGGGAAAAGGGATGGGCCGAGGAAGCCTTGCCTGCTCGTGAATGCTCTCGATTACCGAGGCGAGAAATCCCGAGCGGGGGACCAGCGCGTCTTCCGACGACAGAATGCGGTCAATGGCGGTAAGGCTCGCAGCGGACTGGGTGCTCTCTGTGGGATTTGCTTTTGTCCGGTTCATCTTCAGGCCTCCTTTACCTTGGGCAGAGCAGCAAGTTTTTTAGCGACGGGCTCGGACTCGAGCTGGGGAAATCGGCTTCGCAACAGCGCCCGCGCTCTTGAGAGACGGGCTTTCACGGTTCCTTCGGGCAGACGCATGGTGGCTGCGGCCGCGGTCACATCCATCTCATGAAAATAGAAGAGAATCAGCGGTTCACGGTAGCGGAGAGGCAGGGCGAGCACGGCGCGGCGGAGCACTTCGTGCCGTGATTTTTCTTGAAGCCCGAGGTACTGCGTGGCGGGGCCAAAGGGTTCTGGCGCGTCGTCCAAAGACACGCTTGCGGTAGGAAAGCGCTTGAGCTCGGAGCGGTAGACGTTGGCGGCGAGTGCAAAGAGCCACGTTGAAAAGCTCGACTCGCGGCGCCATTGGGCAAGGTTTCTCCAGGCGCGAATGAAGACCTCCTGAGCCATCTCCTCGGCACGGCCTCGGTCGCGGCAGTAGCGCCAGGCCATGTTGACGAGCGGACCCTGCCAGCGTCGGACGATATCCTCGAAGGCCTCGACATCGCCGGCAAGGACGCGGTCAACGACGGCCGGATCGAGGCCGGCCGCGTTGTCCATCGGGCTGTAGGGGGCTGAGTGCAAATCAGGTGCTCTCCTCAGAGTGAGACCGTGAGCAAAGCCGGCGGGTTGCATTTTGTTGCCGCGGAAAAATCTCGAATAAAAATGCAACCGCAATGTGCGGCCCTTGGTCCCACTGAACGCGAGGGATAGTAACCCTGCTCAGGAGGATTTTATGACGTACCTGGCATTCATGCTCTTCGACGGTCCCGACCCGGTGGGAATGGGGCTGTGGGCATTCTTATCCATCGGCGCGGTTGCGCTGTTTTGCATCTTTCTCCCCATTACCACCTGGCTCGGCACCCGCCAAAAGGAACGAGAGGCGTTTTATCAGGCGGAAACTCTTCGCCGGGTGGCTGAAGCGTCGAGCGAGGGGTCAAAGGCGGCGCTAGACCTGCTGCGGGAACAGGAGCGGCAAAAGCGCGTCAAGTCGCGCGAAGGCATGAAGATAGGGGGGCTGGTGAACATCGGGGTCGGTTTGGCGCTTATCATTTTCCTGCGCTCGCTCGGGGGTGGGGACTCACCCTATTTGTGCGGTCTGATTCCAGGCTTCATCGGCGTGGCACTGCTAATTTACGCGTACTTTCTGGCGGCGCCGTTGGAGTAGAGATTCAAGGGTTGAATCGCGGGGGAATGCGGGGCATCGAATGAGGTAGTTGTTTGAACGACTAACTCATTCGGCCCGAGGCTTGCGGCCGGAATGCGCGGAGGAGTCAGCCCATGATCGGCCATCCCCAACGTCAGCCCGCAATCTTTCTGCCGCATGGCGGGGGCCCCTGCTTTTTCATGGATTGGACGTGGGGACCGGCCGACACGTGGGACAAGACCAAGCACTTTCTTGAGGGACTTGCAGCCACGCTACCTGAGGCACCCAGGGCGCTGTTGGTCATCAGCGGACATTGGGAGGAGCCGGTGTTCACAGCCAGCACGGCGCCCGCACCGGAGCTTATTTTCGACTACTCCGGCTTTCCCGAGCACACTTACCGGCTGACCTGGCCCGCGCCGGGCGACCCGGAGCTGGCCGCCCGAGTGGGCGCGCTTTTGACGCAGGCCGGTCTGCCGTCTGCGCTCAGCGCGCATCGCGGCTTCGATCACGGGGTCTTTGTGCCGCTCAAAACAGCGTTTCCCGAGGCGCGGATTCCGGTGGTAACGCTGTCGTTGGCGGCCTCACTGGACCCGGCCGCGCACCTTGCGGCCGGCCGCGCGCTGGCTCCGCTACGCGACGAGGGGGTGGTGATTGTTGGCAGCGGCATGAGCTTCCATAACCTGCCAGGCTACTTCCGGCCCGAGACGCCGGAACGCGCTCTCGCCTTCGACGCGTGGCTGACCCGCGCGGTCGAATCGCATGGAGCTGAGCGCAAAGCCCTGTTGACGGACTGGCGGCAGGCGCCGTTTGCCGCTTATGCTCATCCGCGCGGGGAGCATTTGATTCCGCTGATGGTGGCTGCTGGGGCGGGCGGCGAGGGGCCGGGAAAGCGCATCTTCGGCGATGAGCCGATGGAAGCAGCCATCAGCGCCTATCGCTTCGACTGAGAGGGCTATAGCTGCCGGGATTGATACCAAGGCCGTTTGCGGCCGATGCGCTGGCCAGTGTCAATGAGAATCGCCAGGGTGCAGAAGATCATGCACAGGTCGGTTCGCGCTTCGTGGAGAAAAGGCAGAAAGCCGTAGCGCGGCAGCTTGACCAGCGTTAACGGGCCCAGTGAGTGGCCAAGCAGGATGGGCGCCTTGGTGGTGATAAGCGCGGTCAAAATTACAACCAGCAGGAGGATCGCGGCGTCTCCGGCATATAGGTTCAGCAGCACCGCGACCGCGCCGAGGATTTCGATGCCGCCTACCGCGGGCGCAAGAATTTGCGGGTGGGGCAAGCCGATGGCGGCAAAGCGTCCTGCGCCAAACTCGTCGGGGCGCAAAAATTTAAGAATGCCCTCGGTAAGGAACACCAAACCCACGATCGCCCGGATCAGGATCATGGGAAGTTTTCCGCGCATGGTTTCCTCCGGCACTGGACTTTTCTGTGAGGGCCCGTTCAGTTTTCGGAAGAAGGGCGGCATCCGAGCCAGATATGCACAAAGCATAACGCAGAGACGGGTCGATTCGCGGAGATCGAAAAGATTTGCGGGCGAATTTCCGAGATGATCCGTCCCCCGGCCTGGCTGTTCTGCAATTATTCCAGCAAACCAAAGCTAGCCGGCGATGATTCCCGGGTCTGCGGCAGCGAGGCTATATGTGGAGTAGACAACAATGCTCATGGGTGGGACGTGGTCAGTGAACTCCTTGCTCGCTTCCAGGGTACGGTCTGGGCGAAGCTCGACATAGGATTTGTTTTCGGCTTCGCGGGTGAGCGCGTAGCGGTGCAAGCGTACCGCGGTTGGGAGATTTTCGAGATCAACGGCCAAGTTGGCGGGATGATGGCTCTCATTCACCACCAGTATGGTGAGGTTGCCATTGGGGCTGCGCAGCGTGGCCGCAACCAGCTTGCGATCTCCGTGTGCAAAGGGCGCTTCAACCCTGGTGGCCAGGACGCCGGAGTGTTTGGCGAAATAGCGCGCAAGCATTGCGAATTGATAGTAGGCATTGGGCTCGGGACTGAAGCGGTCAAGGAGTCTTTTTTGGTCGATGTCCCAGGTGCGCACCAGTTGCCATTGGCCATCGAGATCGCCTCGGTTGGTAAAGCTCCAGCGGTTGAAGCCGTCCACGCCGGCGTTGACGCCACGCACCACCAGGGAGGCGTTTTTAAGTCCCGACTGGTAACAGGCCGGACCCACATCGTCGTGCCCCCATCCAAAGCCCATGGTGCCGAACTCAGAGAGGAATAATGGCTTGTTTCTGGCGTGAGCCCATTCTGCCCACTGACGCATGCGTTGATCGGCGTCGGCGAGTTTATAGGGACCGGTCATGGAATCGAAGACCGCGGTATAGGAGTGCAGGTCGTAAGCGCCGACGTAGGGATCGAAGTCTACCTGGGCGGGGTTGAGTTCGGGCAGATCGGTCCAGTCGGGTCCGGAGATGGGCATGGCGAGATCACGCCGGTCGAACTCTTCCCGCGCCGCTTTGAGCCCCGGAGTAATGGACAGGGCCTTCATGTGGGAATCCTGCCACCAGGAGAAGTCGTCGTGACCGGGCTCGTTCGAGACCGAAACCCATCGGATGCTGGTGTGCTTCCTTACCCGCGTGAGGTGTTCCACGAGTTCTCCAAGGCCGTAAGCCCATTCTGAGACGGAGTAGGGCGCGCTGCGCAGACGCCGGATGGGATCATCGGCATTTTCTGGGTAAGCGTTCCACGCTACATTGGCCCACATCTGCTGGAGAAAGACATCCACGCCGCGGCGATCGGCCCAGTCCAGGATGCGATACAACACCTGCATCTCGGAATTTTCCCAATCGAAGACGCGGTGCTCAGGCTCGTAGGTGCGCTGCTCGAGCTCAACCCGGCACCAATCCATGCCCAGCCATTCCGCATGCTCGAAAAGCTCCTGCCAGTGCTTATCGTCGCCGGCTTCGGGGTTGCCTCCCCAGGCGCTGCCGGACCAGGAGCCGCCTTCGGCTCTTGCACTGGGAAGCGTTGCGCTGGTGATGTGAAACGATGCCCCAATTCCGCCGTGCATGATGCGCAGCGGCTCCCTGGCCGCTACGGTGATTCTTACCGGGACGGGATGGCCGTCGGCAGTTGAATCGGAAGATGTAGGTTCACCGGTCGAGCTTTGGCTGCGAGGCGATACTCCGGCGAGCGCTGACTGGGATGCGGCAACTGCACTGACGCCCGCCGCGCCGGCGAGGAACTTCCTTCTTGAGGGGTTCATTGCGGCAATGATAACTCTTCCCGCTGGGGCGCTTTATTCGACGTCCTTCAGCAGAATCTTAATGGCTTTGACCAGACTCTCTGGTTTGGTCATAGAACCATAGCGGCGGGCCACGTTTCCTTTCCTGTCAATCAGGAACTTGGTAAAGTTCCACCGAATTTTTTGAATACCGAAGATTCCTGGCTTTTCCCGCTTGAGAAATTGATAAAGCGGGTGGGCCTGGGGGCCGTTGACATCGATTTTTGCGAAGATGGGAAAGGTAACGCCGTAATTCGCTTCGCAGAATGCGCCAATTTCGGCTGCTGTGCCCGGTTCCTGAGCGCCAAACTGGTTGCAAGGAAAGCCCAGGACGGCAAGACCGCGGTCTTTGTAATTGCGATATAGCCATTCCAATCCGGCGTACTGGGGAGTGAATCCGCACTTGCTGGCGGTGTTGACGATGAGCAGTACGAGGCCGCGGTATTCGTCCAGGCTCACCGTGCTCCCATCCAACAGCGGAGCGGAAAATTCATAAACCGTCTGCGCAGACTTGTCCATAATCCAAGAAAACCTCAAGGGGGGATAGATGTCCTGTGCGCTTTAACCGCGTCTAAGAGGGATGCTGCGCGCCACGGATGGGATGCTTGGCGGGCCCAGCCCGTTTGCATCCGGTAGACTGTGGGTTGGGGTTCCAAATGAACCGGCCTGGCAACCGGGGCAAATTTTGGGAGCCGGCCGAGGTCCGCGAGGGCAAACAGCGGCAGAGGATTACTGGGAGAGACAGGGTTTCTGAGCCGAATGGCGGCCCGGCGGTTTGGGCGGGATGGGCGCGGTCCAATATAATCAATCTTTCCTTGAGCAGGGGCCGATTTTAAGCAGTGAGGGTGTGCATATTTTTCCCGTGAAGCCGAACCTTGGACCGCACCAGTACGATCGCTCGCCGCATGGCTCCAGCCCGGTGAAGACTAAGCGCACCTTGATCCCTCTCGGCCTGCGGACTACGGGCCAGGTGGCGCGCATCCTTTTGTTGCTGGCCGTGGCGCTGATTGCAGGGGTGGCGCAGGCGCAGCAATCGCAAACCATCGATCAGATCCGGGTCATCGGCAACCGGCGTATCCCCAAGGAAACGGTGCTGGCGCGGCTTTTTACCCACCCCGGCGACACCTACGATCCAATCTCTGTCGAGCGCGATTTCAATTCGCTTTGGAACACGGGATACTTTGAAAGCCTTCGGATCGAGCGCGAGGACTCAGAGAAGGGCATCATCCTGGACATTTTCGTCAAGGAGAAGCCGACCATTCGGGAAATCAACTATCCCGGCCTGAACGTGGTGTCTGTTTCGGACGTGTTGGACCGTTTCAAAAAGGAAAAGGTCGGCCTCTCAGTGGAGAGCCAGTACGACCCGGCCAAAGTTTTGCGGGCCACGACGGTGCTGAGAGACATTCTGTCGGAACACGGGCACCAGTTTGCGGTGATCAAGATCGACGTGAAGGATATTCCGCCTGCCTCGGTGCAACTGAACTTCCACATCAAGGAAGGACCGACTGTGAAGGTGGGCACCATCAAGTTCACCGGCAACCAGCACATCAATTCGCTGCAGTTGCGGCGCACAATGAAGAACCTTAAGCCCATCGGCATTCCGTATTCGATTATTTTCGAGGATATTTTTCCGCAGACATTCGATGCGTCCAAGCTGGAAGAAGACACCGAGCGGGTGCGCTTCGCATTCCGCGACAAGGGCTACTACAACGCCGCGATTGAGCAGCCCAAGACGCAGATCCGCGACCAGGGCGGCCTGAACTGGTTTACCTTCCGGCCTAACAAGGGCAAGCGCATCGACATTCTAATACCGATTGAAGAGGGCGACCGCTACCGGCTGGGCTCGATCACTTTTACGGGGAACAAGGCAGTCCAAAACACGAGAGCGTTGCGCTCGACGTTCGCTGTGAAGGACGGGGACTGGTTCAATGCGACGGTGATCGGCAAGGGCCTTGAAAACCTGAAGAAGGCCTACGGGACGCTGGGCTATATCAACTTTGGCGCCATCCCCAAGCCGACCTTCGATGAACAGAAGAAGACC
>JBEKEQ010000067.1:0-22227 GCA_050013735.1 Occallatibacter sp.
ATGAAAATCACACCCTATAATCATCATGCTCGGCTCCTTTCCTCCCGAGCCTCGTGGTCGTTTAGCCGCAACCAGTCTACTCAGGTCGAGGGAGCCGACGCTGTCATGCAATCATCCATTCGTCTTTTTTCCGGCGAATGGGTGGGAATCCACAAACTTAATGCGAGCTTCCCGCGAGCGTCTGCCCCACCGCAGGTGGCCCGCCGTTGGGATAATCCACCCGGATGGTCAAAATTTCAAACGGCTTAATCCGCGCTTTCACCACGTCGTCCGTCACCGCCAGCGGCGCGCCCTCCGGCGTCTCCATCAGGTTGGTCACGGTGGCTCCCGTCGCTCCCGGCGGCACATGGAACTCGACCGTCGCGGCCTTGCCCGCCCATTCGTACACCCTGAAGATCAGCCCCTTGGCGTCCTCAGCCTTTTTCACCGCCGTCAGCACCACGTTCTCTGGCGCAACCGACGCAAACGAGTGCTCCGCCGGCAGCGTTCCCGCATGTGCCGTGGTCACCACCGCTGTCAGCGGGTAGTTGTATTCGTAGCCGTGCCGCACCGTCAGCGCATCCTTCCATGTTCCTGCGTGCGGATAAAGCGCGTAATGGAAGTGGTGATGCCCCATGTCGGCCTCCGGGTCTGGCCCCTTCGGCGAGCGCAGCAGCGTGATCCGCAGCACATTCCCCGCCGCGTCGTACCCATACTTCGAGTTATTGATCACGCTCAGCCCATGCTTGCCATCGCCCAGATCGGCCCAGCGCATCGCCGGAACCTCAAACTGCGCCTTCTCCCACGAGTTATTCCGCGTCGTCGGCCGGTCGATGGTCCCATAGGGAATCTCGTAGGTGGCAAACGGCCCCGAAGCCGCCAACGGAAACGCCGCCTTCAGCAGCACATGCGACTCATGCCAGTCGATGTCATTTTCGATGTCAACCTGACTCGAACCGGGGCTCAAGCTAATTGTTTGAACAAATTTGGAACCTTGCCAGGAACGCGTCACACGGACAGCGCGCGTAGGCAATTTGCCTTCGCTCAACTCTACCTGATCCGCGTGAGTCAATAAGGCTGGTGGCTTGTCAAGCGTTCCAGGATCGATGTTCCAGGCATCGTAGTCCTTCGGGGTATCTTTGAATGCCTGTAGCTGGTTGCCGCAAGCTCCTTTGGCAAGCGTCTCAAATTTAGAGTGCTTGTCATACAGGCTTGTAATGCAACCTGTCTTCTTCTCGATCACAACTCGCAGAAGCTTGTTTTCCAAAATCCAATCCGTATCGGACTCTCTTGACTCGGTCGTTTCAAGTCCATCCCTGGAACATTCAGTACCAACGCACGCCGGATTGATCAACAACACCTTGTATCCCAGCGCGGGCACATTCGCCACAGGAACACGAAACTGAACGACGCCGTCACTCTCAACTTTTTGCATCAGATAAGTCGGGCGTTGGAGGTCCGATTTGGGGTCCGGGTCAACGACTACAAACCCACGAGGATAGCCGGGCCCCTTGATTGTCACCTCGCCGGAGCGTGACCATCCTAACGGGTTGTAAACAACGATTGAATCGCCCGTCGCGTCTTTGGCTCCCCCCTTTGTATCGATTTCCTCCGCCACCGTCTCCAGCGCGCCACTCCCAATCTCATTCGTCGACCAGCGCACCACGTCGTAATCCTTCTGCGCATCCTTATAGATCACCCCAATCCCCGACCCCGCCGCCAGATCGTGGAACTGGTTAAACAGCACCTTCTTCCAATCCTCCGTCAGCTCCGCACCCGGATATTCCCGCCCGTCCAGCCATGCCAGCGATGCCCACTTTTCCGCGTTCAGCACCTCTTCTTCCGCATCCCGCATATTCCGCTTGTGATTGGCCTGCGTCGTGTACACGCCACGGTGGTACTCGAGGTACATCTCGCTATTCCACGTCGGAATGCTCACTTCGCCCGCAACCGCCGTCGGCGCCGTATACCCCTTGGCAATCGACTGGTAGTTCCACTCCGGACTCACCGGCGCAATCTGCTTCTCAATGGCCGAGAAGTAACTCTGCGCAGTGCCAAACTCGTACTTCGGCGTCACATGCCCCGTTCCCGTCCAGTGGAAGGCATTATCCAGAATGGCGCGCGTCGGCCCGCCGCCGTGGTCGCCAATCCCGTAGAGGTCCATCATGTCGGTCATGCCCGGCGAGCGCTCCCGCGCCACACGCAAATCCTCTGACAACCGGTCGGGATTCATATTCAAATTCACGTAATCGTGCGGAAAATACGCCAGCACCTTCGACCCATCCGGCGACTCCCACCAGAACAGCTTGAAGGGCAACTGGTTGGTGTCGTTCCACGTCATCTTCTGCGTCACAAAGTAGTCCACGCCGCTCTTCTTGTAGATCTGCGGCAACTGCCACGTATACCCAAACGAATCCGGATTCCACCCGATCCGCACGTCCACGCCATAGGCCTGCTTGTACCACCGCTTGCCCACCAGCAATTGCCTTACCAGCGATTCGCCGTCCGGCATATTCAGGTCCGGCTCAACCCACATGCCGCCCACTACCTCCCAGCGGCCCTCCTTAATGCGTTGCGCAATCTCCGCATTCATGTCCGGATACTTCTGCGCCATCCACTCGTTATAAGCCGCCGCCGATTGCGTATACGTGTACCCCGGATACTCGTACATCAACTGCAGCGCGGTGCCAAACGTCCGCTTCACCACGTCCACAGTTTCCGTCCACGGCCACAGCCACGCGGCGTCAATATGCGCGTTGCCGGTCAAGTGAAAGGTCGCCTGCTGCAGCAGCGGCTTCAGCGCATCCAGCTTCGCGTGCGCCGCCTTCAGGCTGGCATCGAACTTCGCCTGGTCGTGCGCATCCAGCGCCGCCACGTCCACCGCCCCCACGGCCGCATTCAGCGTTGCCAGTTGCGCCTCATCGCCAGGCGCCAAAGAGGGAACCAGCAGCGCCGCCGACCGGAACCCCAGCCGCAAATCTGCCGGATTGGGCCGGCTCTCAGGGAAGTCGATCTTCAGCGTGGCCCCATAAAAGTTCTTGGTGTCCACGGAGTGCAGCAGCTTCACCGCCACTGTCACCTTGTCGCCCGGCTTCGCGTCTTCAAACAGCACCACCGGCTCCAGGTCTTCTCCCATGGCCACGCGCCGCCCGTTAAAGTAGAGAATCTGCGGCATCGGCCCATTGCCGC
This sequence comes from Occallatibacter sp., assembly GCA_050013735.1. Classification (GTDB taxonomy): domain Bacteria; phylum Acidobacteriota; class Terriglobia; order Terriglobales; family Acidobacteriaceae; genus Telmatobacter. Next base: position 3,169 of record JBEKEQ010000067.1, read on the forward strand.
TGGCATGGAACTGGAACCAGATCCGCGCCCCGCTCAGGTCGTATCCATGCAACGTTTGTGGCACCTCGTAGGTCTGCCTGAACCACACCGCCTCATTGGTAACCTTGCTTCGCGCCGCAATCGGCTGCCAGGAACTCTCATCCAAACTGACCGCCTCCCCGTGGGCCAGGTCCCCGCTATGCATCTTCCAGCCGCCGTCGGGCAGCGCCGAGAGCTCCCCGAGCCGCTCCACAACCGCGCACGACTCCGGCGTAAGGCTGGCCGCGATCCTGGCCGCCTCGTCCTTGTTTTGAGCCACCACGCGCTCCGTACCCGCCAGCAGCAACCCTGCCGCAAATCCCAGCAGGAGAAAAGAAAGAGAAAGACGCATTTTCGCAACAGAAATCATAGGAAAAATCCCTCCGCAGCATCTTAGGGCATCGGCGCCCTCTCTCGCACCTTCCACATCTTTTCCTGTCAGACCGCTTTCTCGCCAAAATCGTCGCCCTTAAAGAAAAACCAGGCAACCATTTTGTGACAACAGGAATCGGAGCAATTGAGGATTACTGCGGCCAAACTCTTCGCGCTGTTTCTGCGGCGGGTCCCCCACCCACCGCGCATGCGAATCTGGACGCATCACTCACGCTGTCGCGGATTCCACTTGATTCCGGTGGGGTGGTATGCGGGTTCGTTCAATGAACCTCATTGCTCGTGGCCTGTCGCTTGCGGTGGGGGCACTGCTTTTTTTTCCCTCCAACGCCGTTGCCCAATCCATTCCCGCTCCCCGCATTCACGCGCCTGTTGACGAGAGCCTTCGCATCACCCTTCGCGGCAACGTCCGTCCCGAAGCGAATCCCGCCAACGACCTGGGCCCGGTAGACGACTCTCTGCCCCTGGATCACATGCAACTCCTGCTTTCCCGCTCGCCCCGGCAGCAACTGGACCTTGAAGCCAAACTCGCCGCATTCACCAACAAGAATTCCCCTGAATATCACCGCTGGCTCAGCGCCGTCGACTTTGGCGCTCGCTATGGCGCGGCCGATGCCGACATCGATCTCGTCAGCCAATGGCTCGAGAGCCACGGCCTCGCCGTGAATGCCATCTACCCCAACCGCATGACCATCGACTTCAGCGGGACCGCCGGCCAGGTCCGTTCCGCCTTCCTCACCGAGATTCACTCCTATGACGTTGCCGGCCGGCGGCACATCGCCAACTGCAGTGATCCGCAAATTCCCGCCGCGCTGGCCCCCGTCGTCGCCGGCATCGTCTCCCTCCACGACTTCATGCCTCATTCGCAGTTCTCCCACCTCACCGGCGTCACCAAAACCGAGAGCGTCAAGTCGGTGGACTATCCTGTCACTCCCTCAGATCTGGCCGTCATGTACAACCTCACGCCCGCCTTTAAAGCCGGTTACACGGGCAAAGGCCAGACCATCGCGGTCATTGAAGATTCCAACGTCTTCGCCGCTACTGATTGGACCGCCTTCCGCAGCGCCTTTTCGCTCTCCACCTACACCTCAGGGAGCTTTACTGAAGTTCATCCCGCGCCGACCAAGGGCGGCTCCAACTGCACCAATCCCGGCGCGCTGCCCGGCCTCGATGTGGAGCCTATTCTCGACGCCGAATATGCCACCGCTGCCGCCCCCGGAGCCACCATCGAACTCGCCTCCTGCGCCAGCACCTCCACCACGTTCGGCGGCCTCATTGCCCTCCAGAACCTGCTCAACTCCAGTTCCACGCCGCCCGCTCTCGTCAGCATCAGCTTTGGAGAATGCGAAGCTCTCAATGGCGCCACCGCCAATGCCGCCTACAACGCCGCCTATGAGCAGGCCGCCGCCGAAGGCGTATCCGTCTTTGTCGCTGCGGGCGATAGCGGCGGAGCGTTCTGCGACCTTGGCGCGGCAGCAGCTTCGCACGGCCTCGGCGTCAACGCCTACGCCTCCACGCCCTACAACGTCGCCGTCGGAGGAACCGACTTATCTGACACTTACTCGGGTGATCAATCGAGTTACTGGAATTCGACCACCGGCCTGGCCACATCCTATGTGCCGGAGATTCCCTGGAATAACTCCTGCGCCAACACATTGCTGGCCACTTACGAAGGCGTTCCAACCCCCTACGGCTCTGGTGGATTTTGCAACACCACGGCCGGGTCCAGTTATCTCACCACCACAGCCGGCAGCGGCGGAGCCAGCGCCTGCGCCACCGGCGCGCCTTCCGTTTCGGGCGTAACTGGGGGAACCTGCAAAGGCTATGCCAAGCCAAGTTGGCAAACCCTCGTCGGCAATCCCAAAGACGCCGTGCGCGACCTGCCTGACGTCTCCCTTTTTGCCGGCGACGGAATCTGGCTGCACTATTACCTCTACTGCAACTCCGATGTACTCGACTTTGCTGCCGGCCAGGGTGCGCTGTGCAGCAATCCGGTCAGCGATTGGGCCCAGGGTGGCGGCACTTCCTTCGCATCCCCAATCATGGCCGGCATCCAGGCTCTGGTCAATCAGAAGTCGGGCCGTCAGGGCAATCCCAATCCCGTTTACTACAAGATTGCCGCCGCGGAGTATGGCACCACCGGCAGTTCCACCTGCAACGCCTCGAAAGGCAGCGCAATTGCTTCATCCCGCGTGTTCAACGATATAACTCAGGGCAATAACAATGTGGATTGCGAGGGGTCATACAGCTGCTATCTCCCCTCGGGAGTTATGGGCGTCCAAACCACAACTAAAGGTGCAGACGATCCGGCCTACGCGGCAACCACCGGATGGGACTTCGCCACCGGCATCGGCTCCGTGAACGCCTATAACCTTCTAATGAGCCCCGCCTGGTAGCGACTAATTCTCTGGAACGCGCTCTTTAACAGGCCACGGTTCCATTGCCTGTTGAGAATCTCGCTTCAATAGTGATTGGCGAAGGCCTTGTAACAGGGCACGACTTCAGTCGTGCCGAAAGCAGTCAAAAAGAAGCCGGGTTTTAACCCCTGCGGACGCCCTTTCAAGGCCCTGTGCCCCATCCATTCGCGGCGTTGTTGCGGATGAATGGGAAACCACGAGCCCAATCCACGCTGGTCAGAAAACCCCGGCTCTTTTTCTCTACTTCACCGGCTGCGCCCCGCCCGGCCCAGCCTGCTCAATAAACTCCACATATCCCAGCAACGCTCCCCAGTGATAGAACCGGTCGCTGCTGTGAACATCGTCTCCCGTTCCTGTAATTGCGTTGTAATTCTCGTGAACGTGCCCTTGTTCCTTCCACTCTTTCAAAAACAAGTTATAGGATTTCTCGGCAAACTCCTTTCGGGTCGCCGCGTCATCGTAATTAAGCAGCCCCAGGTAAACCAGGTAATTCATCGGGCCCCAGATTCTCCCTCTCCAATACTCCTGGTCGTGAAACGCCTTATCGTCGCGTGCAATGGAGGGAATTACAAACTCGCCCCAAAATTCCTTCGTATTAAGCAAGTGCTTTTCCAGCATCGCGCTCGCCTGCTCAGGAGTCGCGGCATGCGCCATCATGGGATAGAAATTTGTTGGAGAAAGCCGCTGGCTAAATTCTCCCGTGTGCAGATCCTTGTTCAGGAAGATTCCCTTCTTCTCGTCCCACAGCGTCGCCAGCTTTGCCCGGTAGCGCCCACTCCGCTCGCGCAGTTCCTTTGCTTCTGCCGTTTTCCCCAGCGTGCCGGCAATCTCCGCCAGCGCATCGCAATCCGCAATGTACATGCTCATCAATCCCACATCGGCAAACTCCAGCACATGCGCCGTCTCGCTATAAGTCGCCGTGTCGTACATGGGGCTGTTATCCAGTCCCGACTCCAGAATCGCACCCGACCGTTTTGCCCGCGCCTTATCGTCCCAATCGGCCACAGCGCCGTCAGCGTCGCTGCCCCAAGCCAGATAACCCTGAATATCTCGATGCTCCGCCCACCACCGATTCCAGCTAAGCAGCGGCTTGAATGTCTCCTCAAGGAACCAGCGGTCATGAAACTTCTTATAGATATCAAGCACTGTGATTGCGCCCACCGGCGGCTCCGAGCGGTCAAAACTCTTCCAGCCTGCCGGCCGCGCGTAGTTAGGCACAAATCCGTTCGGAGTCTCCTCGCGAAGAACCTCAACGGCATTTGCGTAGGCTAAGTCGCGGTCGCCAACCGACGCCAGCGTCGCCGCAAAAAATGTGTCCCAGTCGAATAAAACGTACCCGCCCCAGTTCACGCTCCAGTTTCTGCTTACCGGAGAGATCACGCGTTGTTTTTCTGGCTCGTAAATCGTATCCCACCCCAGAGTGGTTTCAATCGCGTCGACAATCGGCCCGTTGTTGCCCGCCGCCGCAATGGTTTTTTCGTACTCGTCCTTTTGCCGCGCAATTTCCGCCTCAATCTCCTTGAGCGTTCGCGGCTTTCCCGTCGTCACGCCCACTGGCCCAGTAAAGCTGGCGGCAAAATACGGTCCGCCCATGGGGAGCGTCAAGCCGGCCGTCTCCTTCCGGTCAGAGTTTGTGCACGTGCAGTAAATGGGAATCGCCCCCGCCGCTCCAGTGGTCTCGATCGCGTCTCCATGCTTCACCGCCGTCCCCGGCCTGTTCCACAAAAAGTCGACAGAAAAGACAATCGTCGCCGGCAGCGTGGGCGCCGGCGTCGAGGGCAACGGCGTGGCAAGCAGGAAAAGATCGCTTCCCACCCGCGCGCTCTGCATCCTCCAGTTATGTCCCCTCCAGGCAACCTGTAACTCGGTATAACTGCCGTTCCATGAGTGCGGCCCGGGAACCACCTTTTCAGCGTTGGGCGCGAGGCGGCCAATCAATGCATCCGTCAGAAAAGGGTCACCAAACAGCGTGGTGTTGTGCTTGAGTCCCACATGAATGGCCAACCCCTCCGGAAGCAGCACCTGGGTCATCACGCTGTTCACGTCCCACGTGTTCCATCCCTGCGCCAGCCGCCGCTGCACCAGGTTGTAACTCGCTGACTCCGGCTCGCCGCTAGCTGCATTGGCCGCCCATCTCGAGTTCTCTTGAGACACGCCGGCCTTGCTGGAGTCTCCGGTTTGCGCCAACAGGCTGCCGCCGATCGACAGACCCAGAACAACCCACGCAACCGCGTGAAAATGTGTCTTTCCAGTCAAATGCATAAGGCTCCTTTTCAAACTCCGCGATTGTTTCACGCCCGCGAGTTATCGCTGTCTCAAAATTGCTATGCCCATCCACCATCCACAATGTAACTCTGATTCGTAATCGCACTGGAATCGTCCGCCCCCAGAAACAGCACCAGCCGGGCCACATCGGCCGGCTCCAGGTGGCGCTTGATGGCCTGGCTCGCCAGAATCTCCGCCTTGTACTCCGGCGTGAACCATAGCCGCTCCTGCCGCTCCGTCACAATCGCTCCAGGCAGCACCGTATTCACGCGAATATTTTCCCGCCCTAACTCGTGAGCCAGCGTGCGAGTAAGTCCCACAGTCGCGGCCTTGGCCGCAACATACACCGGCATGCCCACCGAGGGCACCATCCAGCCGATCGAAGAAATGTTAATAATCGATCCCCGCCGAGCCTTGCGCATTGCAGGAATCACCGCCTGCGCCATGAAGAACTGCGGCCGCAGATTGATGGCCATCGACTGCTCCCAGAAGCCGGCAGTAACTTCCTCAATCGAATGCCGCTGGTCATTGGCCGCATTATTCACCAGCACGTCCACCGTGCCCCACGCGGCCAGCACTTCATCCACCGCGCTCTTCATCGCCGGCACAACGGTCAGGTCGCAATGAATGTAGATCGGCTTCGGGCAGCCTTCAGTGCTCAGCGTTTCCACCAGCTTCTGCGCCGGCTCATCCTGGATGTCAAGGAACGCCACTCGCGCCCCCTGCCGCGCAAAGTGGGCAACAATCGATTCGCCAATGCCCGTCGCCCCGCCGGTCACCACCACCACGCGCCCCGCAAGGCTTGGATAGCGGGCAAAGCCGGCACAACTCTCTTGCATCTCTCTGCTCCTTTCCGCGAAAGCCGCGGCAATACTTCAGTAAATGCAACCCGCTCAGTGCGACTCTCTCGGCACCGCATCGCCCCTGCAGCCAAGCAGAAAGTCGAAGTCGGCGCCCCGGTCTGCCTGCAACACATGCTTCACATAAAGCGATTGGTACCCGCTCTTCGAAGCCGGCTCCGGCGCCACCCATGCCGCCCGCCGCCGCGTCAGCTCCGCCTCATCAACCTCTAGATTCAGCCGCCGACCCGCCACGTCCAGCTCAATCCAGTCGCCCTCGCGCACCAGCGCCAGCGGCCCGCCCAGGGCGGCTTCGGGGCTCACATGCAGCACCACCGTCCCATACGCCGTTCCGCTCATGCGCGCGTCTGAAATGCGCACCAAATCGGTCACGCCCCGCTCCAGCAGCTTTGACGGCAGCCCCATATTGCCCACTTCGGCCATGCCCGGATAACCGCGCGGCCCGCAGTTCTTCAGCACCATTACGCTGTTCTCGTCGATTTTAAGATTGGGATCTTCAATGCGCGCCTTGTAGTCCTCAATGTTTTCAAACACTACCGCTCGCCCGCGATGCTGCATCAGTTTCGGCGAGGCCGCCGAAGGCTTGAGCACCGCGCCGTCCGGGCACAGGTTGCCGCGCAGCACGGCAATGCCGCCCGACTCCACCAGCGGATGCTCATAGTCGCGGATCACCTCGCGATTCCACACCGGCGCATCTTTCACGTTCTCGCCCATCGTTCGTCCGTTCACGGTGAGCGCGCCGCCGTCCAACTGTCCATGCGCGTCGAGCTTGCTCAGCACCGCCGGCAGCCCGCCCGCATAATAGAAATCCTCCATCAGGAAGCGCCCCGACGGTTCGAGGTCCACAATGGTGCGCACATCGCGTCCATACTTGTCCCAGTCCTCCAGCGACAGCGGAACCCCCACTCGCCCCGCGAACGCGATCAGATGGATGACCGCGTTGGTCGAGCCGCCAATAGCCGCATTGGCGCGAATCGCGTTGAGAAACGCCTCGCGCTTGAGGATCTTCGAAATCCGCAAATCTTCGTGCACCATGGCCACGATGCGCCGCCCCGTCTCATGCGCCAGCGCGCCCCGCCGCGAGTCCACCGCCGGAATGGCCGCGTTTCCCGGCAGCGTGAGGCCCAGCGACTCCACCATGCAAGCCATCGTCGAAGCCGTGCCCATGGTCATGCAGTGCCCGGCCGAGCGGCTCATGCAGCTTTCGGCGTCCATAAACTCCTGCTCTGTCATCTTGCCGGCCTTCACCGCATCGGTAAATCGCCAAACGGCCGTGCCCGATCCGATGGTCTCGCCGCGATAGTGCCCATTCAGCATCGGCCCGCCTGACAGCACAATCGCCGGCACATCGCAACTGGCCGCGCCCATCACCAGCGAGGGCACCGTCTTGTCGCACCCGCACATCAGCACCACCCCGTCAATCGGATTGGCGCGAATCGACTCCTCCACATCCATGCTCACCAGGTTCCTGAACAACATCGCGGTTGGGCGCATGTTGGTCTCACCCAGCGAGGTCACGGGAAACTCCAGCGGCAACCCGCCCGCCTCCCACACGCCGTTCTTCACCTTCTGCGCCAGCTCGCGAAAGTGCGCATTGCAGGGCGTCAGCTCACTCCACGTATTGCAAATCCCAATCACCGGCCGTCCGTCAAACACATCGCCGGGAAATCCCTGGTTGCGCATCCAGCTGCGATGAATGAAACCATCTTTGTCTTTGCCGCCAAACCACGCCTGCGAACGAAATTTCCGTTTTTCCATGCTCTCCCACTTTTCTTTTCCGCTTAAACCGCCGCGCTCGCCGCGCCGCTCAACGAATGCGCATACTCCGTCAGCGCATCCATATTCTCAAGCGGCGTGGTGCGCGGAACCTCGCACCCCGCCGAAAGAATGTACCTTTCTCCACACGCGCTATGGCATTCAGCCGCTGCCCGTCGAACATCTTCAGCCGTCCCTTGCTCCATCACCGTAACGGTCGGAATGTTCCCCAGCAAAATTGCCTCGGGCCCCATCTTCTCGCGCGCCAGCTCCATCCGCACCTGCTGATCGATGTCGTTAATGTCGTAGCCGAGCCCAGCGCGCATCTCCAGTATCTTCGCCGTGTTGCCGCAAATGTGCAAACGCGTCTTCAGCCCCATCTGCCGCATCTCGCTCACCAGTTTCAAGTGGTAGGGAACAATGAACTCCTCAAACAGGGCCGGCCCAATCAGCGACGCGGCCGCATCTCCCACTCCCATCAAATCCACTCCCGCATCCGCCTGCGCCTTCGCGAAAACGATCGCAATCTCGGTCACAAACGCCAGCAGCTGGTGAACAAACTCCGGATCGTCGTAAAAATCCATCATGAGCGTGTTGATGCCGCGCAGATCCGCGGCCAGCGCGCATGGGCCTTCAATCCACCCCTCAATAATCTTCTCGCGGCCAATCTTCTCCCTGAACAGGGCCGCGGCCTTCACCCGGTCCAGCATCCTTCCGCCGCCGAGCGGGTCCGGTATCTTCAACCCCGCCAGCACGGTCCTTTCCGCCACCAGCGCCTCGCTCTCAACAAACGCCGGAGGCTGATCGTCAAAGAAGCACAACTTCGCGCCCAAATCCGCCGACTCCCGCGCCGGATCGGAGATGCACGAAACATAATCCAGATCGAAGCGCTCCGCGGTGCGCAGTTGCGCCTCGACCAGCACGCGATAGTCGGTGGCGTAGTCAAGATATTTCGCGCCAATCCTGTCCGCCGCAAACATCATGGTGATAGGCATCAGCGGCGCCCGATCCACCGGCCGCCCGTCAAGCAGAGCAAAAAACCGCTCCCGGCTATTCATCCCGCTCATCTGCATCCATCGCTTTCTTCCGCCGCTCTGCCCACCCAGCCGCACACAGAATCGCTGCCGCAAACCGCGTAGAGAATTCTATCGGATGCGGGAAGGAAGAGGGAGGACTTGCGTAGTGCCGTTTCGGTGCGCTGCCCGCCTCATCCAAAACAGTTTTGCTTTCCGTTCGCCAATTTGCAGAAATTAATCTTCCGATGGCCGATGATGGCTACCAAAGCGATATTGACACTGAGTACCACGTTGATGAATACTGAGTGCCCAAAGGTGTGTCGGAAGGAGAGCGCTCTTGTGTCTCTAGGAATCGCGTTTAAGGGCGCGGAGGGCATCGTTCTTGCGGCCGACAGCAGGGTAACTCTGATGACCATGGTGAATATGCCGGGTCCGCAGGGAACACCACAGCCCACCTTGATGCCTTCCACGTTCGATAACGCCAGCAAGCTGCTGAGCGTAAGAGGCCACGGGTATGTCGGAGCTGTGACGTTTGGGACAGGAGTGATAGGCACAACGGCTCCTAGAACCGCCAATAGCTTCCTCCCTGAGTTCGAAGACGAGTTAACAAAGGCCTTAGGGAAAGATGTTCGCCTATCTGTCGAAGCGTTTGCGACGAGACTTGGAGATTTTTTCAAGCGGCAATGGTCGCAATTCAGGATGCCGAACCCCGCCCCGGCCAACATGCAAATGGTGTTTTACGTTGGGGGATACGACGACCAGTCACCTTACGGTAGGGTGTTCCAACTCTCTATACCGGGAGCGCCGGTACCCGTCGAAATGATACCGGGCAACTTTGGAGCCATTTGGGGTGGGCAGAGGGAGATTACCGACCGTCTGTTACAGGGATTTGATGGCAGGCTCCCGGAAATGGCGCAGGACGTGCTGGGGATAGGCGCTGCGAATCGCAAGACCGATCTCGAAGATCAATTGAAGCAGCGGCTGGCGCTCCCCATTCCTTGGCAGTTCCTGCCGCTGCAAGATTGTGTTGATCTGACGATTTTTCTTGTGCGATCAACTATTCTCTTGCAGCAGTGGGTAGTGGGACTTAGGGGAGTCGGGGGGGCGGTGGACGTTGCGACGATCACTCGAACGGACGGATTCAGGGAAATTCAAGTTAAGCAAATTGTAGGCGATAAGGCAAGCATGCGTCGCCGGAAGGGGGATTGATAAATGCCCATCATAGCGGGGTCTAATTCGCTGAGCACGGAGGATTGGTTGGCCGTGACAAAGCACATGAACATCTCTTTCGCGCTCAATTGTGAGCCAGCTCAGTATGCGCCAGAGATGGCCGTCGAACCTGCCGAGGAGCCGATTTTCGGATCGCATGCACGAGAGGCAGCAATTACTGTAAAGAAGCTCCTCTCGCGCTGGTCCTGATGGACAAGCAGCCACTCACGCGCCAAGATTGGCTGGTCCTGGCCCGGATCGGCTTCACAGCAGCTGTTCTTGCCATCGCTGCGATCGTGATTCTGACAAACAACTATCCCGACGCCCACATCAAGTGGGCATTCGGCGTGGTGGGCGTTATTTTGGGATATTGGCTGAAATAAAACTGTCTGAGCGGCCAAGGATTCCCCATGGGTGATCGGTCAGCCTCCGTTCCGGCGCCTCCGAACCTTCAGGCTACGCGCGCTCAAAAGGATACTGTAGTAGGCGAGGCCTAGAGAATGAGCTCATTCCAACCCCGCCATTCTACAGATACCACGACCGCGGTTTACGCAATGCGCAGCATACCCGTCTCGATACGGGAGTTCAGAAGTTCAACGCGTTGAGCGGAGAGGCGAAGACACTTGGTCCGCCCCCACGGCGCGGCCCGGGTTTGAGGGACACTCAAGCCCATATACCACCCTTTGGGACACCGTCTCCCCGGATAGGAGCAAACTAATGTATAGGCTGTTTCGTGGGAGCGTCTCCCCTTAGGTGTTCCCTTTCTCCATTCCGGTCACGACACATATTGAAGGGCATTCACCTCGGGCCGCTCCACAGAGTGGTCCTTTGAACCAGCGGACCGGCATCGGCCCAAGCCTGGACGCCGAGTTTGGCCAGACACGTTGCATTGCCACAAATCGCTGGACGGTAACGACTTAATACAAGTTTTCGACAAAAAGAGAGGGAATTATGACGGTTGCTGCGCGTTATCCCGGCATTCGAATCACCGCTAACGGAAATCAGCTCGTCTCTTACCACACCGAGACGCGCATCGCCGACGCCGGCGTCTTCTATCCCATCACCCCCTCCACCGAGGGCGGCGAACTCTTCCAGCAGGCCTATGCCGAGGGGCACCTCAACGTTTTCGGCCACAACACTATCGCCATCGAGGCTGAAGGCGAGCACGCGGCCCAGGGCGGCGCCATTGCCCACTCCGTCTGCGGCAAGCGCGTGGTCAACTTCACCTCGGGCCAGGGCGTTGTCTACGGAGTGGAGCAGTATTACCACGCCCCCGGCAAAGGCAGCACCATGGTGCTTGAAGTGGGCGCGCGCGCCCTTACCAAGCACGCCCTCAACGTCCACTGCGGCCACGACGACATTTATGGCGCGCTCGACACCGGCTGGATCATGCTCTTCGGCAAGGATGCGCAGCAGGCCGCCGACCAGGCACTCATTCTGCGCCGCGTCACCGAGCTTTCTCTCACTCCCGGCATGAACATCATGGATGGCTTCCTCACCAGCCACCTTGAGCGCACCTTCTATAAGCACGAGTCCGATCTGATTCGCGAATACCTCGGCTCCCCTGAAGACATCATCGACTGCCCCACAGAGGCTCAGCGCGTCCTCTTCGGGCCCACCCGCCGCCGCGTTCCCAAGATGATGGATCTCACCAATCCCATCCTCCTCGGTCCCGTTCAAAACCAGGAACACTACATGAACGGCATCGTTGCCCGGCGCAACAATTTTGCCGAGCCCATTCTTGAATTCCTCGAAGCCGCCTACAAGGACTTTGCCGAGCTCACCGGCCGCTACTACGGCCTGGTCACCGAATACAAAACCCAAGACGCTGACACCGTTTTCGTCTCTCTCGGCTCCGCGGCTGAAAACATCGAGGCCGCCGTCGACTACCTGCGCCAGACCCGCGGCGTCTCCGTCGGCTCCATCCACGTCAACGTCATTCGCCCATTCCCTGAGGCCGCCATTGTTGCCGCCCTCAAGGGCAAAAAGAACGTCATCATCCTTGAGCGCACTGACGAAGCCTTATCTCCCGACAACCCGCTCGGCAAAGACATTCGCACCGCGCTCTCCAAGGCCATTCAAACAGAAGGCCGTCCCGCCGCCGAAGGCCTGCCCGCCATCACTCCCAACGAAGTCCCCCACATCTACTCCGGTTCCTACGGCCTCGGCTCGCGCGACTTCCGCCCCGAGCACATCATCGGCGCATACGAGTACGCCACCGCCAACCGCTCCCGCCGTGACGGCAAGCGCGCCTCCGACGGCGTCTCTTTCTTCGTCCTCGGCATCGACCACCCCTATGCCGTCAGCGGCGAGGAGACACCGTCGCTGCTCCCCGAGGTCGCAGTTGCCGTCCGCTTCCACTCCATCGGCGGATGGGGAGCCATCACCACCGGCAAAAATCTTGGCGCAATCATCGGCGACCTCAACGACCTTCTCTACGAGCGCGACGGCCTCCAGGACGATTACGGTAATCCCAAGGAAATCATCCACGTCAGCGCCAATCCCAAGTACGGCTCTGAGAAAAAGGGTGCGCCCACCAGCTACTTCATGGTCGCCGCCAAAGACCGCATCCGCGTCAACTGCGATCTGCGCCACGTCACCGTCGTTCTCTGCTGCGATCCTAAAGCCTTCACCCATTGCAACCCGCTTGATGGCATGGCTCCCGGCGGCAGCCTGCTCTGGGAGTCCGATGAAGAAGGCGAACAGGCCTGGGAACGCCTGCCACATTGGGCGCGCAAGCAAATCATCGATAACAACATCCGCGTCTTCACTCTCCCCGGCTTCGCCATCGCCAAAAAAGCCACTGACCGCGGCGATCTCCAACTCCGCATGCAGGGCAACGCATTCCTCGGCGGTTTCTTTGCCGTCAGCAGCCTGCTCAACGAGTTCGGCATCACCCAGCAGCAGTTCCGCGAAGTGGTGCACAAGCAGTACGTCAAAAAATTCGGCAAACTCGGCGACGCCGTTGTCCAGTCCAATATGGAAGTCATGATCCAGGGCTTCGAGCAGGTCAAGGAAATCAAAATTGGCGCGCTCGCCGCTGCTGATCGCTCCAGCCTGCGCGGTGTTGCCCTCCTGCCCATCCTCGAGAATGTTGAAGCCCTCGCCACTGTCGGCAGCGGCGCATGCGGTTCCGGCGGCTGCCGTTCCACACCCATCCCCGCCGGCCAGGGTCCGCGCACTCCCATCAGCCGCATCGCCAACTTCGATGCCGAATTCCGCTCCACCTTTGGCTATGACCAACCGGCCACGCCGCTTGCAGCCATGGGCGTTATTGCCGCGGCAACTGGCGACACCGCATCAAAATACGTGGCCCGCCGCGAAACCCCGCTCTACATTCCCGAAAACTGCACCCAGTGCATGGAGTGCATCTCTGTCTGCCCTGACACCGCGCTGCCCAACTGCTCGCAAGACCTCAGCACCCTGCTCACCACCGCCGTTCACTACTACATCTCCGATTCGGGCGACCGCACCAAGCTCCTCAGCGCCCTGCCGGAAATCGAAAAGCAAACCCGCCAGCGCATGGTTGCCGAAATGAAAACCGGAACCCCGCTGCCCGTCATCCTGCGCGAAGTCACCGACTCTCTCGCATCAACAGAATCGGCCGGCTTCTCGCAGCAATCCAAGCAGCAGTTTTTCGACATCATCGCCAAAGTCCCCATGGCCTACCAGAAGGTGAACGCCATCTTCTCCTCGCCGGAACGCAAGACCCCCGGCTCAGGCGGCATCTTCTCCATCTTTGTCAGCGACCTCTGCAAGGGCTGCGCTGCCTGCGTCACCGCCTGCGGTGACCACAACGCCCTCCGCATGGTCCAGGAAACTGAAGAAGTCAATGCCGAGCACGAAACCGGCACGCGCTTCCTCGACCTGCTCCCAGACACTTCGCAAAAGTTCCTCGGCCTCTTCAACGCCGCCAATCCCGCCGACTCCAAAACCGCGACCCTGCGCAACATGCTCATGGTCCGCACCAACTACGACGCCCTCGTAGCCGGCGACGGCGCCTGCGCCGGTTGCGGCGAAAAATCCGTCCTGCGCTCCATCGCCGCCGTGACCGAGGCCTACATGCGCCCCGTGTACCACGCCAAGAGCGATCGCTTCATCGCCAAGGCCGGCGACCTTGAAACCAACGGCGTTGCGCGCCTGGCCAAGCTTCAGGCCGCCAGCCCCGCTGAATACGCGCTGCTCCGCCAGGCCATTGCCCACCTCGTTCTCGGACTCGGCGGAGAAGACATTCCAGACACGCAGGCCCGCATCGCCGCCTATGAAGCTGCCAACGGCCACATTACCGACGCGCAGTTGATTGAGGCCATGGCCGCCGTGCTGCTCACTGAGGCCTTCAACCACAAAAATCTCCAGGCCATCGACGGCCGCCTCGCCAACGGCATGTCCGTCATGGCCATGGCCGCCCACACCGGCTGCAACACCGTATACGGTTCCACAGCGCCCAACAATCCCCATCCCTACCCGTGGATGAACTCGCTCTTCCAGGACGGCGTCACCGTGGGCTGGCTCATGGGCGAAAGCTTCATCGTCGACCACGCCCGCCGCTCCGTTCTTCCCGAGCGCCTTGCCGACATTCTTCTCACGCGTGAAGCCGGCGCCGCAGCCGACGGAGCTTCTTCCGATGGCGGCAGCTCTGACGTCCTCGATGCCGAAGAGTACTACAACCTTACCCACTTCACTGACGCCTTGATGACCGACCAGGAAATCGTCGAGCTGCCCAAGGTCTGGGTCGTCGGCGGCGACGGAGGCATGGGCGACATCGGCTACCAGAACATGTCAAAGGTCATTCTTCAGAATCGCCCCAACATCAAGGTGCTCATGCTCGATACGCAGGTGTACTCTAACACCGGCGGACAGAACAGCGACTCCACTCCCATGCTCGGCGGCGGCGACATGAACTCCTTCGGCTCCGCCACCCAGGGCAAGAACACTGAGAAGAAGACCGTCGCGGAAACCTTCCTCGCCGGCCACGGCTCGCCCTTCGTCGGCCAGGTCTCCATGGCCAACGCCCCCAAGCTCTACCGCGCCATCCTCGACGGCCTCGAGTATCGCGGTACCTCGTTCATCCAGGCCTTTACCACCTGCCAGCCCGAGCACGGCGTCCCTGACGACATGGCCCTCCACCAGGCCCAGCGCGTGCGCGACAGCCGCGGCGCGCCGGAGTTCGTCTTCAATCCCCGCCTCGGCGAAACCTATCAGGAAGCCCTGGACCTCAAGGGCAACCCGTCGATCGATTTGGATTGGTACGAAACCAAGTCCAAAACCACCGGCGACATTCAGCGCTACACCGTCGCCCACTGGTGCACCACCGAGGCCCGCTTCCGCAACCACCTCCGCAAGCTCAAGCCCGACGCGGCCGCCAAGCTCATTCACCTCGATAACATGCTGGTCCGCATCACCCAGCAGGACGTCGTCTACCGCCGCTACGTGCAGCCCGGCCACCGCGCCTACATTCCCGACTTCGGCGTCTACATTTCGTACGAAGAGAACGGCAAAACCGAGTACCGCGCCCTTAGCCGCCAGTTGGTGATGTTTTGCGTCGAACGCCGCAAAGCCTGGCGCATGCTGCAATCGAAAGCCGGCATCGTCAACAAGGAATACGCCGCGCAAAAGGCCATCCTGGCCGACGTTGACTCCGGCAAGATTCCGCTGGACGAGTTCCTGCTCCACGCCCACGAAATTCTGAAAGAACGTCTAACCGGCGGCGTGCTGGCCAAGGCGTAACAATCAATTGAGCTGACAGCAACTTTCGTAGACGGTCTGATTGCAATGGCTGAGCCTGTTCAGTCTTATTTCCGATGGCGCCCGCAGCTTCATGACCCCGGCGACGAGTTGGTGCTTGAAGCCGCCGTGAACGGACGAGCGGACGCCGTCGTGACTTTTAACAACAAGGACCTGCGCTAAGCGGAGCGCAGTTTTGGCATCGCCGTAATCCGCCCCGCCGAAGCGCTCAGGAGGATCAAGCCATGACCACAAAAGTCGCCACTTTCCCCCTGCGTCTGCCGGTCTCGCTCAAAGCGGCCCTTGAGAACATCAGCGATCGCGACGGAACCAGCATCAATCAATTTCTCGTATTGGCCGCCGCGGAGAAGATCGCCGCCATGCAAACCGAGGAGTTTTTTCTCGCCCGCCGCAACCGCGCCGACCGCGAAGCTTTTCGTCGCATTCTCAATCGCCAGGGCGGGGAACCGCCCTCTCCCGAGGATGTGTGGGACAAATCCTAACCTCGACAGCTATAGCGGTTCTCCGCTTACCTTAGAGCAGGATCCGCGCATCCCGGTGGCTTTTTCGTCAGCCCGAGAACCGCTCTGAACATTCCGGCGCCCGTTCCTATGGCACTCTCAGCCAAAATAATCTTCAGCGCGCCCAAAAACCCCGTCACAATTTCACCCCTTCCCAGACAAGACCAATAGACAAACTCGCTCCGTTCGCGCACAGAGCCCCAGCAAGGGCTGAAAGTGAGGCGCAACGAGCCTGGAGAAACCCCATGCTGACCCCCACAGTAGATAACATCAACAGAGTCCTCAGCCTCGCCCTCGCAGATCCAGCGGGCAAACAGGCGCTCAGCAAAGACTGGCGTGGATT
This sequence comes from Occallatibacter sp., assembly GCA_050013735.1. GTDB lineage: Bacteria > Acidobacteriota > Terriglobia > Terriglobales > Acidobacteriaceae > Telmatobacter. The sequence goes on from JBEKEQ010000067.1 coordinate 19,687, forward strand.
CATGACCACCCATTTCGCGCTCAGCCCTGAGCAGAGTAAGAGCGTTCAAACCGCCTCAGGCCTGCCGCCGGAGCGCGTGCAGGCAATTCAAAATGCCATCACCAATGTCGTGGAAAACGGCGGAGCCATCCGGCTTTCCGGGGCCGACCCCGTGCTGCTCGTGATCCGGCCGGAAAAGCAAGCGGAGACAACCTTCAGTTGCACGGTCCAGATCAAGACCTTCGTTTGCCACGTTGAGGGCTAAACACGCAAGCTCAGCCCCCAAAGCGCCCCTGGGCCTGGTCTGCCGCAGCGGACCAGGCCCAGGGGAAGCGCAAACTATTCTCACCCGCCCTTTCCATTTTCCGCTTCGCCGTTTTTCTGCGCCTTTCCGACGCTTTCGGAACCGAGCCCGGCGTGTGGCTTGACCTGCAGCAGCAATACGACCTGTGGCACGCGTCGCGCCCGCAGGCGTCCCAGGGTCAAAGCATTCCCGCGCGCAGCGTGACAAGCCTTGCCGGCCTAAAGTCTGTCGCCGAGACCTGTGAATTGCTGAACATGAATCGACGCACGAGCTCCTTTTTTTGAATATTTTTTGCGCAACCTGTACCAACTCGATGAAAGCTCAAATAACTCAATCAATTACGTCCCAAAGCGCAGCCTGCTTGCGGGCCCATAACTTGTTCTAAGTCAATCACCCGTGAAACAACCCATTCACGGCGCCAACTCCCGCACAAGGGCAACTCCCCCTTTCTCCATGGCATCCATTGCACAGTACGAACGAAAGTTTGCGGCCTGCGTGGCATTTGCTCGGCTGTTCGGGATCGCGCAACCGATTGGAGTTTACAGATGAAAACCAAGCACTCCCTTTTGCTTTTATTGCTGGCCGCAACAGGATGGGCCGGCGCACAGGAGCCCAATCCAACCCAGACTTCGCAGCCCAGTGCGCAAGCGCCGGCAGCTCCTGCTGAAATGCGTGACGACGTGCCGCTGTATCGAATCCAGGTGGTGGGGCGGGATATCCCGGCCATCAACTATTTTCATCGCAGCGGTTCCACGAGAATTGGCTTTCAAGGAACATCCCTTCTGCCTAACGCAGGTGGCACCGCCAAGGTTGAAGCTCGCGGCGGCCGCACGTCCATCGACGCGGACTTTGTGGGACTAACTCCCGCCAACGGCTTCGGCCCCGAGTATCTCACTTATGTCCTGTGGGCCATTACTCCCGAAGGCCGCCCCGTCAATCTGGGCGAGGTGCTTCCCACCGGATCGAAAGATAAAAATCAAATCACAGTCACCACAGATCTGCAGGCATTTGGTTTGATCGTGACTGCGGAACCCTACTACGCCGTCACCATGCCGAGCGACCTCGTCGTAGTGCAGAACGTCGCCCTCGAAGACAAGACACAGGGAATCATCGAAACAGTGAATGCGCATTATTCGCTGTTGCCTCGCGGAGCCTACGCTGAAACAGCGGGACGGCACACCGTCTTGAATCCCATCACGCGCAACGAGCGCTCGCCTCTCGAACTTTACGAAGCTGAAAACGCCGTCGAGATCGCCAAGGCCGCAGGCGCTGACAAATACGCCGCTGACACCATGGCCACCGCCGGTACCGCGCTCCGCAATGCCGAGGATCTCGATGCCAACGGCAAGGGCGACCGCAAACAGACCATCACCTACGCGCGCGAGGCAGTCCAGTCGGCCGAAGACGCGCGCATCATCACCATCCGCAAAATAAAGGCCGAGGATGACGCGGCAAACCAGCAGGCTCGCGTCAATGCGGAGCAAACCGCCCAGCAGGAAGCGGCGCAGCGTGCCCAGGCTGAGGCCGCCGCCGCACAGGCCCAGGCCGCGGCTGCCCAGGCGCAAGCCCAGGCACAGCAGGCTCAGCAAGCCCAGAGCGCAGCCGAGCAAACCGCCGAGCAGGCAGCCCGCATGCGCGAACAGCTCAAGGAGCAGTTGAATGCAGTGCTGCAAACCAAGGAGACAGCGCGCGGCTTGATCGTCAACATGTCTGACGTGCTCTTCGCATTCAACAAGTACGATTTGAAACCGGAAGCGCGTGAAAAGCTGGCCAAGGTTTCCGGAATCCTGCTCGCTCACCCTGACCTCAAACTGCAGGTCGAAGGCTACACCGACAACATCGGATCGGACGAATACAACCAGAAGCTTTCAGAACAGCGCGCTGACAGCGTTCGAGACTACCTGGTTTCACAGAACGTGCAGGATGCAAATGTCACCGCCGCGGGATTCGGCAAATCTGACCCGGTTGCCGATAACTCCACCGACGCAGGACGCGCGCAGAACCGGCGGGTGGAGTTAGTCGTCTCTGGAGCTTCCATCGGCATTCAAGAAAGCCAGCCTGGAGCCCAGGGCGCTGAAATGCAAACCCCGCCCGCGCCTGGAAGCCAATCGTCCGCAAATCCAACGGGCGTTTCAAATCCCCCACAGCAGTAGCCGCACATCTCGCTGCAAATAAGTTGGGCAGCCTCTCAAAGGCAGCCCAACTCATTTACGGCTGCCCGTAACTTATCAGCCACTCCTTCACTTGCTCACTCCCTC
>JBEKEQ010000068.1:0-22076 GCA_050013735.1 Occallatibacter sp.
GGGATGGCCACAAAAATCCCGTAGGCATCAATTTTCTTGAGAAAGTGCAGATGCCCCACTTGTCTTCAGTCTACGGGGCCATGCTGGCCGGCGTGGGCTACGTGCTCATGGGGGCGGGCATCCCGCTGCACATCCCCGGCGTTTTGGATGCACTTGCGGCCCATCATTCGGCTGAATACAAATTGTCAGTCACCGGCGCGGCGCAGGATCAGGATACGATGATGCTCTTCGACCCCGCCGACTATGCCGAGGGCCCGCTGCCCATCCTTCACCGGCCCAGGTTCCTGGCCATCGTCTCCTCCAACACCCTGGCCACCACTATGCTTCGCCGAGCCACAGGCCGCGTGGACGGATTCGTCATCGAAAGCCCGACGGCCGGCGGCCACAACGCTCCGCCCCGCGGCAAGCTCCAGCTCAACGAAGCCGGAGAACCCATCTACGGCGTCCGCGACCAGGTTGACATTGCTGAACTGCGCAAGCTGGGAGTTCCCTTCTGGCTCGCAGGCGGATATGGCAACGCCGAAAAACTGCGGGAAGCCCTCGAAGAGGGCGCGGCAGGCATACAGGTGGGAACCGCGTTTGCCTTCAGCCGCGAATCCGGAATGAGTCCCGAACTGAAAAAGACGCTGCTGGCCCAGGCCTTGACCGGCTCCGGCGACGTGTTTACCGACCCGCTGGCCTCGCCTACGGGATTTCCCTTCAAGGTGGCGCAGATAAAAGGCACGTATTCCGACGCGGAAGTTGCCGCCGCGCGAACCAGGGTTTGCGATCTGGGCTATCTGCGCGAGCCTTACGCCGCGGACGGAGGGAAAATTGGCTACCGTTGCGCCGCAGAGCCTGTGGCCAACTACCTGGCCAAAGGCGGCAAAATCGAGGATACGGTAGGCCGGAAATGCCTGTGCAACGCTCTGATGGCCAACATCGGCCTCGCTCAGGTGCGCAAGGATAAGACGGTTGAGCCACCGCTGGTCACCGTGGGCGACGACCTGAACACGATCGCCACCTTCCTTAAGCCGGGCGAGGACTCTTACGGCGCGGCGGACGTGGTCACCTCACTGCTAAGCGCCCTCCCTGCCGAACAAACCGTCGAGAGTGAAGAACTGCTCCTCGCTACGGCATAACGCAAGGTCCCTTGGAAAGCATTTCTCAGGGGCTAAAGCCCCGCTCGTTCTATTGGCATTATCGGCGCGGATTCATCCGTGTCTGTTCAAGACAGAATCTCTATTCTGTTTTTCCGCGCTCCACCGCGATGAATTTCCTGGCCGCCGTCCTAGCTCCCCGGCACCGGCTCCGGCCCTGCTCCACCCACACGGAAAATCCTTGGAACCCGATCCGCAGGCGCGGGCAACGCCGGAAACGCCGCATGAGGCTCGGTCTGGTACCAATAAGCGGTCGAATAAAAATTGTCAGACCGATGGTTGGCGTGCCCATGTTCGATGGTCACGCGAATCGACTTCTCAAACGTGATGGGGCTCTCAGTGTGCCAGCGGTAAAGGCAGTAACGTCCGCCGATCCGTTCCGGGTCCACGATGAATGGCGCGCCATTGTGCATGTAGCCGAAGGGCTGGCCGCCGAAGTCCCAGGCGCCGTTGTAGTAGTCCTCGGTCCCGGTTCCGTTAATGGTGGGCAGTGCGTCGCCATCGATAAAGATCATGTCGTCGCCCTCGCCAAACCAGCTATCCTGGTTCTGTTCCACGGCATGCGTCACGCCCACAAAATGCCCTTTGCCTGCAGCCTCGAGGAAGACGTAATTGTCCTTCCCGTCGAGGTTTTTGGTGTAGCCCACCGATTCGTCTCCGTTGTTTTTCCAGTTATCCGTCCAGCCCTTGCAGGGCGCGGCCTGGCGAAATTGCGCGTGAAACCGGCCCACGTCGTTGGGTATCGCCGGAAGAGTGATGTAGTCCACGGCAAAGTACAGGCTGTCGGTGCGGACCTTGCCTTCGTTCGTCACGGTGAGCCGAGCGGCGCTGGAAAACGGCATTGGGAAGTAGGCATTCAGCGCCTTCTGGGGCGCCACCGCGAGCAGCGCCGATTGGTAAGTGAAATACTCGCCCGTCCCCAGCCCGAAGAAGTCTCCGATGGGAACCTCAACCGAAGGCGTCGCCTCCCCGTCCCACCAGGCGCGCAGCACCAAATTTTTCAGGTGCATCTGGTCGCGCGAGTTGATGGTGAACCAGATATGCGTAATAACTCCGGCGCCCGCGGCATCCAGCAGCGTCGCAGCCTGTCCCGGCTCCACGCGCACAGAGTCGGCATTGGCTCCGGTCCGGTCCCAGCTTGAGGAGCGGCGGGTCTTGTATCTGCGCAGGCGGGCCAGCGCAAACAGGTCCCTCGGCGCGGCCGGCTGCGGTTCAGCCGGAGCCGCGTCTGTTGCGGCGGGTGTGACGGCCGCCGCAGTAGCGGCGTTCAGGCCCAACAGGGCGCCTGCTCCAACAATCGAGCCGAGCAGTTTGCGCCGCGCGGGAGAACTTTCTTTGGGTATAGACGAATGCATTCGATGCAGCCTCCGGCGATGAATGAGTTGAAAGCGTTTTGTAGTCTCCTACACCGGGGTATGTCAAGGCGAGAAACGATTCTCGGCCAATCTCGGGAGGCGATTGAAATCCGGCCCTGGCCACACCGGTCGCAACCAGTACAAGAATGCGGTTCATCGTTTTTTCTCCTTCAGGTTGTGGCTGTCACTGGCTTTCAGAGTCATCCCGTAAATGGACTTGAACTGCTCAATCTCGCTCAGCGTTTGCGGCGAGAACGGAACCTGCTTGCCCTCGAAGGCATGAAGCACGATTCCCTCCAGCAGGTCGCCGAGAGTCATCTCCTTCAGCTCCGCAACCGCCTTGAGCACCTTCAACAGGCGTTTTTCCATCCGCACGCCGGTCTGCACGCGCTCAACTACCACCGGCTCGCGTTTTTGCTTGTCTTCCGACATTTCGCCTCCTGTTAACTTGGTACAAATGTACCAACGTAACACTCCCCTGTCAACACTGCACCAAACTCTTCACCGGGGGGCGGCATCGCGGCTTCGCTCCTGACGGCACGGCCTGTTATCGTCAGTGAGGAAATTCAGATGAATCCCCCTTAGGAACTTGGCGGGCATGGCTAAGCGCTGGCGAATCCGGATACTCCTGTTTCTGGCCGTTCTCGGCCCGGGATTCATCACCGCCAACGTCGACAACGACTCCGGGGGCATCCTCACCTACTCCCAGGCCGGCGCGCAATACGGCTACACCCTTCTCTGGACCATGCTGCCCATCACCATCGCTCTCATCGTGGTACAGGAGATGTGCGCCCGCATGGGCGTGGTCACCGGCAAAGGCCTCAGCGACCTGATCCGCGAAGAGTTCGGCCTGCGCCTCACCGTGGTGCTGATGGTCATGCTGGTCGTAGTCAACTACACCAACGTGGTCACGGAGTTCATCGGCATCGCCGGTTCGCTGCATCTGTTTCATGTCTCCAAGTTCATTTCAGTCCCGCTGTGCGCGGCGCTGGTCTGGTACATGGTGGTGCGCGGCAGTTACAAGAGCACCGAAAAAATCTTCATCGTAGCCTCGCTGGTTTACATCTGCTACATCTTCGCCGGGGTGCTGTCGCAGCCCAGCTGGCACGACGCGCTGTGGGCCACCGTCGAGCTTCCCGCCAAATCCGTCTGGAGTGACAAAGCCTACATGTACATGGCCATTGGCGTGGTGGGCACAACCATTGCCCCGTGGATGCAGTTCTATCTGCAATCGTCGATCGTGGAGAAAGGCATCCGCGTCAAAGACTACGGAGCCTCGCGGCTCGACGTCATCATCGGCAGCCTGTTCACCGATATTGTCGCCTGGTTCATCATCGTGGCCTGCGCCGCCACGCTCTTTGTGCATGGAATGGGCGCCATCCAGGTGGCATCCGACGCTGCCGAAGCCATGCGCCCGCTCGCCGGCGACTACGCCTTCATCCTCTTCGCCTTCGGCCTCTTCAACGCCTCGCTCTTCGCAGCGTCCATTCTGCCGCTTTCGACGGCCTACACGGTGTGTGAGGGCCTTGGCGTCGAGTCCGGCGTGGACAAAAACTTCACGGAAGCGCCGTTTTTCTACTGGCTCTATACGCTGCTCATTGTGGGCGGCGCAGCCACCGTGCTTGTGCTGCCCGATGCGCAACTGATCAACTTCGCCATTCTCTCCCAGGTGCTGAACGGCGTCCTTCTCCCGGTGGTCATCATTCTCATGCTCATGCTCATCAACCGCAGCGACCTGATGGGCGAGCATAAGAACTCGCGCTTGTGGAACGTAATCGCCTGGGGCACCAGCCTCATTGTCATCGGCATGACCCTCGTCATGCTCTGGGGCCTCATGCCGGGGCACTAAATTTTAGGGGAGAATATGGATAAGAAATTTCCCGGCGATTCTTGCGACCTGGTCAAGAGATTCTGGGCAGAGAATCTTTCTTCAATAGCGCCCATTTACGCTGACGATAGGTTTGTCCCGAATTTCCAAGGGATTGTGCGCGTTCTATTACACCTCTCATGCGATCTTTCTCTTTGCTTCCGAATCCCCTGGAACCATCGACTCGATCAAGAAACAGCTACTTAGCCTGGGAATCCCAGACCAAAGCCCGGCAGATGATCCCCGCCGGCGGCGATCCTGCGCGGACCGCATTGGAAGGCTTGGCGGTAGAGGCGTACCGTGCCCATCCGGAGATGATTCGTCAACTTCTATTGGCCGAGGCCAATCGTTCATAGCGGGTCCAACCCCTTACAGCAGTTTCCCTGCCGCCAAATCCCGAATCAGGCCGCGGTCCGCAGCCAGAAAGTCGTACCCGGGCAGATCTTCCAGCCGCACCCAGCGAAACTGATGGTAGATCTTGTTCTCGATTTCCCCGGCAAACTCGTGCACGGCGAAAAACTGCAAATCTACCGCGCCACCGTGCCGATAGTTGTGCCGGATTCGCGTCACAGGTGCGCCAATGGCAGCCCGGATGCCGAGTTCCTCGTTGAGCTCGCGGGCCAGCGCCTGCTCAGCGCTTTCGCCGGCCTCGATTTTGCCTCCCGGAAACTCCCACTGCATAGCCATCGGCTGATCGGGACGCCGCTGACCGATCAGCACTTCGCCCCCACGCACAATCAGTGCGGCAGCCACAAAACGCAACGCAGGACCGGCGGGCCTGGCGTTGGAATTCTGTTGAACTTCTTCCACAACACTAGTTTAGATGCATCAGGAGGGATACAGGCTTCGACCGGCCCGTAACTACCCTTGTTCTGCAAATATGCGCTGCAAAAACAGAGCACACCCGGCGAATCCGCCTTATTCTCCCAGAACCGCCGCATCCTCGCCCTCGGCAGTCTCAGGCCTGAAGTAGCCCCAGCCTTTTTTTGCCGCCGCGGCAAGCAGCGCAGGCGAAGGATTCACCGGGAAAGGATTCCGCGCCAACTCCAACATGGCCAAATCGTGAATGGAGTTGCCAAACACCGCATCCGGATGAGGAAGACCCGCGCCAGCCAGCGCAACGGCCTTTCCCTTACCGGTGGGCACAACCACAATTTCACTGGAGATGACGTCGTTTGCCACGCGGACCTCCGCGGCTATCACGTGCTCTTCGGGAATGCCGAAGCCGCGCACGCCCTCGGCAACCACCCAGCGGTTGGTGGAGCTCACGGCCCACAGTTCCGCGCCGGCCTCGCGCAGACTACCCACTAGCGCTGTCATCTCAGGAAACACGCGATCGAGAACAAATTTCTTCACGTACTCAGCCGCCGCGGCGCGCAGTTCCCGGTCGCGCAGGCCTGCGTAAATCTGCACCATCTCTCCGCAAATTTCCAGCTCGCTCACTCCGCCGGACTGGTAAGCCCGATAGCGGGTATCGATCCAGTCGCTGCTGGAGCGCGAAACCAAACCCTGCTCAAGGGACCATGCCAGAAATCCGTAACCGGAGTCGCCGCCCCAAAGCGTTCCATCACAATCGAACACCGCAACCTTGGGATGGCTATCAAGAACCCGCCGCTCAAATTGCTCTGCGGTCCACCTGGTGGCTTCCAACTGCATCGATGTCAAGCGTTCCTCAATCCTGTTCAACAAACTCTTCCATCCCTATTTTCGCTCAATCCAGCCTCTTTTTGCACGTGAAGGTTCAGAGAAAACCGTCGCGGTGTATCAACAGGTTCAGCCTCGGGGTAATGAAGTTGATTCCTTGATGAACGAGGTTCGGACTCTTTGCGGCGGCCGCTTCGATAAGCACAACGCGCCGATAATGAGGGATATGGACAGCACCCGCAATCTTTCTCTTCTGCAGGATTATCAATCGTACTTGCGCGTGGAAAAGGGGCTGCGACCGCTCACCTGCGAGGCCTATTTGAGTGACCTCAAGACCTTCGCCGAGTTCATCGAGGGCCGCAACGGAGTGCTGCTCACTGCCACGCAACCGGATGTTTCCGCCTTTCTTGAAAACCTGCGCGCGCACAACATCGAGTCGCGCTCGGCGGCGCGCAAACTGAGCTGCCTACGCGGATTTTACAAGTGGCTGCTGCTGGACCGCCGAATTCACCACGACCCCACGGTGAACATTGAATCGCCCAAAGCATGGAAGGTGCTGCCCAAGTCGCTTGCTGAACCCGAAGTTCTGGAAATGCTGGAACGTGCCGGCATGGCCGCCCAGCATCCCAGGGCGCAGGCCACTGCCCTGCGCGATCGCGCCATCCTCGAACTGCTTTACGCGGGCGGACTGCGCGTGTCTGAAGTCACCGCGCTTTCCACCAGTGACCTGGCTCTCGATGCCGGCCGCGTACACGTGCGCGGCAAGGGCGACAAGGAACGCATTGTGCCGCTGGGCCGAGCCGCCCTGGAAGCGTTGGAAACCTATCTGCGCGAAGGCCGACCGCACCTTGCCCGCATCAGCTCCACGCGCAAGACCGATGCGGCACGGCTCTTTCTTTCTTTGCGCGGCATGGGACTCACGCGCCAATGGATCTGGCATCTGGTCAAGACCGCGAACCACACCGCCAGCCCGCACAGCCTGCGCCACAGTTGCGCCACCCACATGGTGGAACATGGCGCCGACCTGCGCAGCGTTCAACTCCTGCTGGGCCACGCCGACATCTCCACCACGCAGGTCTATACGCATCTCGCGCTTGGCCGGCTCAAGGCCGTGCATCGCAAGCATCATCCCCGCGCCACGCGGCGCGCACCTGAGCTCGACTCAAATTCCAAGCCGCAGCAAGGCCTGCACCTCGTCCCGCGCGAACATCGGGCAACAGCTCTCGGCGGAGAAGCAGAATGAGCGCGGTAATCGCAACACAAAAGCTCCGTGCCCCATCCTTGCGCCTTTTTTCTGGCGCAAGGGTGGGAAACCACGAAACTAAATATCCCCTGCCCACCGGAAGCCCGATCCCCGGCGGAGGAACAGCATGAGCGCGGCAGCCGAGCCGACGGTTGCTCACAGGCTCGGTTTGCAAGTGGCCGAATATCTTCGCGTGCTGGCAAACGAACGCGGCGCCTCCGCCCACACACTGCGCGCGTATCAACGGGAGCTCAAGGGCTTTGCCGCATTCATCGTCGAGAAATACGGCGAAGAGCAAACCGTCGATCGCATCGAGCACACTCACATCCGCGCCTACCTGGGCACCCTCTACGACCGCGGCCTCACCAAAACTTCCGCCGCTCGGGCGCTGGCGGCCATTCGCAGTTGGTTCAAGTGGCTGGCGCGCACCGGCCTTCTGGAGCAGAACGCGGCGTCGCTCGTAGCCACGCCACGCCTGCCCCGCCATTTGCCGCGCGTTCCCTCCATCGAGCAAATGAACCGCGTGGTCGATTCGGTGGGCGAAGACGCGGCCAGTTGGCTGGCCCGCGACAAGGCCATCCTCGAAATGCTCTATGGCTGCGGCATTCGCAATGCGGAGTTGACCGGCCTGAACATCGACGACATTCATTGGGCAAACGAAGCGGTCCTCGTACGCGGCAAAGGCCAAAAGCAGCGCTACGTTCCTCTGGGCGACACCGCTGCCGCGGCCTTGCGCGCCTACATCGCCGAGCGGAGCGCGCTGCTGGCGGCTGGCGGCGGCACTAAGGGACGCAGTACGCCGGCATTATTCGTGAATCTCCAACTGCGCGGCTTGAGCAAAGCCGGTGGCGAGGCGCGCCTGACCACGCGCAGCGTAGGCCGAATCGTCAAGCGCATCGCGATGATGCGTGGATTGTCGGCTGAAGTCCACCCGCACACCCTGCGCCACGCCTTCGGAACCCATTTGCTTGAAGAGGGCGCCGACCTCCGCGCCATCCAGGAATTGCTGGGCCACGAGCGCCTCTCCACCACCCAGCGCTACACGCAGTTGACGACCGCTCAGCTGACCCAGGTCTACGACCGCACCCATCCAAGGGCGCGTTAGATCTGTATTTTGCCCTGCGCCACATCCAGCCTCTTCGCGAACCGCCCCACCGCCTGCCGCTTAAGCTTCTCGCTGAACAATCCCTTGCGCATCAGGTACTGCTCCATGTTCTCGAGCGGGTCGTCGGTCTTTGCCCGGACGCATTCAATCAACGTTGGGCCATCGCCCATGCGCGCGTGGGCAACGGACTCGGAGGCCACGCGATAGGCGGCCACGGCATCGTTCCCGTCCACGGTAATGATGGGAAAGTTGCACGCATGTGTCTTCACTGAGCCGCGGACAAGTTTGGATTCCGAAACTGCTGCCCCGGAGTCTTTGCCGAGGGAAATAAAGATCATGGGCAGCGCATCCTGCCCGGCCAGCTTCAAGGCAGCCTTCCAGGCGCGCTTAGATCTTGATTTTTCACTTGAAAATACAACGGCTATCTTTTTGTTGCCGATGCCTTTATTGGCCACGGCAGCCGCGGTGGCGATGTTGAGCGGCGAAACAATTTGAGCGGACTCGCCCTCCGTTTCGAAGACGCGCCCAAATAGCCTCTTCAGCGGCAAGCCCGCAATAAAAAGCGGTATAAAATCGCAGGGCTCGGCGGTAACGGTATCTTCAGCAAGCAATCCGATCGACACTCCAACCAGCGCCGCCTCGTGGCCTGCAAGAGAACCGGCCCTGCCGTGAAGCTTCCCTCCGTTGCGCACCACGCCGATGCGCTCATGGATCATGCAGCAATGCAGCATGGTCAAGTAAATCTCAATCAGCCTGGTATTGGAAATCAGCGAGAAACCGTTGTGTACGGCCGGAGCCGCGAACCGCTTGCTGGAATTGACCATCATGTATGCAACAACCTCAGGGTTGCTGCGATTGTAAACGGATCAGGCGCCAATGCCCGGCTGCTCCGCCGCAACCGGCTCAACGCGAATCTTCGCAATCCGCCGCGCTTCCATCTCTACCACGGTCAAGCGTCTGCCCTGATATACGACCGATTCGCCGGGATGCGGAATGTGCCCCAGGCGCGTGAGCAGAAAACCGGCCAGGGTTTCCACGCCCCCGTCGCGCGGCAGGTCCCATTGCATTTGTGTTTCCAGGTCGCGAAGGTTCACGCCGCCGTCCATAAGCAGCGCGCCGCTGGCGGTCGTCAGGACGGGGACCGCAGGATGGTCGAACTCGTCTTCAAATTCACCGGTCAGCTGCTCGATGGCGTCTTCGGCGGTGACCAGGCCAACGGTGGAACCATATTCGTCCACCACGATGGCCTGATGTCTGCGCCGCTGCTGGAACTCGCGGATCAGGTCGAGCACCGACTTGGTTTCAGGCACCACCAGCACATCGCGCATCACCTGGTTGAGCCTCAAATCCACAAATGGCGTACTGGACCCGGCGGCGGTGCGCATGTGCATCAGCCGCGCCAGGTCCTTGGAGTAGACCACGCCGATAATGTGCTCCGGCCCGCGCGTTTCGTCGTAGACGGGAACGCGGGAGTGTTGCCGCTCGATGACCTTGCCGCTGGCTTCCTCAAGCATCATGCTCGACGGCAGGGAGAATATTTTTTGCCTCGGCGTCATAATCTCGCGGATGGCCACTTCATCCAGCTCGAGCGCACGATGGATCAGCGTCTCTTCAAACTCCGGAAGCAGCCCGGTGCGGCGCGCAGCCGTGGCAATCAGCTTCAGCTCTTCTGAGGAGTGAACCTGGGAGCGGTCGGTCATGGGGATGTCGAAGCCGCGCAAAATAACAGCAGCCGAGCTCTTGAGGAAGCGCACGGCGGGCCGCGCCAGCGCCATGAAGAGGAGCATCGGCGGCGCCACGGCAACGGCCAGAGCCTCGGCACGGCGGAGGGCCAGCGACTTGGGAACCAGTTCGCCAACAACCACGTGAAAGTAAGTGATGAGGGCAAAGCCAAGCGCGATGGCGACGGCGTGCGCGTAGAAAAGGGCCCAGGGCTGGGTCAGCGGCAAAATGCCCAGCCAGCTGAAGACGACCGAGGCGGCGAGCGGCTCGCCAAGCCAGCCCAGAGCCAGCGAGCACAGCGTCACGCCCAATTGCACAGCGGGAAGAAAGTCGTCCAGGTCCTGTTGCAGGCGGTGGGCGGCCCGTGCGCCGGGTACGCTTGCGGCCAGCATCTGCTGCACGCGCGTGTCGCGAATGGAAACCAGGGCAAACTCGGCAGCCACAAAGAAAGCGTTGGCCAAAATGAGCATGGCCACGGCGACAAATTGCAGCAGCGGAAGACCGTGCATCTCGACTTGGAGAATAGCATTTCAGTGGTCAGTGAACAGTGGTCAGTGAACAGTGGACAGTGAACAGTGGGCGGCGATCAGCTGAGGGAATTGAGGGAACGGGACGGTGATGAGATGCGTATGGTTTTCGGATACGGGGGTTTCTGGCACCTGTCTGCCGGTCGACTGATTCAGGAGCTGGTGTAGTGTGCGAAGACGGACAGGAGTGTTCGGAAGCGAACGGGTGGAGCTTGAAACTCACGCGGATGGCACAGCGGAACGAGTTGAAACCGTGAAGGATAGTTCAAAATCGTCGATGGCAATCGGGATGCTAAGCTTCTTACGGGCCAAGGCTTGAGCACTGTCCATTGGTCACTGTTCACTGACTCTGAAGAACGAGGAGAACGATGAAAAGAATTCGACAAATTGGCATGGCGGCAATCGCAGCAACAGCGGTATTGGCGGCAGCGGCGCTTCCGGCGCTGGCTTCAGAGGCGACCTTCACGCGCGACCTCACAGTCAACGGGCGAGTGGAGCTTTCCGTCGCCACCGGCTCAGGGAATATCCGCCTGAGTCACGGAACGGGCAATCGCGTGCACATCTTTGGGCGCGTCAAATCGGGTTGGGGCGCGAGCGACGAAAAGGTCCGCCAGATCGCGGCCAACCCGCCCATCGACCAGGCCGGCAACATCGTCCGCATCGGCGCGCGCCACGAGAGCCTGCACAACATCAGCATCGACTATGAAATCGAAGCGCCCGCGGATGCCTACCTCGACGCGGCCACTGGTTCCGGCAACGTGGACGACGACGGCGTGGGCGAAAACACCAAGCTCAGCACCGGGTCGGGCAACATCCACGCCACGGCGCTGCACGGCGGGTTCAAGGTCGAGACCGGCTCAGGCAACATCTATGCCGAGCAAACCGGGCAGGGCGACGTGAAGGCCGAAACAGGCTCGGGCAGCATTGAACTGCGCAACCTGCGCGGCGGACTGCACGCTGAAACCGGATCGGGCAGCATCAAGCTCGGCGGCGCGCCCACCGCGCCCTGGCGCGTGGAAACGGGCTCGGGCAGCGTGGAATACTGGGCCGGTAATGCCCCGTTGACGCTCGACGCCGAAGCCGCTTCCGGCAGTGTTCACTCCGACCACGAAATGATGACGCAAGGCTCGTCAGACAGGCACCACATCACAGGAAAGCTGAACGGCGGCGGCCCAACCGTGCGCATCGAAACCGGCTCCGGCGACATTCGCGTGCATTGACCCTCACAGATCCGAAGCCAGGTTCCAGGGCCGGGTTCGTCGAGCCCACATTAAAAGCCCCGTACCCCATCCATTCGCGTTATTTGCGAATGGGTGGGAGACCACGACGCTCAACCAGCCGGCCACCGGAAACCTGGGTCTCTTTCCGGGAGTTTCTCTCCGTCGTCCTAATTCCCTTCCCTTACTCGTCGCTCGGCCGGCTCACAATGGCCACGCGAAAATACGGCTTCGACTTTTCCGCGGGGTCGGCGCTAAACTCTTGCGAAGTCTTCGCCGGGTCGTAGTCCCTCCACAGCCACGTCATGGCCTGCGGAAACTCCGCCGCTCCCTGCGCGCCATTATGCGTGCCCTTGCCGAAGGCGAAGTGAAAATCGTAATCCATGGTCTTCAGCGAGTTGGCCATGCGGATGTTGGCCAGCGGCCAGCTTCCCCACCGCGGGTTCTCCATATCGTTTGCGCCGTCCTGGAGCCATACCCGGATGTTGCGCTTCGGCTCGCGAAGAATCTTGTCTGGATAATCCTGCCCGCCGTCATGAATCGCCGGATCTTCCTTCCACTGAATATTGGTAAAGCTCCCGATCAGAGACAGCACGCGGCCAAAATAGTCCGGCATCTGCCACGCCGCGTTGAAGCTGCAAATTCCCCCCGACGACCCGCCGGTGATGGCGTGGCTGTAGCCGTCCTGGCGCAGGTTATATTTCGCGCCCACCTCGGCTAGAACCTCCTCGCGCAGGAAGCGCGCATAGCGGTCGCTCACCGTGTCGTAGAGCGTGCTGCGCATCGCGTCCCGCAGCGTGCGCCCCCACCGGTCCGCATGGCCTTTCACAAAGTTGTAAGTCGGCGTGCCCGGCGAGCCGGAAATGTCGCCCGGATTGATGAAGACGCAGATCATCACTGGAATTTTCTTCTGCGCAATCAGGTTGTCGATCACATTCAGCACCGGATTGTAGCCGTCGCGATGAATGCCCCCTCCGCCATCCTGAAACACCATCACCGCCGCCGGCACCTTGGGGTCGTATTCAGCGGGAACGTATATCCAATACTCGCTCTTCATCCCGTCGTAAATCTTGCTGGTGTGGATCAGTTTCTCTGATAGTTGCCCGGAAGGAACACCTGGCTGCAAATAAGAGAGCGGTCCCAGGGCCGGCAAATCGAGCGATCCGCCGAAGCTTGCGCCGTTAACGAGGTAGTGAAATACATGCGCCTTGCCCACCGGCTCAATATGCGCGACGGCATACCACAGGCTCGGGCCCGATTCTGTTGCTGGAATCGATTCCATGGCCTGACTCGACGTCGCGTCGTCGACGACCAGCGACGGCGTCGAGGCTGCTTCCACGGCAAAAAAGAAATCCGGCCCCTTGGCCGCCCATGCCGTGCCCGCCTTCAGAGCCTTGGCGTCAAAGGTGGCCTCGATGCCCGCGCGCAGGCCGGGATTGTGCGCCTGGGCCAGCGCAATCAACTCCGGCGCGGAAAGCTTGGCGGCGGGAGGGTTGTCGGCCGCGCAAGCGGGCAGTGCGGCCAAAATCAGCAGCGCGAAAAGAATCAACTTTTTCATGCGGCTGATGGTACACGGTGAGCGAGCAGGGCCGCAATTCCCGCCCATGCGGCGGTAAAATCACAATCGGCGACCGTTTCCCCAATGGAAAAAGCCGCCCGGAAAGGCGGCCTTTTCAAGTTCCTGTGCCCTGGGGACATGCAAGCAGCGGTCACACCAGAACCTACATGATCGATACTAGCAAAACTCTTTCTGAGGGTCAAGGCGATCAACACCCGTTCCAGTACTCCGAAAAGGATATTGAGTGGTTGCAGTTGTGCCTTTCGCCAGACCGCTTGACCCCATATTATGCAAAGTCGCGCGGCGATCATTGGGTGGCTCTCCATCTTTACGTGCGGAACACGGAACTTTCGGCCTCCCTCTACGGAGTCGTTCAGGCCCTTGAGGTCGGCCTTCGAAACCGCGTGCATACCAAGATGACCGAGGCCCTCGGGACAGAAGAGTGGTGGGATCTACTCCCTCTCCGCGAAGGGGAAATGAACGATATCCATGCGGCTAAGGAAAACATCTCTGCTCGCATCAATGGAATGCGCCCTGGACATATCGTGGCGGAGCTTGGTTTCGGATTCTGGGTGAAGATGTTCGCAAACGCCTACGAAAAACAACTCTGGGTGCCTCGCTTGCGGCACAGTTTCCCCGCGAAGATTTCCAGAAAAGCGCTGCACGACCGCCTGATATCCATCAAGGAGCTCCGCAATCGCATCGCCCACCACGAGACCCTGATCAAGAGAAACATCGAACAGGACTACGCCGAACTCATGGAGGCCATCGGGTGGATATCCCCCACGCTGCGACGCTGGGTAGAAGATCACAATGACTTCCCCGCCGTATACGCCAGGCGCATCCCCAAAGAACCAAAACAGGCCGAACCTCAAGGCTCGGAGGAACCTCTACACTAAGACCATGGTTCGCGTAATTCGCCCTCTTCCCGTAGAACGGCTCAAGCTCCTCGTTTTCGACCTGGACGGCACGCTCATCGACTCCGCACAGGACTTGTGCAACAGCGTGAATGCCACGCTCAAGCACTTTGGCCGCCCGTCACTGCCTGACCCCGTGGTGGCCGGCTTCATCGGCGACGGAGCCATCATGCTCATGCGCCGCTCGCTCTTTGGCGTCGATGCGGCTGAAGTGGACGAGGACCTGCTCGCCCGCGCCTATGCCTGGTTTCTCGACTACTATCGCGACCACAAGCTGGACTTCACCTACGCCTACGTTGGAGTCCTCGAATCGCTGGCCGCGCTCAAGACCCTGAACGATCAAAGCGCCGAAAGCGCCGTCAGAACCATGGCCGTGCTCACCAACAAGCCGGTCCGCGCGGCCCGGGAAATTTGCGCGGCGCTCAAGCTTGCGCCCTACTTCATGAGCATCTACGGCGGCAATAGCTTTCCCACCAAAAAGCCCGATCCCGCCGGCCTGCGGACGCTGATGGCCGAAGCCGGCGCAACGCCGGAACAGACCGTCATGATCGGCGACAGCAAGGTAGACGTGCTCACGGCGCGTAACGCGGGAGCATGGTCCGTGGGCTGCACTTTCGGTCTGGCTCCGGAGACGCTCACCGACCACCAGCCAGACGTGCTGGTGGACTCACCGGGAGACTGGACGGCGGCCCTCGGTCTGGAGTAAAATCGATTTACCGCGACACTTGAAACAATTTACCGATTGAAACGTTGTTCATGATCCGATTTGAAACAGATTGCCGCCCGTATATATCAACCGCTAGCCGGAATGCGCCCCGTTGCGCGCTCCGGCTTGTGGTTGCGTCTATTCCATGCGCGGACTCCGTGCGGAAGGCGTGGCTTCCTACCTTGGCACCCCACTGGCCACGGGTGCATCATGAGAACAACGAACCTTCATTTTGGTAAGCGCGACCTGTTTCTGGAACGAATGCACATTATTCTTCGTTCGGTTGGGAGATTTTGCATCATGCGCTCATTTGCCTTGGCTTTTATCCTATTAGTGCCTTGCGCTGCTTTTGCCGCCATTACATCAAACCCGGCGCCTCCCCCGCCGCCCGCGGTAAAAGGCACGGTGGCCGATCCTTCCGGCGCCAGCGTTCCCGGCGCGGAGATCGACCTTGTGGATACCAACGGCGCAGTTGCCGGCAGCAACCACAGCGATGGAGAAGGCAATTTTCAGTTGGTTGCACCCCATCCAGGCACCTTCACGCTGGTAGTTTCTGAGGCGGGATTTGCCACCGTCCGCGAGCCGGTAGTCATTCTCGCTCCCGCTGCCTCGGCCACAGCTGCGGTGGTGCTGGCCAAGCCGCTGCGCATCGTGCTCCCCATTGCATCCCTGGCTACCAACGTGCGCGTCAACGCTGAAAACAGTGAGGACCTGACCTCGCCGGATGACAACCGCGACTCCTCGGTCATGAGCTCGCAGGATTTGAAGGCTCTGCCCATCTTCGACAACGACTACCAGACAGCCATGAGCGTCTTCCTAGACCAGAACGTCACCGACACCGGCGGCGCGGGACTGATGGTTGACGGAGTCGAAGCCAATCGGGCCACGGTTTCCGCCTCTGCCGTGCAGGAAGTGCGCATCAATCAGGACCCATACTCCGCCCAGTACTACTACCCCGGCCGCGGGCAGATGGAGATCATCACCAAGTCCGCCGCCGACCACTACCACGGGCAGTTCAATTTTCTTTATCGCAACTCCGCGTTGAACGCGCAAAACGAGCTGGCTCCCTCAAAGCCCTTCGAAGAGCGGCAGAACTATGAGGGCCACGTCACGGGCCCTATTCCGTATGCGAAGAAGAGCAGTTTCTTGGCCTCATTCAACCGCGTCATGTTTGACCAGGACGCCGTGGTCAACGCCACCGTCGCACCCACGGTAGACAATCCCACCGGCGCTTACCTGGCCAATGTATCGGCGCCCCAGCGTGACGCCGAGTTCAGCCTGCGCGCCGCCCACCAGTTTAAAGAAGGGCACTCAGGGTACATCCAATACAGCTACCAGGACTGGACCGGAAAAAACCAGGGCGTAGGCGGGCAGACGCTGGCCTCCGCGGGCTATAACAACCAGTACCGCGAAGACGACGTTGTCGCGCACATGGATTCCGCGCTCTCGGCAACCATGGCCAATCAGGCTTCAATCGTCGCCGAGCATGACTTCAACCGCAACACCAACGTTTCTGATAATCCCGCAAGCATGACTGGCAACTTTACCGGCTGCCCGGCACAGCTTCCGGCGGGCGCGGTGGTCAGCGTTGCTGGAGATTTTGTTGGCTGCTCCGCACAGGCCGACGCGTTCGCCACCGAATACAATGCCCGCATCTATGACATGCTCACCTGGACCCACGGCCGCAACCTGGTCAAGGCCGGCGTGGGCGCGCCCCACATTGACCGCCGCGCATACGACGACAATACCAACGCGCTGGGAAGCTACGTCTTCGGCCCCACGGTCGCCTCCGACGGTACAGTTCTTCAAACCGCGCTCCAGAACTACCAGAACCTGATTCCGTCCGGCTTTTCGCAGAACACCGGCGATGTGCACTTTGTCTACCGCCAGGATGAAGCAGGCGCGTTTGTGCAGGACCAGTTCAAGTGGACCAACCGCTTCTCCATTACGCCCGGCCTGCGCTACGACTGGCAAAATTTTCTTGCCGCCCGGCGCCTCGGCTTTTCTCCCCGCGTCTCTTTCGCCTGGGTGCTCGATGAGCCGAGCAAAACCGTGGTGCGCGGCGGCGGCGGCATCTATTACGACCGCTTCGGCTCTGGCCCGCTGCTTGACCTGGCGCGCTATCAAACAGCCCGTCGCCGGTCGATCACGCTGTCGCTGAACCCGGCCGATCTGCCCTCAGGGGGTTGCGTGCCCATTACCAACTGCGAAGCACTGGCTGCTCAGCCGCCATCGCTGGCGATCCTCGAGCCCAACGCCAAGATCCCCTACCAGATTCAGTACGGCGTCTCGGTCGAGCGCCAACTGGGCGAGCGCGCCACCGGCGTGGTCAGCGTTTACTCCGCGCGCGGCATTGACACCTTCCGTTCCGTTGACGTCAATGCACCCACTCCTCAATCGGGCTATACTGAGCGCCCCAACCCAGCCTTTGGCCGCATTCGCGAAATGCAGCCTGAAGGGTTCTGGGAGGGCAACGGACTGAATCTCTCCTACCGCGGCCGCCTGAACAAATACTTCACCGGATTTGGCAGCTATAACTGGGCGCATTACGGCTCCAACACCGGCGGAATCGGGTGGTTTCCGCAGAATCAGTACGACCCCAACGACGAGTGGTCCAATGCGGGCTTCGACCGCCGTCAGCGTATGGGCATGTATGCCATGTTCCAGCCGGAAAGCGTGCTCAATCTCTCGGCAGGCATCTTTGCCAACACCGGAACGCCGTGGACCATTCTCACCGGAACCGATGCCTATGGCGACGACCTGTTCAACACTCGGCCTGACGGCGTGGCGCGGAACACAGAAACCTACCCGTCTTATGTAGACCTGGACCTGCGCTGGGGCCACGATTTCGCCATTACCAAGAACAAGGATGAGGAAGCGCCCCGGCTCGGATTCTCCGCCGGCGGATTCAACGTGCTCAACCACCCCAACGCCACCGGCATCGATCCGGTAGAGAACACTTCGTCGTTTGGAGAAGTGACCTCAGTTGCGCCGCCCCGCCGCATTCAAGTAGGCATGCGCTTCGAGTTCTAATTTGCCGGCCGGCAGCAAGCGTACTTCGGCGGATCGTAGCTCCATTCTCCAGAGCGCGTTTCGAAAAATGCGCTTTGTATCAGGGCACGGCTTCAGCCTTGCCGATAGGGTGCCAATAGAATCGTGAGCCATAGCCCCTGAGGCGTATGCCCGCCGTGCTGGACACCGCTCATGCAACCACCCCCAGCGACGCCAACGCTGTACCCTGAACAGATGGAAATCGTTCCAGCGCCCGACCGCCGCGCCTTGCGCATCGTGCTGCCCGGCGGCAGCGGACAGGTGGGCCAGGTGCTTGCGCGCCACTTTCAGCAGCAGGGCCATCACGTGACCGTCCTCACCCGCGGTCCTTACGCCGTGGAATGGCAGACAGTTCACTGGGACGGCGAGCAGCCCGGCGACTGGGTCGAGACACTGGAAGGCGCGGACGCGTGCATCAACCTTGCCGGCCGCAGCGTCAACTGCCGCTACACTGCTGACAACCGCGCCGAAATCTACGACTCGCGCATCGGAACGACAAGGCTTTTGAATCACGTTATCGCCGGCCTCGCCGATCCGCCGCGCGTGTGGCTCAACGCGTCCACAGCCACCATATACCGCCATGCGCTCGACCGCCCAATGGACGAAGCAACCGGCGAACTGGGCGGCGATGAGCTGATCTCGCGAAATCGACGCGCGCCAGAAACGTGGAATTTTTCAATTCGTGTGGCCAAAGACTGGGAAGCCGCGTTCTTTGAGACCCCCACGTCGCGCACCCGCAAAGTAGCCATGCGCAGCGCCATCACATTCAGCCCCACGTCCGGCAACGCCTTTGCCATCCTGTCGAACCTGGCCCGGCTCAGCCTTGGCGGCGCGCAGGGCAACGGCCGCCAATTTGTCAGTTGGATTCACGAGGCCGACTTTGCCCGCGCCGTTGAATTCCTCATCAATCACGACGAGCTGGACGGCCCAGTCAACATTGCCTCGCCCAATCCCCTGCCCAATCGCGAATTCATGCGAGCGCTACGCGAAGCGTGGGGAAGGCCCAACGGCTTGCCCGCGCCTGCCCCACTCATCGAGCTTGCCGCATTCTTTCTCCGCACAGAATCGGAACTGGTGCTGAAAAGCCGCCGCGTCGTCCCCGCCCGTCTGCTCAACGCCGGCTTCGAATTCGAATTCCCCAATTGGCCCGAAGCCGCCGACGACTTGGTTGAGCAGTGGAAGAACCGGGACTAATCACTGTCCACTGCTCACTGCACACTGTTCACTGTCCACTGCTCTTCGGAGTAATATCCGTCACCGGCAAATCCCAGTGCCCCGCCAGAATCTCAAATCTACGCTGCTCTTCCTTTAAATAAGTCGCCTGGTCAGGCCACAACTCCTTGATGATTGCGTCTTCGCCGGGGTTTGAAGTCACGGCCAGGGTCGCATTTTTGTAGACGATGGTCACACGATAATCCCAGCGCCCATCTTCCGTGGTGTGATAGGCCGGCGACTCGATCTTCACCGACAAAATGCGCCCCGTAGCCTGAATTCTCTTGAGCAGCGGATAATGATTTTTGAGGAACAGCGCCTTGAACTCTGCCTGATGGCCCCATTGGCACTTGTAGTAGTACTCGATGGTGTAAGGCTGGTCTGCGCTGCCCTGCGGCGGTGCGCCCTGGGCCACGAGCGGCAAAGACAGCGAAACGGCAAAGACAGCGGCCAAAACGGCGAGAAGAATTCTGCGCATGGAACCTCCATTTATTGAATGGAGGTATTGTACCGTGGCGGTTGCGCAGTGTGAGCGCCATCGGTCTGCCCGCGGCGCCGGTGAAACATCCGTTTCAGCTCTGGCGAAAACTCCTGCGCCAGGTGAACTGCCCCAATGAAACCCATTTCGATGTGGCCATCCTGCACGCCCTGCACCAGTGCGCTGTAGTGATTTGGCCACCACGTAGATTCAATCATCGAGCCACCATAAGCACCGGCCAGCTGCGGAATGTCCAGCGCCAGTTGCCCGTCGTGGTTATAGGTCAGGAAGGTCATTTTTAGGGCGTGCCCGGAACGGTGGAAGAAGCCCTTGCACGAGCAGGCAAAGTAGCGCGGATCGGTGCCATATGTGGCGGCCAGGCCCTCGTGCATCGTATTCTCAATCAGATTCCCACCGTAGCTCGACCCCAGCCGCTCGAAGAACCCGCCTGTGTCCTGGCCCCACGCCTTTGGAGCCGGCCACGCTTGCAGCCACGCTGCCGTCGCAAAAGACTCCACATGAATGGATGGTGAGCCGCCGTCTTCTTTCCACCAGCGCTGCCAGCGTTGCGCCCCGGTCAAAGGCGTGTAGCTACCCGCCTTGAAGGCTGGATTTACGGCAAGAGATTGGTTGAAGGCCACGCTCGGCGCTAGCAGCAGACCCAGCGCCATCATCCAAAAGATCAGTCTCACCCTTCCATTCTTACCACGAACGGGAGAGAGGTTCACCCATCTAGCAGTGCGCGTAACTCTCCAGCGCTGCCCGGCTGGGGATGGAAAGCGTGGAACCGCGCAAACTGACCAACTGCCGATGCTTGAATGTGTTCAGCGTGCGCGTAACGGTCTCTCGCGAGGTTCCGATAAACTCGCCGATCTCTTCGTGGGTAAAGGAGAAGCGGAACCGCGTTCCCGACTCCGTGACCTGGCCGTTGCGGCTCATGTCAAGCAGCAGGCGGGCAAGCTTTTCGGGCGCGGAAGCGGAAAGCCCAACCGTACGCAGTTGCGTACAGGCAATGGAGTACTGGCGGCTAAGCTCCTCGGTTACGGTCTTGTAGGTTTCAGGATGACGCGTGAGGAAGGCGAGAAACTCGCGCCGCTCAATGCGCGCGATTTTGCACGGATAGAGCGTCTCCGCCGTCATTTCGCAGGGATTGCCTGAAAGCGCGGACACCAGGCCTAGAACCTCTCCTGGCCGGGCGATGCGCAGCGTAAGCCTGCGGCCATCCGCGGAGTTCATTGAGAGCCTGACCTCGCCCGAAAGGATGATGATCACTCCCGGAGCAGTCTCGTTTTCTGTGGCCAGAACCAGGTTGGCCGGATAGCTGGAGGGATGCGCCATGGATGCAAGATCCTTCAGCGCTTCGGGAGAAAACTTGCTGAAGAACTCACCAGTCAGAGCGGCTTGGGGATCGCGGCTGCCTACTGCATGATTTGGTATTTGCATCTCACTGCTCCTTTTCCAGGTTCTCGTTCGGGTTGGCCGCGACCTCCGCGGCTAGGTATTGGGTGAGCGGCGTGCCGGCGACAAGTCTGGCCCCGGTTTGCGCACGAATTGCGCGCAGCACCTGTTTGCCATCGGCATCCGCATACGTCACATTGCGCAAGTCAATCGATATTTGCTTCGAAGACAAATGCGGGGCCATCGACGTCCAGAAACTGTCCAGTTCAGCAGCCCACAACCCGGCCACACGCCCTTCCAGCATGATCTCCGCGGCGCTTTTTGTTTCTGCTAGTGAGATTCGCAACGTAAGCTGGCCCTTCCGTGCCATGCCTTGACTAAGGCATCTGCCGTGCCAAACTCCGCGCCACGCGCGAAATCCAAATGGCAGATTGAAGTGAAAGGGGTTAGCGGAACAGCGGGAAGCGAGTGACGACGCGGCGAAGCTCTAAGTGACGACGTGACGAAGACGGCATTTCGTCACCGCGACGAGATATAGTCTTCCCGCTCGATTCCCAGCTTTTTTATTTTGGAGTTTAGTGTGGTGCGCTTCAGGCCAAGCCGCTCAGCCGCGCCGTCAGGCCCGCCAATTTGGCCCTTTGTTTCTTTAAGCACGCGCAAAATGTGCTCCCGCTCGGCAGTGTGCAGCGTAGTGGCTTCCACTGCTGCGCGCTGCTCCTGCCCTTTCGTCTCCAGCTCGGCAAGCGGGACGTAGAGCACCGGCCCTCGCGTCAGGATCACCGCCCGCTCCAGAAAGTTTTCCAACTCGCGAATATTTCCCGGCCAGGGCCAGCGAACCAGGGCCTCCATCGTCTTGTCAGGGATGGTCTCGATCACCTTGCCCATGCGCCGGCTGTGCGCGGATACAAAGTGGCTCACCAGCACTGGAATGTCGCCC
>JBEKEQ010000069.1:0-21897 GCA_050013735.1 Occallatibacter sp.
GCGCGGAGAAGCGGCAAAGCATATTTCACGATCAGGAAAATCGACCTGAGATTCACGTTCAGAACCCGGTCCCATTCCGCGGCGGTGCACTCCTCGATAGAGCTGACCAGAGACATCCCGGCGTTGTTCACCACATGATCGAGCCGCTTAAATCGGGCCTTCACTTCCTCCAGTGTGTGAATGATCGCTGCTTCATCGCCCAGGTCGGCGTGGTAAAACTCGCAAACGCCGCCGGCGGCTCTGAGGGCATCGGCGGCGGCAAGCCCGGCCGCCTGATCGTAATCGACCATGGCAACCCATGCGCCTTCGGCGGCAAAGCGCTCCGCGGTAGCGCGTCCAATTCCAGAGGCTGCCCCGGTGACCAGCGCGACTCGGTTTTCAAACTGTCTCTCGGTCACGCGACACTTTCTCCAAACAAGCTTTCCGCATTCCGACTGCAAACCACCCTACCCGCAACTATTGACCGCGCTGCAAATAGACCACGTGAGATTGAGTGAACTCATAGAGGCCATGCTTTCCGTCTGCCCCGCCAATGCCGCTCTTGCGCCAGCCGGCATGAAATCCCTGCATCGCCTCAAAGTTTTCCCGATTGATATAGGTCTCGCCAAAATGAAGATCCTGGCAGGCCTTCAGCGCCACATTCAGATCCCGGGTGTAGATGGAAGAGGTCAATCCATATTCTGAATCATTGGCGAATTCAATGGCCTCGTCAATCTCTTCGAAGGTGACAATGGGCACCACAGGACCAAAAATCTCCTTCTGCACAATCTCCATCTCCTGGCGGCAGCCGGAGAGCACAGTCGGTTGATAGAAGTAGCCGCGCTCGTCTGGTCCTCGCTTGCCTCCTGTCACCAGCTCTGCGCCTTCCTTCAGTGCTCCGGCCACCAGAGTTTCCACCTTGCGGAATCCTGCCTCGTTGATAAGCGGCCCGTATGCCACAGTGCGACCGCCAAGCGGATCGCCAAATTGCGTGGCGCTCATTGCGGCGGAGATTTTGTCGATAAACTCCGCTGCCACTTTGGTCTGGACATAAACACGTTCCGCGCAATTGCACACCTGGCCGCTGTTGATTACGCGCGACGCGTGGATGGCCCGAACCGACAGATCGATGTCCGAATCGGCCATCACAATCGCCGGGGCTTTGCCGCCAAGCTCAAGGTTGACCTTGGTTATGTTCGCGGCCGCAGCGGACATGATGGCTGAACCGGTGGCCACGCTCCCGGTAAAACTGATCATTCCAATCTCCGGCGAGGAGGCAAGCGCCTTTCCGGCAGTCCCGCCGCGGCCATGAACCATGTTGATCAAACCAGCCGGGATGTTCAGCCCATCCAGAAGTTCACAGAACTTTACTGCATTGTGCGGAGTCTCCTCGCTGGGCTTGAGGACGATCGAATTACCCGTGATCAAAGCAGGGGCCACCTTGCGCGCAATCAGAAAGAAGGGGAAGTTCCACGGCAAAATTCCGCCGATCACCCCGATCGGCTGGCGGAAAAGCAATATCGTCTCGCCGGGCCGGTCGCTTTGCACAATCTCGCCTTCGATCCGGCGTCCCCATTCGGCCATGTAGTCCAGGTAGTCGGCAGTGAACTCAACTTCCACGCGAGCCAGTTCCAAAATCTTGCCCTGTTCCTCGGTGATGATGCGGGCAATCGGCTCGACGTGTTCGCGAATCTTCGCCGCAATGCTCCTGAGCGCGTTGCCCCGCACCACTGCCGGCTCTTTCGCCCATCCCCGTTGTGCTGCCTTGGCGGCGTCAATGGCCGCCTGCACATCTTGCGCGCTGCTGTCGGGCACGGTGCAAATTTCCTCGCCGGTTGCAGGGTTCGTCACCGTGATGCGCCCGCTGCCGGTGGCCGCGGTAAATTTGCCGTTGATGTAATTCTCAAAGTTCTTCATGGGGTCCTCTGAAATCTGAATGCCCTGGCCTGTTGCTCGGCCATGCTGAACTACCCGGAATGCGCCTCGAGTGGAACAACCGGCGAACTGAATGCGCCAGAGCAATAACCTGCGTCGACAATGGTGCGATCCGGTTCGTCCCCGGCATAGACCCAAATCATCGCCATCTCTTCTTTTGACTGATTGATAAATCGGTGCGGAATTCCTCGCGGAATAAATGCGGTCTCATATCCGCTCAATTGATATTGCCTGCCTTGCACCAGGGATACAGCCGCGCCGCCCACAATGGTGATTGACTCGTCGTAGTCGTGGATGTGGCAAGGCAATGACGCGCCGGAAAGAAAGCGGCCATATCCGCCGCAAATCCCCACGGCGCCCAATCGCCGCGCGAAAAGATCGCTGAAGAATGCGTTTTCAGAGAGTTCATACACCGGCGTTTGGTCAAACCTCAGAATTGTCTCCGGGTCGCCTTCCAGGGGATTGCCTGGGCCGCGATCCTGCACCGCAAACAGAGTGTCTGTGAGGTCACGCGTTGGCTGCGCCGAGGCAAACGCGGTGTGCGCAATCAGTTCCAACTCGGAATCTGCGTTCGTCACCTGGTGCGCAACTCCCGCTGGAAAATGGGCGCAATCCAACGGCCCCAAACGATACCTCCGGCCTTCAATCTCCACCTCCGCTTGACCCTGCAGGATGGTTACCGCTTCGCTGCATGGATGCGTGTGGTACGGAAGGCGGGAGCCGGGCTGGAAGGTGGCCAATCCAGTGCTGAAGCCAGTGGCGCCACACTGGTTAGAGGCAAAAGAAACAAGGCGAACCCCCGGAGGTGTGCCGGCAATAGGCGCCAAGGCGGCGGGCGAAAAGATTTTTTCCAAGAGAGACATTGCGCTGCCTTGAGCTAGAAAACTGGCAAAATAAGCAAATCGATCATACCACTCTGCAATTGGCTCATCCAAAGCTGAAATTGGCGCGGTATGTGGTCCCAATCCGCGGCCAATAAATTTCTCCGGAGCCGCGGTATCCCTGCCTCTACATTTGCGCGATTCAGACCGCAAGACAATTGCTTTTGACACTCGCAAGCCGCTCATCTAGCATCGGAGGGTCGAACGCCCTGCGGCCTTGCGGGTCCTCACTGCGGACCCTCTAGGGGAATGGGCGAATCGATCCGGCAGGCAAGCCTGCTCCCGGAAATGAACGCAACGGCGGAGTTCGATGTCCAAGCAGGATGAAACTCAATTTCAGGTCGCCATTTCGGCGGACTTTTGTGATGAAAACGGGCAGCTTCTGTTCCCGGATATCGGACTTTCTCTTCTCGACCGAGTCCCGGGAATCTCTCACCGATTCCTGCGGGAATACAACGCGGAGTATCCTCCCGGGCAGTTAGCCGGTTTTGACGCCGTGATCTCGCTGAAGCCCAAGGTTACCAGAAAATCGCTTGAGGGCGCTGAGAGTCTTTGCGCCATCGGCCGCTGCGGCGTGGGCTACGACAATGTCGATCTCGCGGCCTGCACAGAGCAGGATATTGCGGTCTACATCACTCCGATGGGTGTCGTGAGGCCGGTCGCGGAGTCCATTGTCCTTTATATCCTGGCACTCTCGCACAACCTGATGCTCAAAGACAGAATGGTGCGCCGCGGACAGTGGACTGAGAGCACGCGCCAGCTTGGCCGGGAACCGCGCGAGCGAATCGTCGGTACCATCGGCATGGGAAACATCGCTTCGGAAGCGGTGCGGCTGCTGCGCCCCTTTGGCATCAGCCGCTTTCTGGCGTTTGACCCGTATATTTCCGCGGAAAAGGCAGCGCAGGCTGGAGTGGAAATGGTCTCGTTGGAAGAGCTGTTGCGGCTCTCGGATTACGTTCTGGTCAACTGCCCGCTGACGCCGCAAACTGTCGGCTTGCTGGGCAGGCAGCAGTTCGCCTTGATGAAGCCGGAGGCGGTCATCGTCAATACCGCGCGTGGTCCCATCATCGACCAGGCAGCGCTGATTGACGCTTTGCAGGCCGGCACAATTCGCGCGGCGGCTCTCGATGTCTTTGAGAAAGAACCGCTCGACGCCGCTTCGCCGCTGACCACAATGGACAACGTCATCCTCAGCTCCCACTCCATCGCCTGGACAGAGGAGCTTTTCCGCGATATGGGCCGCATCGACTGCGAGGGCGTGTTGGCAATCTATCGCGGCGAAGCGCCCGCGCACGTGGTCAATCGCGAAGTGCTTGAGCGGCCCGGCTTCCTCAAAAAACTGGAAAGATGGAAGGCCGTATCGACCGCAAGCGAGGTCTCCCGATGACCGCATCGCAGCCGCGCGGGCTTCGCCGCCGCATTCGAGAGGGTGAACTCATCCTGGGGCAGATGGTGCTGGAGTTGTTCACGCCGGGCATCGGTCCCATGCTGGACGCCTGCGACCTGGATTTTGTCCTCTTCGATATGGAGCACGGCCGCTGCGATATCACGCTGCTGGCAGAGATGATCGCCTCCTGCCGCGGCAGCAAAATTGTTCCCATGGCCCGCGTTCCCGACGCATCTTACGCTCCGTTGTCACGCGTTCTGGACGTGGGAGCGCTGGGCGTGATGGTGCCACGGGTGGAGACCAGGGCGCAGGCAGAGGACATCGTAAGCCAGCTCAAGTATGCGCCGGCCGGGCGTCGCGGCGTTGCCGTCGGTGTCGCCCACGACCTCTACCGGCCTGGAACTCCAGACTCGTTCGCCCGCGTGAATGAGGAAATCTGCGTCATCCTCTTGCTCGAAACCGCGAAGGCTTACGAAAATCTGGATGAAATTCTCTCCGTACCCGGCGTCGATGTCGCCTGGATGGGTCACTACGATCTGACCGTTTCCATGGGCATCCCCGCGCAGTTCGATCATCCAAGATTTCTGGCGGCCATGGATGCGCTTGTGGCCACGTGCCAACGCTATGGGGTTGCGCCCGGATTTCTGCCGCCCACGCCAGAGTCAGCCGCGCACTGGATCTCAAAAGGCTTCCGCGTTCTCAGTCTGGGCACCGACGGCGGGGTCTATATTGAGGGCATTCGCCGTTTTCGCGCGCATCTTAATCCGCCAGGCCCGGCAGGGAGGGAAAAGTCATGAACTACAGTGTGCAGGCCTTCAGCCTGGGCACCCATTGGGTGCCGGGCCCTGAAGTCTACTGGATGGATTGCTGGAATCAGCGCGAGGAGATGAACATCATTGTCTATCTCATTCGCGGAGGCGGAAAAAACATCCTGGTCAATACCGGGCCCCCGCAGGACCTCGCCGTTATCAACCAGGCCTGGCTGAAGTTCTTCGGCTATCCCGAGGCGCAGATTACCCGTACCGAGGCGCAGCTGCCGCAAAACATTTTGCGCGCGGAAGGGCTGGCGCCTGAAGACATATCGCACGTCATCGTTACCCCGTTGCAAGCGTATGCGACGGCCAACATTCCGCTCTTCCGCAACGCGGCCATCTGCATCTCGCGCCGCGGATGGATTGAGGACTTCCAGGCGCCCTGCTATCACTTGCACGTGCCCCGCCACCTGCGCATCCCGCCTGACGTCAACCACTATCTGCAGAATGAAGGCTGGGAAAAGGTGCGATTACTCGCCGACGAAGAAGAAATTCTGCCCGGCATCAAAACCTTCTGGGCCGGTGTTCACCACCGCTCATCGCTCGCCGTCTGCGTTGAAACGGCTGCCGGCACGGTGATTCTGAGCGACTGTTTTTTCAAGTACGGCAACCTTGAAGACAAGCGCTACCTGGGCGTGATGGAAAGCATGATGGAAGCCGACGCCACATGGGCGCGCATCCGCAGCCAGGCCGCGATCGCCGCCTCCATCTACGATCCTGAGGTTTTTCGTCGCTACCCCGGTGGCAAGCTGGCCTGAGCTGCTATGCCGTCTTCGCGCATCGCAGCCTCTTCTTCCGTAACCACAAAGAAATGGCGCAAGGCTGCTGATCCAAACGAAGTGGTCATCGCCACATCGGCGGCATCCCGGCCCGTCGCCATCAGCACGCGCCCAATGCGGGATTGGTTGTTGCGGGCATCGAAGGTCCACCAACGGCCCTCAAGATAAACTTCAAACCATGCGCTGAAATCCATTGGAAGGACCACAGGGACGCCGAAATCGCCCAGATACCCCGTGGCATAACGTGCCGGAATGTTGAGTGCGCGGCAAAAGGCGATGGCCAGATGTTGAAAGTCGCGGCACACGCCCACGCGCTCGGTAAAGATATCGAGAGCGGTCATCGTAGGCCGGGCATGCTGATAATTAAATGCAACCCTGTTGTGCACCCAGTTGCAAATGGTTTGCACGCGGCCCCAGCCGGGTTGGATCTGCCCAAACAGCTCAAACGCGATGCTTGAGAAACGATCGACCTCGCAGTACCGGCTATTGAGCAGAAACACAAGCACATCATTAGGAAGATCGCCGACGGCCATCTCGCGGGCGCTCCAATTAACCTCGTCGGGAACTCCGGGGTCTTGAATCAGTGTTCGCCCACTGAGCTTGAGTTGCCCCGGAGGCGCGACAAAGCGTGCGCAACGATTTCCGAAACTGTCGATGTAATTGCTCACCTTCAGGCTCGGTTCGGTTTGCAGCTCGTCCGGCTCAAGCAAATCGGCGGCGCGTGATGGATGGACGTTGAGAAGCGTCACCATCGCAACCGGGGCCGGAATATCGAACTGAATGTCGTATGCAAGACGAATCAACATTATCGCGCCTCTAAGCGTAAAGTCACTGAACTGCGTAGCGTTCTCTGTAAGGGGCTGTGCCGCGGTTCGAGAAGGCGCTCTCACGGTTTAGATGCAGGATCGGTGAAGACCGTTCAACGCAGCCTGGAGGATTCTGCCGGGAAATCGCCGATGAAGAGCGCGCCGGGAACAGTTTGATTTTGACTGCCGGCCATGGGTTTTTCAGTACCGGAATGGACATCTTTTCTGCAAGCCGATATGTTAACGTATCTTTACGCCCCGGCTTCCACAATAGGTTTAGCGGTTCGCGGGCTGGGTTGCCTGGTCCGGCGGACCCCGAATTTGAGGTGTGGGCAACGAGGGGCAGATGGGAACACAGGTCGCGCTGAATCACCGGACAGTCTACCGGTACGACAAGGAGATATCGCTCGGCCCCCAGGTGATCCAATTGCGTCCCGCGCTGCATTGTCGAACGCCCATCCTCAGCTATTCCCTTCACGTAACCCCCTCCGAACACATTCTGAACTGGCAGCTCGACCCCCACAATAATCGCCTGGCGCGCCTGCTTTTCTTAGGCAAGACGAACGAGTTTCTGGTCGAGGTGAACCTCGTCGCGGATCTGACTCCCTACAATCCATTCGCATTTTTTTTAGAGCCTGGAGTGGAGGAATACCCCTTCGCCTACGCGCCTGCATTGGCCAAAGATCTTGAGCCCTATCGATCTGTCGCCCCCCCCGGACTGCTGCTTCATGCGTTTCTTGAGGGTTTCGCGAGCCGGAAGAGCGGTACCATGAGTTTTCTGGTCGACTTGAATCGAAAGGTGCGAGACGAAATTGCCTATGTCACCCGGCTTGCGCCCGGTGTCCAAACGTGTGAGCAGACCCTGGAGTTGCGCTCGGGGTCGTGCCGTGATTCCGCATGGTTGCTGGTTCAGAGTCTCCGCAATCTTGGTATAGCGGCGCGGTTTGTTTCGGGGTATCTCATTCAATTGCAGTCCGCTGATTCGGCGCCGGGAAGTCTTGAGTCGGATTCCGCCGATCTGCACGCCTGGGCAGAAGCGTTTTTGCCGGGCGCGGGCTGGGTTGGAATGGATCCGACATCGGGCCTGCTTGCCGGCGAGGGTCACATCCCTCTGGTGTGCACTCCTACCGCTTCGCAGGCCGCGCCGATCGCGGGCACTTCGGAGCCGGCCCAGGTGGAGTTCAGCCACTCCATGACCATTCGCCGCTTGAACGATCCGCGATCGCCCTCCAGGCCTTTTAGCGGCCATGACTGGCTGCGGATTCGACAGCTCGCGCACGGTGTCGACAATGAATTGAAAGCGCAAGACGCGCGCCTGACCATGGGCGGCGAGCCGACCTACGTGGGCATCGACGACCCCGAGAGCCCCCAATGGAACATCGATGCCGCCGGTTCGATGAAGAGGAGCCGCGGACTGGCGCTGATTCAGGGCCTTCGCGAGCAGATGGCATCCGGCGGGCTGCTTCACTACGGGCAGGGCAAGTGGTACCCCGGCGAGGCCGTGCCGCGCTGGGCGCTGAGCTGCTACTGGCGTGCCGACGGCATCCCTGTCTGGGAAGATGCCGGCCTCATCGCGCGCGAAGACCGTGAGTACAAATTCGGAGCGGCTGACGCTTTGAGATTTATGGAAGCGCTCACGCGCCGCCTGCAGGTGAGCGCGGAAAATCTGCTGCCCGCTTATAACCCGGATAGCGAAGCGACGGAGCCGGATGGCTACATATTGCCTCTTCGCCGCAGGCAGCCGGAGGGGCAACTCCGCTGGTCGAGCCAGCTGTGGTTTCCTCGACCGGATCGCATGCTTCTTTCGGCCGGCGACTCGCCCATCGGCTTTCGCATTCCCACCGAGTCCATGCCCTGGGTTGCCCCTGACGACATTGTTTACGAGTTCGACGCCGAGCCCTTCGAAAAATGGGTCAAGCTTCCGATGCACCCGGCACGCCGCATGGACCTATTTGCAACAAGCCCCGCGCCCGATCCGCTGCCCGCCGTGCTGCGTCCGCCCGATGAATCGCGGGAGCTGATCCGGCCGTCGCTATGCGTGCAGGCTCGGGACGGCCGCCTGCACGTGTTCCTGCCCTATGCGTCAAAGCTTGCGGATTATCTTGACCTGGTGAGCGCAGTTGAGGATACTTGCCGGCACCTGGGAATCCCGGTGTGGGTCGAGGGGTATGGCCCTCCGCCCGATCCACGCTTGCGATCGTTCAGCGTAACGCCCGACCCCGGCGTTCTTGAAGTCAACTTGCCGCCTGCCGCAAATTGGGACGAACTCGAACGTATTAATATGTCGCTCGACTCGGAAGCCCGTCGCAATCGGCTCACCGCGGAAAAATTTGCCTACGATGGAAGCCGAATCGCGACGGGAGGCGGCAGCCACATCGTCATCGGCGGAGCGACCCTGCAAGACAGTCCCCTTCTGCGCCGCCCTGGCCTGCTACGCAGCATGGTGGCGTTTTGGCAGAATCACCCCTCGCTTTCGTACATGTTTTCAGGCATGTATGTCGGTCCCACAAGCCAGTATCCGCGCGTGGACGAGGCGCGCATGGACGCTTTGTATGAGTTGGAGATCGCCTTTCGCAATCTTCCTACGGACGATTGCCCGCCCTGGGTCATCGATGGATTATTCCGCAACCTTCTGGTCGATTCCACTGGAAACTCGCATCGCGCCGAATTTTGCGTCGATAAGCTTTTTCCGCCGGAAGGCCTCGGACTGCAACTCGGATTGCTTGAATTGCGGGCATTCGAAATGGCGCCTCATGTGCAAATGAATCTCTTGCAGATGTTGCTGGTCCGCGCGTTAGTGAGCACATTTTGGACGACGCCCTTCGAAGGGAACCTGGTGCGCTGGGGCACTGCGCTCCACGACCGTTTCATGTTGCCGGAGTTTATCAGGCGCGACCTTCGCGAGGTGCTCGAATTTTTGCGATTGTCCGGTCACAACTTCGAGGACGACTGGTTCGATGCACACTTTGAATTCCGCTTTCCAAAGATCGGATTGGTTGCCGTGGACGGCGTTGAACTTGAACTTCGCCAGGCACTGGAGCCGTGGAACGTGCTCGCGGAGGAGACCCGCTCTGGCAGCACAGTTCGCACAGTGGATTCATCCATGGAGCGGATGCAGGTGAAGTTGTCTGGGGTCACAACGGCATCCCGCTATGCTGTTACATGCAATGGGCGCAGCTTCCCTCTGCAACCCACAGGCGACCCGGGCACAGCGTTGGCTGGCGTGCGGTTTCGCGCGCGGCGTTTATCTGCATCGCTGCATCCAACGGTTCCCGTTCATGCGCCGCTTGTCTTCCACCTTATCGACCGCTTCAGGGGCTACTCGATCGGCCAGTGTACTTATCATGTTTCACCGCCCGACGGCCATCTCTACGCATCTCGTCCGGCCAACGCAGCGGAAGCTGAGAGCCGGCGCCTGGAGCGCTTCCAGGCGACACCTCCCACGCTCGTCCCGATGGAGGCGCCAGAGGAAGAGATTAACCCGCTCTTTCCCATGACTCTCGATCTACGCCTGCCCCCGCGCGGACAAGCAACCAAAATCAAAGCGCCGGGGCTCGTGTCATGACCGTGGACCTGTATCAGACGCCGCTCCGCTATGGACATTCCTACGACGAGTTGTCGGCCGATGGAGTGAATCCCCGGCCGCACTGGGCGCGCATCATGAAGTCGTTCCGGGCCATTGGTCCCGAGGAACTGGGACGGCGCTGGGAGCAAGCTGAGCGCCGCATTCGCGAGAACGGCATCACCTACAACATCTACGGCGATCCGCTGGGAGCAAACAGGCCCTGGAAAATCGACATTATTCCATTCCTGATTCCGGCTGAAGAGTGGAGATTTCTTGAGGCCGGCCTCATCCAGCGCGCCCGCTTACTGAATCAAATTCTCGAGGATCTTTACGGCACGCAGGAACTTCTTGCAAATGGATACTTCCCTGCCGCGCTTCTGTTCGCCAACCCCGCATTTCTTCGCCCGCTGGTGGGGGTACGGGTTCCCGCGCATAGTTATCTTCATATGCTGGCTGTCGATCTTGCGCGTTCGCCCGACGGCCAATGGTGGGTTCTTTCCGATCGAACGCAAGCTCCTTCGGGCAGCGGATACGCTTTGGAGAACCGCACCATTGTCTCCGATGTTCTGCCCGATATATTCCGCAGGTCGAATGTTCTTCGTCTCGCTCCTTTCTTTCGCGCGCAGCGCGAGGCACTGGCGGCTCTCTCGCAGCGCAGCAATCCGCGCATCGTGCTCATGACTCCCGGGCCCCACAACGAAACCTACTTCGAGCATTCGTATATCGCTCGATATCTGGGATTCACTCTGGTGGCTGGAGCGGATCTCACGGTGCGCGACCGCTCGGTCTATCTGAAAACAGTGGACGGATTGGAGCAAGTGGATGTCATCCTGCGCCGTGTGGACGATAGCTTTTGCGATCCTCTCGAATTGCGAAACGATTCGCTCCTCGGTGTGCCAGGCCTGGTTGACGCTATTGCTGCCGGAAACGTCGTCGTGGCCAACGCATTGGGAAGCGGCTTGGTTGAGACGTCCGCTATTATGCCTTTTCTTCCCGGTCTTTCACGGCATCTGTTCGGCGAGAAGCTGAAGCTTCCATCCGTCGCCACCTGGTGGTGCGGGCAGCCGTCCGCGCTCAACTGGGTGCTGAATCATCTCGATTCGGTGGTGGTAAAGCCGGCCTTTCCGTCGCGCGGCTTAGAGCCAGTCTTCGGAGCCGATCTGGATCAAGCTGAAAAGGGAAAGTTTGCGGAGAAGTTGCGAACCCATCCTCATGAGTATGTGGCGCAGGAGCAAGTGGCTCTGTCGAACGCCCCGGTTTGGGACAATGGGCATTTGCATTCCCGCAGTGTGGTGCTGCGCGCTTACGTGCTCAACACTGGAAATGGATGGATGGCGATTCCAGGTGGACTGGTGCGGGTTGCCGAAGCAGAAGGATCGGTCGTCTCAATGCAGCGCGGCGGACACAGCAAAGATGCCTGGGTGCTTTGGGATGGACCCGTGGATACATTCAGCTTGCTGCGTGCGCGCAATGAGCCGGTTGTGTTGCGCCGCGAGTTGCCGGGTGTGCCTAGCAGCGTGGCCGACAATGTTTTTTGGCTGGGGCGATATGTGGAGCGCGCGGAGCATGGCGCCCGGATCGTTCGCTGCATGACGGCGCGTGTGCGGCGGGCCAGTGAGTCAGAGCTGGCTTGCTTGGTCAGGCTGCACAAATGCCTTGAGGCGCGGCAAAGCAAGTTGCCAAAGGCGAAAAACAGGCGGCCCACTGCGCTGGAATTCGAGCAGGAATTGATCTCCATGGTTACCGACCCCAAGCGGCCTGAAAGCCTGGCTTCCACGTTGGCAGAAGTATCTCGTGTGGGCGGCACGGTTCGAGAGCGGTTATCGGCCGACATGACCTTTTTGCTCGGACAATTGCGAGACACGGCGGAGGCGGCGAAGGACACGCAGTTTCTGGTATATCCGGCGATGCTGACTCTTTGGCTCGAACTGCTCTCAGCGTTTTCCGGAATGGAACGCGAGAACATTAACCGTGGGGTGGGCTGGCTGTTCCTGAGCATGGGACGCCGTCTGGAGCGCGCAATCTTTATGACCAGGCAACTGCGCGAAATCACCCGGCCGCTTGCGGAGCAGGACTGGCCGCTGCTGGAGTGTTTGCTCGAAGTCGGCGACAGTTCCATGGCCTACAGAAGCCGGTACTACACTACTCTGCAGCCTCTGGCTGTTTTGGATGTGCTGATGGCCGACGAGACCAATCCCCGGTCACTGGATTTTCAACTCGCCCACTTCGCCGATCTTTATGAAAGGCTGCCTCGGCATTTGCCAAATGAATTAAAAGCGATGCGCGATGCGTTGGCGCTGCTGCGCGGTTTTGATCTAAGCAAGCTGAAGTACCCGTTGCCAGGCGCAGAAAGAGCGGCAAACTGTGCAGATGGTCTTATTCAGCTTGAGAGATTCCTCGGAGGGCTGGAGAAATTGCTGCCTTCCTGGTCAAATAACTTGTCGAGCAGGTACTTTAGCCACGCTCGCACATTGCCGGTAACGATGGGCCTATGATTTACAAAATTGTTCATCGAACCACTTACAAGTACAAATATCCGGTCTCGGTCGGGAACCACGTGGCGTGCCTTAAGCCGCGCCCTCATCTGCATCACCGGCTGGCGCAGTGCGAACTGCATGTCGAGCCAAATCCGGCAACGATCACTGAAAGAGTGGACTACTTTGGAAACATTCTTTATTTCTTCACCATTCGGGAACCGCACACTGAATTGGTAGTGGAAGCGCGAAGCGAGGTCAGCATGGACAGCGATGCGGCAGCTTTGCAGCCTGCGACGCTCCCCTGGGAAGAAGCCGTTCGACTGCTGCCCGAGGATCGTAGTCCCGAGGGAATTGAAGCCTACCAATTCAGATTTGAATCGCCGCGCGTTCCCCTGCGTCCGGAGTTTGCCGCATATGCGCTTCAGTCGTTCACGCGCAGGCGGCCACTGCGGGAGGCCCTGCTTGACCTGACGGAGCGGATCCACAAAGACTTTCAATTCGATTCGAAGGTGACCACGGTTCGGACGACCACCGAAGAGGTTTTTCGAAAACGGAGGGGAG
Source organism: Occallatibacter sp. (assembly GCA_050013735.1). Taxonomy (GTDB): domain Bacteria; phylum Acidobacteriota; class Terriglobia; order Terriglobales; family Acidobacteriaceae; genus Telmatobacter. The sequence continues at coordinate 13,183 of JBEKEQ010000069.1, forward strand.
TATGCCAGGACTTCGCTCACTTTCAAGTTGCCTGCCTGCGTTCTCTGAATCTATCGGCCCGGTATGTCAGCGGATACCTCCGCACCTATCCCCCTCCCGGACAACCCAGGCTTGTGGGCGCCGACGCATCCCATGCATGGGTGTCAGCCTACTGCCCTGGGACCGGCTGGCTCGATCTTGACCCAACCAACAACCTTGTTCCATCAACTGGCCACGTGACGGTTGCCTGGGGGCGCGATTACGGCGACGTGAGCCCACTTCGCGGCTTGATTCTTGGTGGCGGAGTGCACGCACTTAAAGTCGCCGTCGACATGGAAATGATCGCATCGTGACCCATTTTGACCTGGCTACGCTCCGGTTCCCCCTGAAACAGACGGAGAAGATGCAAAGGCAATCCTTACCGAATCGGGTAAGAAATACACGGGGAGCAAACACGAACATCCGGGGCGAATTTAGACTAATAAGTTCATTTTAAGAGACTTAGATGCCTTTCTCGTTTGGCCGCTCAGATGCAATTCGAATCCCGTGGGAATGCCGGGTCCCCGGCGACCTCAACGGTCAGGCGAAAGCCAGGCTGAAATACAGATAAGGGAGCGAAGCCATGAGAATCGATCGATTTGGAGTCGTTGGGCTGGCAGCGAGTTTGGCGGTGGCAGGCGCGACGGGATGCGCGACCAAGAACTATGTGCGCAACCAGACTGCGCCGCTGGTGCAACATACCGACCAACTGGATTCGCAGACGGCAGAGAACAATCGCCAGATTCACGACGTGAACGACCGGGCGCAGTCAGGAATCACGCAGGCGCAGAATTCCGCGGACTCAGCCAGTCAGAACGCGCAAAGCGCGACTCAGGCGGCGGGCGACGCTCAAACGGCGGCCGACAACGCCGTACATCGCGCGGATTCGCTGGATAGCGTGGTGAAGGGACTGGACAACTACAAATCGATGGCCAACGTAACGGTGACTTTCGGCTTTGACAAGTCGGTGCTCACCAAAGACGATCGCGACCAGTTAGACAGCTTTGCCGCACAGCTTGGTTCCGCAAAAAGCTACATTCTTGAAGTGACGGGCGGAACGGATTCAACCGGGCCTGCGCAGTATAACTACGATCTGAGCCAGCGGCGCGCGGATGCGGTGGTGCAATACCTGGCGTCGAAGTACGGAATTGCCGCACACCGGTTTTATCTGATCGGTATCGGCAAGGACAAGGAAGTTGCGCCGAACACAACCGCGGAAGGGCGGAAGCAAAACCGGCGCGTTGAAGTGCAGCTGCTCTCGAACATGAGCGATCAGCAAGGCGCGCAGACCGCATCCAACCAAAGCGGCGGACGGTAGCATCGAACGCAGGTCAGCGGCGGGTAGGGAAAAAATCCCGAATCGTTCTCGATGCGATGGCGGCCCCGTTGTCAAAGAATTCATAATCGGCGGGCGGCAAGTGCGCCTGGTCGCCGTCCCGCCGATTGTATCCACGCGAATGTGGGTGTGATGGCAAGTCAGTTTCATGTTCAACCCAAAGCAGGTTGGAGGTGTTGCGATGAACACGAATACAGCAAGGGGTGCAATCAACGACAGAGCCGGGCGCGTGAAGCGCCAGGTTGGCGAGTGGAGCGACGACACCAACGCCCAGATAGAGGGCGCCACGCAACAGGTGATAGGTAAAGCCCAGAAGGCGCTGGGCAAAGTGGAGGATGTTGTGAAGAGTGTGCGGGACGGCGCACGAGATGCGCAGTTCACCACGCGTGAGTTTGACAGCAACAGGAACCATCAACACGAACGCAGCTCGGCTACCCGGCCATAGAGCTCAATCATCGCGCAACCACCGAGCTGTATGCGAACCGGCAGAGATGAAGCTTGAAACTCCGGCTCGGCGGCGATTCCACTCCGCATTCCCATTCACATGCAAGCAGAAGCAGCAGCCCGCGATGAGTCATTGGGCTGCGAAGGAGGAACTATGTCTTCGAGCGACAAGAGCAGAGCTATTGGCTCCGCGGATTTTCTTTTGAACGTGAGCCTTGGCAAAAAAGTAGTTGAACTTCAGCCCGGCCAGGTTTTTTTCGCGCAGGGCGACCCGGCAGACTCGGTTTTCTATCTCACTGAGGGTCGTGCAAAGCTAACGGTGGTTTCGCCTTACGGCAAGCAAGCAACGATCACGCTTCTCGCCCCCGGCGACTTTTTTGGAGAAGAGTCGCTGGCGTCGGCGCCGGGGCCGCGGCTGGCAACGGCTACCGCTGTAAACAGGTGTGCTGCGATTGAAATCAAGCGGGACGAGATGTTCCGGGCCATGCACCAGGAGCCCGCCTTTTGTGACCGGGTTCTGTCATTTCTGGTCACCCGCGGCAGGCGCACCCAGGCCGACCTGGTCGATCAGATCTTCAACAGCAGCGAGAAGCGGTTGGCGCGCACCTTGCTCATGATGGCGGAATCTGGAAAGCCGGGCGAGCCCAGGGCTCTCATTCCTCCCATTACGCAGGAGACTCTGGCGGAGATGATCGGCACAACCCGGTCCCGCGTAAACTACTTCATGAATCGCTTTCGCAACCTGGGCCTCATTGAGTACAAGGGCCGCATCCAGGTGCACAAACTGCGGCTACAGGCGGCTCTGGTCGATCAATTTGCCGAGATCTAGATGTGAAGTTTCAATACGTTGTTCACTCTTCCAGCCGCTGCTTTGAAAGGGCACGTCTTTAAAGCCTGCCCTGAGCGCAGTCGAAGGGTGCCGAATACGGTTTTCCAAAAAGGGTAAGGGCTGTACAGGCTGCGGAAAAATTCAACGTAAGGTGCAAGAAGTGTCAGGGCACGACTTCACCGGGGTCCCCCGGCGACAGGTCTTCGTCGCTGGGGTGGGGTTTCAGTCGTGCAGTAAAGACAACGAGGGCTTAACAGGTTGCGGAAAAACCCAATGATGTCAGCGCTCGAAGGTTTTGTAACCAGGGCCTGACTTTAGTCGGGCCGATAAAGCCAGTTAGATCAATGTTGGGCTTCAGCCCCTGCAAGAGTTGGCGGGGCATTCATCTCAAGACAGACCTTTTTTCCGCAGCCTGTTCAGCCCCTGCCGGCGGTTCTTCCGGCAATTCGCCTTTCATTCGGTTTTTTTCCGCATCCTCTTTAGCCACGGGCTTTCGCAACTTCAACAATTCCATGCGGCACAAGCAGCCCCCGCAGGTCCCCTATATTCACAATTGCCGGGCAGCAAGCAAAAAACGGCCCCCGTTATGAGCGGGGGCCAAGATTGCCTTGGTTCTCTCGCGATGCGAGAGCTTTTTGGCGACCAGCGACCTATAGGTACGCTGGCGCGGCAGGTGCCTTGGGGGAGGAGGCTGCGGTTTTAGGGCCGCTCCGCGCCGGTCAAGGATGCATCACTCTGGGATGATGCGCTTCCCTGGGCCGCCAAACTGTTTTCCATCAACCGGATGTGCACGCTGCTTGTATGGATGGGCTTGGAATCTTCGTCGCCGGCGTCGCGAGCGTTGCCCAGGGCCACTGCATGCATGCGGTAGACGGGAACTTCATGCTCCGTAACCATGTAACGCTTGACCGCTTCAGCCAAACGTTCTGAGCTCTGGATGCCGGCGCTGCCGGCAAGTGGAGAATGTGCTTCGACTTCGAGGATGTAGCCCTTGTGGCCGCTCAGGCTGGTGGCCAGGTCATCCAGCTTCTGACGGGCAGCAGCCGACAAAACGGGCGAGCCTCCGCGAAACGCAACGTCGGCCTCAGTGATCTGATGGTATTGATCAAGGCCATTCACTGTAGAGTTCAACTGGTCCACGTGGCCTGAGGCGGTTTGCGCCGTGGAATTAGCCTGTTGGGCCTGGTTGCCGGCTGCGGTTGCCGCTTGATTGGCCGCATCGGCGGCGGATTGCGCCCGATGAATGCCAAGCTGGGCACGGCTGTCCACGTCCTTAATGTCGTTGGCGTTTTTGGCGTTCACTTCATCCAGCTCGCTGAGCCGGTCGTTGATGGGATCGGTCTGCTTTTTGACCCACTTTTTGCGGGCCCAGGGATTCACGCGGCCCCAGAAACCCTCTTTGGGGGTGTTCACAGACGAGGGCTGTTGTTGCACCGCTGCGGGAGGATTGTCTTGTGGTGTTGAAGAATCGCCTGCCTGCGACTGCTGGCCGAGGGCCGGAATTCCGATTGCCGACGCCAGCAGCAGTACGGAGAATCTGCCAAGAATGGGACTCATGGTAACCGGTCTGCTGCTCATGAATAGGCCTTCCTTATCGATGGATTTTCCGCGTCAATTTGGGATTTGCGCGATGAGCCATGCTTGACTCGCCCATAGGTAGAGCAATGGTTGTGCCAAAGCCCGCGGACCCGCAGTTAAAGTCTCCAGCCGATTCAGATTGTTCAATTTACGGGATAAAAACCGCACGCGCGGGGAAAGACGCGCCGCTCCCTGGGACCGCGGACCATGTAGTTTTTCCCTTGCGCGGGTAGTTTCTACCGGGCACGGCAAAAGGCGAGCTCGACTGGCGGGCAGGCTGTTATTGGGTCAGTTCGCTGAGCAGTACGCTGGCCTTTGCCGCCAGCGTGTGCGCACCATCCACGTCGCCGGAGTTCAGCGCCTCCCTGGCCTGCTTCAGATACTTGCGGATTTGCGCGGCAGTTTTTTGTTCCTGCTTGCCCAGGGGCCTGCCAATATTGTTGAGCCCGCGCTCGGTGGCCGCAATGGAGGAGGCTGTTTGGCGCAGGAAATCGGAGGCATCGCCTGAAGAAAGTTCGCCAATGGCGCTTACGCCGGCAGCTTCGCCGGCAGCTTGCTGGGTATTGACCGAGGGGGGCGGGGCATTGCCGGCTGGTCTGCTGCGCCTCTTCGGCGGAGCGGGCGATTGAGCAGGCATAACAGCCTCCGCATCGTCGAGCGGAAGGCTTGGGATGGTCATTGCTGGGGCGGAAAGCTCAACCGGCGTTAACTCGGGCCTGGGCAAACCGGCAATCGGCGGGGGCAGCAGGGCTTGAACCGTCGGTTGCCTGGTCTTGTGGAAGATGCAGCCCGTGAGCAGCAACGGGAGCAACCACGCGATGCTCCTGCCGGTCAACTTCATTCCGCTGATCCCTTCTGGTTCGAAGCACTCGTCGCGGGAAAATCCCTGCGTCCCCATTCCGCGGCAGCCAGTGGAATGCGCAACAGGAACACCGCGCCACGGCTCACATTCGATTCTACTTCCACGCTTCCGTGGTGCAACTGGAGGATGCGGTAGGTCATGGCGAGGCCGATGCCGCTGCCCCCGCTTCTGGTGGTGAAATAAAGGTCGAAGATCTTCTCCCGGATCTCATTGGGAATGCCGGGTCCCTCATCGGAGATGCGCAGCAGCGCAAATCTCCGGTCTTCCTCGAGGACGACTTCAACCGTTCCGCCCTCGGGCATAGCCTGTGCGCCGTTCTGAATGACGTTGAGCACTGCCTGCTTCAGAAGCCCGGCGTCGACATTGGCCGTGAACGGCCTGGCAGGCATCCGGCTGATCAGGTTTACTTTGCGGGTTGAAAACTCCGCGGCGGCCAGAGTCAGCACATCCCCAATAACGGAGCGCAAATCCTGTTCATGGAGTTCGAGTTCGACCGGGCGGGAGAAGTCCACCAGCATCTGCACCACGCGGTCAAGGCGGTGAATCTCAGCGTCGATGACTTCGAGGTGGCGGACGGCCGGGGCGCTGGCGCCGTTCAACTTGCTCTTGAGCAACTCCAGGTGGACGACGATGGCGTTGATGGGATTCTTTACCTCGTGGCCCACGCCAGAGGTGAGCCGGCCGATGGCCGCCATGCGTCGGGAAAGCTCGAGTTCCGACTCAATCTCCTGGGCCGATTCCAGGTCGTGCAGAGTGACCAGGGCGCCCAGCCCCTGGCGGGTTTCGTCGTCGTGAATAAAGTCCAGCGACACTTGAATCCGCCTCCCGGTCTCAGTGACGATCTCTTCCTGGATCAGGGTGACGCCGGCATCGAAGGCCTCGCGAACGGCAAGGCCGAGTACCGTGGTGCGGTCGAAGATGTCCCGCGCATGGAGGCCCAGAATGCTATCACCCTGGCGAGACAGAAAACGCCGCGCAGCCTCGGATACCAGCACCGCGCGCCCGTCGCCGGTAAAAAGCAGAATTCCATCCTGCAAGTTGCCGAGAATGCGATCGAGGTTCTCTTTCAACGCGGAAAAAACCTCTTCCACATTGCGCATTCGCTGGCCGATGCGCTCAATTTTCTTTGACACGCGGGCGGGCATGTCTTGCTGGCGCACCTTTTCTTCTTCACCGGCAGCCTCGCCGGCTAAAGTAAGTCGATCAAGCTCGCGGCTGATCCTCTCCATGGGGCGCAAGGCCAGGTTGCTGAGCAGGAAGGCCACCAGCAGCGCCGCCGCCAGCACCAGGCCCATCAGCGTGAGCGCGGCTGCTACCCACGGCTCATAGGCGGCGCGCAGAAACGTGGTGCGCACGCCCACGTGCACAGTCGCAAACGGCTGGCCGTTGCGTTCCAGCGGCGCCACCACGTCAAACACGCGCGGAGGACCGAAGACTTCGCTCATCAGGCGAATGGGATTGGCGTGGAGCAACTCGCTCAAATTAGGTCGGACGGGCAAAGGCTGATCTTCGTTGTCGGGATTGGTGCTGAGCAGCGTGCTTGAGCGGCTGTCGCCGATGTTGATGTCGTAGACGGTGAGTGAGTAACGGTTGACCGATTCGACCATCGCCTGCAGCTCAGCGTTGTTGCGAACAGCCTCGGCCTCGAGGTTGCGCAACTGGGCCGGGTTGTTAGGATCGACCGTCTCGTCCTTGAGTCCGGCCTCCAATGCATTGCGCAAGGCAAATTCAACCTGGTTGGCGACCATGCGGTTGGTGTCATAGGACTGCTGGACGGCTGAATGAAGAAGCTGGCTCGCGTAGACCACCGAAATGAGTCCGGCGATGAGAAAGACCAGGGTGGTGATGGCCAGAACGAGTTTGGTCTTGAGGCGCATGGTTCAGCCTTTGTCGACGTCGGAGGAGTGCCTGTACTCCTTGAGCTTGTTGTGGAGCGTCTTGAGGCTCACGCCCAGAATTTCTGCGGCGCGGGTCTTATTTTGCCCGGTGGCTTCCAGGGTCTGCTGAATCAGCATGCGCTCGGCCTCGTCCACGGTCGATCCCACATGCACCGGCACCATGCCGGCATCGGCTGCATGCGCCGCGGAAACCTGTCCCTTGCCAAAGCCCGGAGGCAGGTGACCCACGTCGAGAGGCGCGCCATCGGGACAAAGGATGACCGCTCGCTCAATAACATTGCGTAGTTCACGGGCATTGCCCGGCCAATCATGGGACTTCATCCGGTCCAGCATCGATGCGGCCACGCCGGACACTTTCCGGCCGTGTTTCAGGTTCATCTCGTTGATCATGGCTTCTGCCAGGGCCGGCAGATCTTCAAGATGCTCGCGCAGCGGCGGCATGGGGATGTGGAAGACGTTAAGGCGGTAGTAAAGGTCGGGGCGCAGATGGCCACCGGCAACGGCCTTTTCGGGGTCGCGGTTGGTGGCAGCCAGAACGCGCACGTCTACATCCTGTTCGGTCCGCGCTCCCAGGCGGCGGAGTTTGCGCTCCTCCAGCACGCGCAACAGTTTAGTTTGCGTTGCCAGTGGCATTTCACCCACTTCATCCAGAAGCAGTGTGCCTCCGGTGGCCAGCTCAAAGCAGCCCGCTCGCCGTTCCACGGCCCCGGTGAATGCGCCCTTTTCGTGCCCAAAGATCTCGCTCTCAATCAGCGTCTCCGGAATGGCCGCGCAATTTACCGCTACAAAGGGGCGCGTCTTGCGCGGGCTCAGGTCGTGCAGCGTGCGGGCTACCAGTTCCTTGCCAGTGCCGCTCTCCCCGGTAATGAGCACGGAGACGTTGGATGGCGCAATTTGCTCGATCAATCCGAAGATCTCCCGCATCGACCGGGAATTGCCCACCAGCGAGCCTAGAACTCCGGTTTCCCGCAGACGCCTCCGCGCCACTTCCAGCTCAATTTCGGTTTCGCGCTGGCGCGTGGCGTTGGCCAGGATGGTGCGCAGGCGGGTAGCGTCTACCGGCTTTTCAAAAAAGTCATAGGCCCCCAGCTTCATTGCTTCCACTGCCTGCTGAATGGAGCCCATTGCGGTGAGAACCACCACCGCCAGGTTGGCGTCGACACCCGACCCCGCCTCAGATAGTTTTTTAAGCAGCCCAATGCCGTCGAGCCTGGGCATTTTAAGGTCGGTAACCACGATGGCCGGATTCCATGCGACCGCCTTTTCCCAACCCTCGATGCCGTCCCGCGCGGTCTCGGCGCTATACCCCCACCCGGAGATCAACTCCGCCAGCCCCATCAGCGCGTGGGGCTCGTCTTCGACAATTAAGACCTTTTGAGCGTTTTGCATAGGGGCTTTCGATACATCGTGCAGCGGGCGCCAATGCGATTTTGATCGAGCTTCGCGCGGGCTTCACAGCTACCTTTCTACCACGCAAGCGCATCCTATCCCCAAGAGTGGGATGCAACGGGGCGGTTTGCGGGTGGATGCAAGAAGACATTTTACGCGCTGCGCGTAAATGCTTCAGGCCCGCAGGCTGTGCGTCCTCTAGCGCAATCGGGACATCTTTTGAGCGCGCATGAACTTGAGAATTGGAATGCCCGTTGCAACAGCAATCACTGCAGCGAGTTCCTGGACAGCGGGGAAACTTTTGTTCGTGCCCGCCGTGAAGATTCAAATCGAGACTTATTTTTAAGCCTTCTGAACTCGC
>JBEKEQ010000070.1:0-21823 GCA_050013735.1 Occallatibacter sp.
TCATCTGCAAAAAGCTGCGCGTGGGAATTTGGTCGCAATCAAAGAAGGCCAGGTAAGGCGAACTGGCGGTTTTGAGCGCGGCGTTGATGTTTCCCGCCTTGGCGTACTGGTTATCTGGGCGGGTCAGGTAGCCGATGCCGGCATCTTCAGCGAACTGCTCAAACTCCGTGCGGCGTCCGTCGTCAAGAATGTAGATGTGCAATTTGTCGGCGGGCCAATCCATGTTGAGCGCGCCTAAAGCCGTGAAGCGCACGATATCCAGTGGCTCGTCATAGGTGGGAATCAGCACATCGACATGGGGCCAGTTGTCGGGCGAGTCGGGCATCGGGGCCGGAGCACGACGGAGCGGCCAGACGGTCTGGAAGTAGCCGAGAAAGAGGATGAAGAAAGCGTAGCCCTCGGCGAGGAGCAGGCTGAGGACAAAGACTGCGTCCAGGGTTGACCAATGATTGGCGGGGTCTTGAAAAAACCACGCGGCCTGGGTGATGCGCCAGTAAGCGTAGCGCAGCGTGCAGAAGCTTGAAGTGAGGATGAGGAAAAGCGTAACGAGGTAGGAGCCGGAAGAGCGCGCCAGAACCAGTGTGATGAACAAGGTGAGCAGCGCGAGGACCGACTGTTGCAGCCAGGTAAGAGGCAGAACGGCCAGGAAACAGAACACCAGCGCCGCCATGAAAAGGAAAGAGAACCGGAGGAGCCTGACAAAGACGTTCTCCCCGGCAGCCGTGTCCCGGCCAAGGCCGGCGGTGGTCATCTTTCGCTCCAGCGCATGCGGCGTTCGCTGGTGCTGGGGGGCGCCGAGAGTCCCTTGACCCACTCCGCGAGGGAAGTAAAATCCTCGGCGACATTGGAGCCGGGAGCGTAATCCATTACGGTCATGCCTTCAGCCAGCGCCTCGCTCACGGCGGGGGCGCGATGGAGCGCAAACGGAAGCAGGCGGTCGCCCAACTGCTGGCGCAGAACCTCGCGCACATCGAGATGCAGAGGGAGCGAGGGATCGAATTGGTTGAGGACGTAGTAGGGATGGACCTGCTTGCCAGGATCAGAGCCGCTCTGCTGGAAAAAAGCGTCGATGGAGGTGACGCTCAGCACTGAGTTCATGTCTGGGACCAGCGGCACCAGGACCAGTGGATCCATGCGCATGACCCGGCGCGTGGTTGCGCTGGAAGCGGTGGCCACATCGAAGATGACGCGCGTTACGCCGCGGGAGAACCGGGAGATCTCAGCGGCAAAGTGATCCTGGCCAAGCGTCTCGGGAGCGAGCGTTTCCGGATCGATGGCGACCATTTGAATGGACGAGTCGGGAACTGGGCCTTGTGGGCTGAAGGTTCTGAGCACGCCCGGACGGCGATCGCGCGCGCCGAAGTAGAACGGAAGCAAGCCGATGACCGCGGTGTCGACCAGCAACACGCGCTCGCCCCGGCCCGCAAGAGCGCAACCCAGCGTGGCCACCAGGCTGGTTTTGCCCACCCCGCCGGCAAGAGAAAAGACGGCCATCACTTCAGCGCGCGACGGCGCGGGAGGCTGCACCGGCTCAACAGGCGCCTGAACTCCCTCGTAAACTCCCTGCAACGCAAACCAGCGTGAGGCGATGCGGTCACGTGAACCTTGCAGCGTGTCTTCAGGAGCTTGCGGAGCGGGATCTGGAGGCGCCGGCAAGCCGGGAACTTGTACGCGAGCCGGCGTGAGCCATGCCGGAAGCTCGACTTCCTCCTGCGGTTCAGAAGCAACCCAGGGAAGGCGCGGCTGGGGGTAACTCTGATCGGGCTGCGGCGCAGGGGAATGTGCAGGCCCGGTCACCGGCGGAGCGGTCAACTGTTCGTATTGCGGCTGTTGCCAAACCGCCTGGCGCAAAGACTCATGCGCGGTATTCTGAGCGGCCCTCTGCGTGGCCCACTCCGCCTGGCGCGCCGCATCCGCCTCTTCGCGGGCCCGGCGGCGATCCGCATCGATGGCGTCCTGAACGCGCTGGCGCGCCTTATCCCTCGATTGAGCGCGAGAGGCTGAGAATTCCCTGTATTTTGCGCCATGGAGATTGGCCCAGGTGTAGAGGGTGGCAACGTCTTCGGGGGTTTCGCTCTGCTCAGTCGGCGCTTTGCGATCGCTCATTTGCCACCCATTCGACCTTCTTCGACCACAGCCGGTTTTCCCGATTTCACTACCGCCGATTTTGCAATTTCAGAATTGCGAAGGAGCCGCCTGCTGCATTGAAGGAGGATTTCTCATGAAGAAAAATCGGCTCTGCGGACTTGGTCGTCTCTGCGGAAATTCAGAAGTTGCACTCAGCGCTGAATGCGCGGAATGGCCAGCCTGACGCACTCAGATCGAAGGTCTTTTCATAGGAAATCCTACGCGCCAGACTGTTGACAGAACAATAACACTTGCACGGTTACCGGCCTACAACTTTTGAGGTACAAAGGCTGTGCAAAACGCTGCATTTTCTATACGATACGACTTCAACAAGCTATCGGTAACCTGATTCGAAAATGCGCGGTTACCGCAGTACCCAGAGGGGTGATTATCGACGTGGGATACGACTTTGGCTGGCCACAACTGACGACTCGCACTAGGGGCGGATATCGGACGTTGTGAAGCATTGAGACCACCTCTGTGGTAGTTTTGAAAAAGCGGCCTTTTACGAGCTCGTAGCTCAGTAGGTAGAGCAACGCCCTTTTAAGGCGTGGGTCCTGGGTTCGATCCCCAGCGAGCTCACCACACCCCTCCGGCCGCAACCCTTTCACTGGCGGCTTCCCTTTTCATCCTCCTCAGCTTCTGGGCCAGAAATGCTCTTCAGAGCAGGCGCGCAGGCGGCCCGCGGCGTCTTCAGGCGTGATGTCCCGCTGGGGCATGCCCAGCATTTCAAAACCCACCATGAACTTGCGCACCGTGGCCGAGCGCAGCAGCGGGGGATAGAAGTGGGCGTGGAAGTGCCATTCGGGATGATCGGCTGAATCGGTTGGCGACTGGTGGAAGCCCATGGTGTAGGGAAAGCTGGTTTCAAAGAGATTGTCAAAGCGGGTGGTCAGCCGCTTGAGGGCATCGGCCAGGCCGTTACGCTCATCGCTGGTGAACTCAGGAAGCGCGCCCAGATGGCGGCGGGAAACGAGAAGGACCTCAAAAGGCCAGACGGCCCACCACGGAACGAGAGCTGTGAAATGGTCATTTTCAAAGACGATGCGGCCGGAATCGATGGCCGCGGAGCGCTCGGTTTGAAGATAATCGCAAAGGAGACAGCGGCCGGTTTTGGCGAGGTGATCGCGCTGGGCCAGGGATTCCGCGGCGGGCTCGTCGGGGACAAAATCCGTAGACCAGATTTGGCCGTGGGGATGGGGATTGCTTGCGCCCATCATGGCGCCGCGGTTCTCAAAGATCTGGACGTACCGAATCCAGTCGAGGCCGCCGATTTCGGTGTAAAGGCCGGTCCAGGCGTCGACTACGGGACGAATCTCTTCGCGGGTCATGCGGGCCAGGGTCAGGCTGTGATCGGGATGGTAGCAAAGCACCTTGCACAGGCCGCGCGCGGGCTCAGCCACCAGCAGCGGAGAAGCGGACGCATCGCCGGGCGGGGGTGAATCGGGAAGCAGCGCGGCGAAGTCGTTGACGAAGGAAAAGACGCCCTCGTAGTGCGGGTTCACCGCGCCGCCCGCGCGGGTGTTGCCGGGGCACAGATAGCAAAGCGGATCGTAGCAGCGCGCCGAGGGCGTGGCTTTCTGGCCTACTTCGCCCTGCCACGGGCGCTCAGTGCGGTGCGGCGAAACCAAAACCCAGGATTGCCGCAACGGGTTCCAGCGGCGGTGCGGATGCTGACTGTTGGCTTCCATGCTTGCTCCCGATGCCATTTTAGATGAAGGGCTTGGGGGAGGGGTCAGGTTGCCTTGAAAGGTCACGGACTCATCCGTGCCAATGCTCTGCGCCGACCTCGCTGTGCTACCCTCTACCCAAACCGTGACCACCGGGAAAAACAAGCTCTACTACGGCGACAACTACGAAGTCCTCCAGCGCTACGTCAAGGACGAGTCCGTCGATCTGGTTTATCTCGACCCTCCCTTCAACTCCCGCCAGGACTACAACGTCCTCTTCGCCGAGAAAGACGGCTCCCAATCCAGCTCCCAGATTCACGCCTTCAAGACCTTCCTCTTCAACTCCGACATGATGGCCTATCTCGCCATGATGGCCCCGCGTCTTGTCGAACTCTGCCGTGTCCTCAAGTCAGCAACGTCCACATTCGGGACCTTAATTCCTATTTGAACCAAACTATTCACAGGTATTTCGAGGAACGCATTGACTTCGCCATTTGTTTGCCAACAAGATAGGAGTGTGAGCAAACTGAAACCCACCCAATCTCCGAGCGGAGCAGCGGCGGCCGCGGATTTATTAGCAACGGCGGGAAAGACTAAGTTTAGAACGATCCTCGCCGATCCTCCTTGGCAGTTCAAAAACAGAACCGGGAAGGTCGCTCCGGAGCATAAGCGGCTCGCACGATACACGACTCTCTCTCTCGATGACATTAAGGCGTTGCCTGTCTCGACCTGTACGTCGGAGACCGCGCATCTCTACCTTTGGGTCCCAAATGCCTTGCTGCCAGACGGAATTGCAGTAATGAACTCATGGGGTTTTGAATACAAGAGCAATCTCGTATGGCACAAGATAAGAAAAGATGGCGGCCCCGATGGGCGTGGAGTAGGTTTCTACTTCAGGAATGTGACCGAGCTTATTCTATTTGGCGTGCGTGGAAAAAACGCCCGAACCTTGGCCCCAGGCCGCCGTCAAGTGAATTTCCTCGCCACCCGAAAGCGCGAACATTCCAGGAAGCCTGACGAGCAATATCTCCTCATCGAAGAGTGCAGTCCTGGCCCTTTTCTAGAGCTTTTCGCAAGGGGCAAGAGGCCTGGATGGTCTACATGGGGGAACCAGGCCAACGATTCCTATACGCCAACCTGGAATACCTATTCGAACCACTCACAGAGCGAGCAACCGCTGTTCCTGGAGCTTTAGTCAATGAGCCTGGACCTTTTCCCAGAAGCCATCCATGGGAAATTCGAGATCGTCGAAAACCACCACGCAGCGTCAATCTTATTCGCAGATTTTCGTCCAGAGTGGGACGACCTTGTCGCAATGCTCACGCAATTCACACTGCGACGCTCTGACATACTCACTCCAGGGGGAGGAAAATCGCCTATTTCTCGAGGAATTAATGGCTTCTTCTACGACCGCCAGTGGACGGAACACGAATTCAAGATTGAGGTGAAAGCCGACGAAGCCGTCACACTCGCGCCGACACACCATGTGGACTATTTCAGAAACCGGATAGCCATTGAGACGGAATGGAACAACAAGGACCCGTTCTTTGATAGAGACCTCACTACGTTCCGCCTTCTTTTCGATTTGAATGTCCTTAGCGTCGGCGCGATCATAACGCAGTCAAGCGAGCTGCAGGATATCTTTGATGTGCTGGGAAAGGGTCGCTCATTCGGCAACTCAACAACGCACATGGGCAAGCTGGTTCCGAAGCTCAACAATCGCGCGTCAGGTGGGTGCCCGGTCCTCGCATTCGGCATCAAGAAGATCGCGTACGACGCGGACTCATAACGTTGGAGCGGGGAGGCGCGAAAAGGCCGAGATTGGCGTCTTTCTCTGCTTCGAAGAACCCACCAAACCCATGAAGAAAGAAGCCGCCGAAGCAGGATTTTATAAATCCACCGACGGCAGCACCTACCCGCGCCTGCAAATCCTCACCATCCAGCAGATTCTCGACGGCAAGCAGCCCGATTACCCTGCCCATCGCCGCGATGCGACCTTCAAAAAAGCCCCGCGCAGCCGACCCGCCGCCGCCGAAAACCTCTCTCTGCCCCTCCTGCCGCCCGAATAGCCCTGGAACCAACAACTGAAAGCTGAAAACTGAAAGCCGGCTCTTTGCAGATTATTTCCCTCCACCGGCGCACAATGATTCCAAAAGCATCTTTCGCAACCCTTGCAGACCACCGCAGACGCAGCCTGCAGAGGTTCTGGGCGCTGACAGCTGACAGCTAAAAGCTGAAAGCTAGCCGAATCCGCCCGTAACTCCTTTGCTGAGACGAATCTGCAAGGAACCTCAATGACATGAGGGATTTATAGCCAGGCTCTTGCTCCATACCCATGAAAGCAATGCACTTCTTTGCAGAGACGGGGTGGGGTAGGGGGAAAGGACCACAATGTATTACATCTGTCGGCACATCATGCCCAGCGGATCCAAATGCGATGCCCCCGCCCTGAGATGCAAGCCCTTCTGTTACTTTCACGCCCGCCTCCACCGCTTTTCCGGCGCAAAGGCTTCAGACCCCGATGGGAACCTGAAGCTCCCCATCCTCGAAGACCGTAGCGCCATCCAGCATTCCCTTTCCCGGGTCCTCGACGCCCTCATCTCGTCCAAGCTCGACGCGCGCCGCGCCGGCCTCTGTCTCTACGCTCTCCAGATCGCCACGCAGAATGTCCCGCGCAATTCCGTCTGCGCCTCCAGTGATCCCGTCGAGGTCGTAACCCAAACCTCCGCCGGCGATTTACTCGGCCCCAGAGAGCACGTCTGCGAACCCCCTGAAGATTGCGTCGGTTGCGGCGGCTGGGAAACCTGCGAAGATTACGAACCTATGAAAGAGAAAGAGAAGCCCCAGGAAAACGCGCCGGAAGAAGACTGAGAAATAAAGGCTGCGCTTGGGTTCGTGGTCTCCCACCCATTGGATAAAAGACGTCCGATGAATGGGACACAGGGACCTATCGGCTGGTGAAAGGTGGACCGGCGTGCACCGTTACGCCGTTGGAATCAGAATTTCAGTAACCAGCTTGTCTTCTGGCGTGGCTCGCGGGTCACTCACATAGCTCTCGATGCAAAAGTCGCTTCTCAATGTCACACCTCTCTGCGCCACGATCTCGAACACTCGAGATGTCGCCGCCGGAAGGTCGGAGAAGGGGCCGGTGAGTACGAACCGGCTATACTTGCCGCCTCCGAAGAACTCGTATTCAAGGCCGGCGGGCAGCTCTGCCGGCTGCTCCGCAACGACAAAGCCCGCGCGATAGATGCTCGGATTCATCCGGTAGAGGCTCATATTCCAGGCGATCTGGTTCTTTTCGGCAAGCTGCGGAGCGAGGCTGAGCGCCGTTTGCCAGGCGTCTCGCGCAATCTTCGGGATCGGGCCGGTCTTTTCTACAAACACGTAATGCGTCTCAGGCCATTGGACGATGTCGCCACTCTCGGTGAGGTTCATGCTGGTCTCCTTTGGGAAGCGTTGCAATGTTGAAGCGTTGCTCAGTCATGGGACATGGCCGGTGTTCCGTCAGACCAGTGGCCGACAGGCACCATGAAGATGGTTTGCGGCTCTGGCCAGTCGTGGTGATCTGTATCAAGGACAACCGGAGAGCCTTCGAGGTTCGCTCCCCAGCTGGCCGCGCCCATGCGGGGTAGATGGAACATGAGATGCGGATGCCAGTGCCCGCCTTCTTCGCCGAAGTATTGGCTTTTCGACATCATGTACGACATGGCGCCCGGCTCAGGAATGGGAAGCAGGCTGGCGGCAACGGAGGACTGGATGTACTCCGCCATTTGGGCCTTGGTGGCGCCGCCCAGAATCAGCTTTGTCCTGAGAATGGTGTAGGGCAGGATGGAGCGCACGGCCGGAGGGTTGTAGCAGACGGGTCCGCGCAATTTGGGATTCCAAAACTCCGCGTGGTCGAGGGGCGACATCCAGGAGCGCTCGACGAGGCAGGTGAAGCCGTTTTTGCCTTCGACTGCGGTGTGGTATCCGTCTTTCTCGAGCACCAGGACGTTGGCGTCATTGGAAAGCGCGGGAGGAGCGGCGCTTTTTGCGAGCGCGATCTCGGCGCCGCGATCGGCGATAAGGTATTGGTCGAGGGGAGCCATCGCGGGATAAGGAGGTTTGGCGTCCTGGCCTTGCACAGGCCGGGTAACGGAGGGCGCGGCGAGCAGGGTGCAAGCTGCGAGGACGATTGCCTGTGCGATTTTTATGCTCATATTCTTCTCCTTGAGTGCAATCTTTCGGGGTTCAATATGGCGCTGGTCGCAAGCCGCAATCTCAGACTCCCGCAAATGGATAGAAAAAGTCAGCGGGAGAGTTCCTTCTGGTCTTTTTCCGCTCCGTCCCACGCCTCGTGGGTTAGAACACATTTCCAGCTCCCGTCTTTCCAAAGCCATACGTCGGTTTCGCGCTCCATCACGTCGAAGGGTTTGCCGCGAGATGTGCCTGCGTTGTGAACCTTCGTCGTCACCAGGGCGACGTCTCCGTAGAGGCGCACTCTGGGTTCCGAAACCTCATAAGCTTTGTGCGTCAAGTAACCCTGCTTTATTCCTTCGGGAAAAATCGACTTCCCTTCGCCGACGCCGCCCCTCGCGGATATGACGGCATAGTCATCTGACAGGCTGCGTGCAACGCCGTCTGCATCGTTATCTTGCATTGCTCTTGCAAATCCTTCTTCCGCCGCCAACACGCTTTCCGCGGTGGGTTGGGCCTTTGGTAGCGCGTTTGCCGCAACCCTATAGGTCAGTGAAACGGAAAGTATCAAGGAACTGACGGCGAAAGCGAGAATGCCGACCATGGCTCCGTGTCTTCCTGACTTCGTTGCGGATTCCATTCCGGCTCGAGCCGGCTCCTGGCCGGGCGAGGCCTGGGTTGATTTAGCACGATAAAGGGACCTGAAAGGCAATTTCATACGTTGTGTTCGCTCCCTTCGTTTTTCGCTCGGTAATATTCTTGCGATTCTCCGTACCCAACGCACTGCGGTTGGCCATGGAACCATCCCTCGAAATGCGTGCTTAACTCTGCCCGCCGCTCACCGCGGACGGAAAGCTGGATTGCGCGCCGAAGTAACACTCAATCGATTCCAACTTTCCGTTCTTGATGCGGAGATACTCCACGTTGCGGAACGACTTGCCGTTCCTGGTGTGGCAAAGATACTTCACAAAAGCGTCGTCCGCGCCGGTAGCTATGCGCTCCAGGTCAAAATGTCCAATGAATTCGACCTGTGTGTCCCAGCATTGCGTTTTGAAAGCACTCTTGCTGATGTGGTCGTCGCCCGCGGCGCTTGAAAAAGTGAAGTTGTCGGCGAGCAGCCTGTTGAACGTGCCCAGGTCCTTATTTCCCCACGCCGCGTACCACTTGCGAACGATCTCCTCGTTCTTCAGGTTCTCCTCTTCCGATGCACCGGCAAATGCGGAACCCGGTAAGCTCGCCATTCCAGTCAATACGCAGGCCCCTGCTCCGAGCAGGTGACGGCGCGACATTGAAATTCTTTTCATAGCCGGTTCTCCTTAGTTGCAGTTAAATGTTGGCCTCAATGTGACACATGATTCCGTGGACGGGGCTGATAGAAGAGCAGCTCCAGATAGCGCCGCAGATGGTCGATGCACTGCCCTGCAATTGCCGCGCCGTGCTGCGCCTTGGCCAGAATGAATGCGCCCTGGAGTATGGCCTGCGTGAAGAGCGCCAGGCTCTCCGCTGTCCAATCCGCCTTGATTCCGCGCAACTGCACGGCTTCTTCGATGTCCGGCACCAGAGTGGCTGCGTGGCCGGTGATGCTCCTGTTGCACGCCTCGCGCAACGCAGGATGCGTGTCGTACACCTCCTGCACCATAGTTCCCACAAGGCAGGTAAACTCCGGCAACTCGCCCGTCAGTAGCACTTTTCGAAAATCGACATAAGCCAGCAGCCGATCCACCGGGTCTGCCGGCTGGTGAAAGGGCGCGGCGGCAAACATCGCCCCAGTTTCTTCGATCCAGTACTCCGCTGCTGCGAGCGCCAACGCCTCCTTGCTCTCGAAGTGGTGGAAGAAGCTGCCTTTGGTGAGACCCGCGGCTTCGCAGATGTCTTCCACACGCGTAGCTGAATAGCCCTTTGCGCGGATTACCCGGAGGGCCGCATCGAGCAACCTGGTTTTCGATTCGTGTCTTGTTTCGGTTGCGATCATCAGATGGTGCTGATCGTACCGACCAGTTGGTATGTTGTCAAGAGATCTTTTTTCTGAGACTTCCGTCGCGGGGAATTTTCGACAAGTGCACCGCAGGGGCTAAAGCCACACCTTTGTTTTGTGCCACTTACGGCGCGACTCAAGTCGAGCCCTGATACAAAGCGGCCCAGTGAATGCCTGGGATAGGTTTTTCTGCCGCCTGCGAGGCCTGTTTTGATTCTGTTGATTTTATGCCGAGGGTGAATCCCTTGCCTACCTCTTCACGAGGTTGGTTTGTCCGGGGGCGGCATGGAGGCGAGGAAGCGGCGGGCGAATTCGGCACTGTATTCCTCAAGCAATTGACGGACGCGCTCCGGCTCATCGGACCGGACGATGAGGCCGGCGTGGTGGTGCTTCTTCATGCGATGCACGATTTCAGGCGCGTCGAATGCGGCGGTGTCGGGCTCGGCGGTTTTGGCGAGACAGAGGACGCTGCCGGCGTAGCTTTCAAAGGACGGGGGCGGCGCGTAGGTTTCGCCGCGAAGATGCTGGACCTCAAGGCGAGCCCACTCGCGCCAGAGATTGACGCCGGAGGAAAATTCCACCAGATCGGCGATGAAGGCTCCGCCGACTCGGGCGGCAATTTCAAGGAAGTAGAAGCGGCCGTCGGCGTGGGCGCGGATGTATTCAGCGTGAGTGACGCCGCGAACCATGCCAAGGGAGGGCGCGAGGCCGGCGTTGAAGGCGGTGAGCTCGATCCAGTCGCGGCTGGCGCGGTCGACGGTGCGGGTGGTGAAGACGCCGCCCTCGTGCATGACCTGGAGAGGCGGGCGGCCGTATTGATGGGCTACGGAGAAGACAACCTTGGACTGGCTGACGACCGAATCGACGTGAAAGATTTCGCCGGGCACGAACTGCTCGAGGAGGAAGTGGCTTTGGCGGTCGCCCAGCTCGTCGAGAGCACGCCAGAGCTGGTCCGGTTCTTCGATTTTGCGAATGCCCAGCGCGGAGGCCTCGGAACGGGGCTTGAGCAGCCAAGGGGGCGGGACGCGGTGCATGTAGGCGCGCAGTTCGTCGTAGTTAAGGACACGGCAGAACTCGGGGACGAGGAAGCCGGATTCGCGTGCGCCAATTCGCATGGCCAGCTTGTCACGGTAGTAGGCGGAGGTGGTGATTCCCATGCCGGGGATGCGCATGTGCTCCCGGATCTGGGCCGCGGTTTCGAGGTCAAACTCGTCGAGGGCCAGGATGCGGTCGAAGCGGCGGCCGCGGGCCATCCAGGAGACGGTGTTGAGAATCTGCTCGCGGCTGAGGCCGGGCGGCATGGTGACCACTTCTTCCACGGCGTCATGAGGCCAGTCGGCGTCGCGCAGCTTGTCCAGGGTGAGCAGCGTGGGTTTGACGCCCATTTCGGCGCATTGGCGCAGAAAGTCCTGACCTTTTTCATAGCTGGCGATGCAGAGAAAACGATTGATTTCGTCGGCCATGGACTCTCCTTTGAAATTAGGACCGCAGACACGCGGCAAGCCCCGTTATTTGCCGGGACGGCGCACACAAAGTGCGTACTTGGTGTTGCGAAAATCTTGCAAGTCGTACGAGGGCTTCGACGTTTTGAAGTCGAAGAACCAGCCTGGGCCGTAAGGATGTCCGAAACGATTGATCTCCCGGTTGCTGCTCCAAGGATCGCCCGTGAGTAGCAGATTTCCCCTTACATGACGGCCAACACCGCCAAGATTGATTTGGATAACTTCTGTGCTGCCGACTCGTTCGGGCGCAAGGTCGCCCTTGTCAACAAGACTTGCGAGCTCTTCGAGCGTGGCCAGACTCCAGTCGGAGTACCCGGCTAGTCGAAGGTTTCTGCAGTACTCTGTCGCCTCGTGCCAGTTCACGTCTTTGCCGTTGTCCTTCGCTGCCCACATGAGCCGAGTGGATGGATCGATCCAATATCCGGGCGCCTGGGTCTCCTGCGACGGTCTTCGGCTCTCGGTCGAGGATTGAGCGCCGGAGGTCACGGCAACGATAGAGAGGAGAATCAGAGCGAACTTTGTCTGGCACTTCATGATTTACGCTCCAAAGTTTGGACCCCGGGTGAGGATAGTTCTACCATAGACGCTGCAACGGCAACCGGCGACAATGGGCGAGGGATTTTTTATAGATGCTCTTCGCAAAAGAGATTACCGCTTTGCAAGACGGGCTGACGATCGCGTGGCATCGTGCGGACGGCGGCCCGGACGAGCAGGGGGCGGACGGTTGGCTGGGATTGGTGGCGAGGCAGCATCGCGCCAATTTTGACCTGTGGCACACGGAAGACGAGGCGCGCGCTCCTGGTGCGAGCGATGCGGAGATCGCCGAGGTGAAGCGGAGCGTGGACCGGACCAACCAACTGCGCAATGATTTGGCCGAGGAGCTGGACCGAGTGCTGTTGGATTGGCTGGAGACGGAAGGCTTGCTGAGTGCGGAGGCGCAATTGCACTCCGAGACGCCAGGATTGATCATCGACCGGCTTTCGATTCTGGCATTGAAGATTTATCACACGCGGGAAGAGGCGCAACGGCCGGACGCACCGGAAGGCCATGCACAACGCAATTGCGAGCGGCTGGCCACGCTGGTGGAACAGCGCGCCGACCTGGCCGCGTGCCTGGATCATATGTGGCGGGAGACGGTGGCGGGGACGCGGCGATTCAAGCTTTACCGGCAGTTGAAAATGTATAACGACCCGTCTTTGAATCCGGCGATCTACCGCAAACTCTCCGAGAAGCCGGGTGGGTAACCGGCACCCCATTGACGCAGCGCGGGGTTCTGCGTATAAAGAGTGCCTGAGCGACGTTTGTTCCAAACGCGGATTTTGAGCCGGCGGCAATGCGGCTGAAGCGGGTGTTTGGGAGGACGCGCTCCCGGCATAGACATGACGCACGAGGATAGAACCGGGGCACCCGGCCGTAAGAAGACGCCTCCTCCAGCTGCCAAATCAGGCAGCCACTCCGTTACGGGCACAGGACCCGCATTCCAGCATTTCCAGGCAGCGGTGCAACTGCTGCAGCAGGGCAAGTATGAGAGGGCGCTGGCCGCCTTTGACAAGCTGCTGCCCAATGCGCCGGCGGAGATACTGGAACGCTGCACCATGTACCGAAACACCTGCCAGCGGCAACTGGAGAAGAACAAGCTGACCTTCCTGACGCCGGAGGAGCATTACGACTACGCCATTTCGCAGCTGAATACCGGCTATTACGAAGAGGCGCGGGAACAGTTCAACAGCATTTTGGCTAATTATCCCGATACAGATTATGCTTTCTATGGGCTCGCCCTGCTTGACTCGATTACCGGGCGCAGCCAGGATTGCCTGGGCAATTTGGCCCGGGCCATAGAGTTGAATCCCAAGAACCGGCTACAGGCACGCGCCGACAACGACTTCCAGAGCATGGTGGACGACCCGCGCTTTACTGAGCTTCTGTATCCCGAGATTCCTTAGGGCCCGCTTTGAACCTTGCGACCTCTGAAATCGAAGAATCGCCATTACCGTCGTCAGGGAGCCTTGACGCCGCAGCCCCGGCGCTGCGGGTGGTGGCCATCGGCGGGGGCAGCGGACTGTCGACCCTGCTGCACGGCCTGCGGGAGCACGTAAGCAGCACAGGTCCGAACGCAAGGCCGGGACTGATTTCGGATTTGGCGGCGGTGGTGACGGTGACCGACGACGGCGGCTCTTCAGGGCGGCTGCGCAAACACTTCAACATGCTTCCACCCGGCGACCTGCGCAACTGCATGGTGGCGCTGTGCGAGGATGAGGACCTGCTGGCCCAGCTGTTCAACCATCGCTTCCGCGCCGGCGATTCTCTGAAGGGGCACAACTTCGGCAATCTGTTTGTGGCCGCGCTGACGGAGATCACGGGCGACTTTGCCCACGCCATCCAACTTACATCGAAGATTCTGGCCACGCGTGGACGCATTTATCCGGTGACCACCGCAAATGCCACGCTGGTGGCGCGGATGAGAGACGGCTCACTGGTGCGCGGGGAGACCAACATCACGGCCAGCCAGTTGCACATTGAAGAGCTCATGCTGGACCCTCCGGACGCGGCGCCTTTACCGGAAACGCTGGAAGCGATTGAGCGGGCCGACCTGATCACCGTGGGGCCGGGGTCGCTGTACACCTCGCTGATTACCAACCTGCTGGTTCAGGGCATGCCCGCGGCGCTGGCCAATGCGCGGGGCGTGAGGGTTTACATCTGCAACCTGATGAGCGAGGCCAATGAGAGCCTGGAGTTGACAGCCTCAGAACACATTGAACGCATTTATGAGCATGCGCACGCGCCTATCTTCGACTATGCGCTGGTGAACACCGCGCCTTTTTCAGCCGAGACGCTGGCACGCTATGCCGCCGAAAACGCTTCGCCCATCACCGCGGATATCGAACGGATTGAGGCGCTCGGCGTGCGCTGCATCGCAGGCGACTTTGCCGGCGAGGAGGGATACGTTCGCCACGCCACCGGCCGCGTGACCGAGGCTCTGCTGGCGCTGGGACAAGCCGGCCCCGTCAATCGTGTCTGAATTTTCTCTTTTCTAAAGATTGCTTGCTGCGATAGAGTGGGGAATCTCGCGGCCAAAGGCAGCGTGAAGAAAGAGGAGGTTCGATGAGCAAGATGCGCGTAATCACCGCGATGGCCTGTTGCCTGGCTGCGATGGCGAGCATTGCCGGAGCGCAGCCGGCAAGAAAACCCGGCCTTTGGGAAATGACCTCGACCATGAACATGGGCGGCTCGCAGATGCCGCAGATGCCGGCAAACGCGCAGATGCCGCAAAACATGCAATTGCCGCCGGGCGTGAAGCTTCCGCCGGGGATGCAAATGCCGGGGGGCGCGGCTGGAGGCGGATCGCCGTTCGGCTCACCGAGAACGACGCAGATTTGCGTGACGCAGGCGATGATCGACAAGTTCGGCGGCCCGTCGCCCGCTCCGCAGAATCACGGCGCCGACTGCCAGATGAGCGATGTGGTGATCAAGCCCGACGGAATGACGGCCAAGATCAACTGCAGCGGACAAATGAATGCTACGGGCAATGTGGAGACCACGTTCGTAGACGCCAACACGGTTCACAGCAAAACTCACATCACGGGCAACATGCAGTTGGGGGCGAACTCAAGACCCATGGATATGACCGTGGAGTCGACGTCGGTTTACAAGGGCCCGGACTGCGGCAATGTGAAACCGCCGCCGATGCCGAGCAACTAACGCCGAAGAGGAATTCGGCGTTCAGCGCCTACGGAACGGTGACATTGGTCGATGTGGTCACGGATGCGTTTGTGTTGGCGTCCGTCGCGGTAATGGTGTAGGCATAGGTGCCTGGCGTCATGGCGTTATTGCTGCAGGCGCTAATTCCCGCCAAACCGGCCAACGCGCCTATAGCGAGCAGAAATAGCACGAGCGCGGGGGCTGCCCGGCGACATAAAGCAAAGCCGAACAGAAGACCGCCGGCCAGCGCCAGGCCTGGAACCCGCCTATGGCCCTCGCGACGCGGCAGGCTTACGGGGCAAGTCATATCGGAGCAAAAGAAGAAGGCGATGGTCCCCTTGACCACCTGGTTCGCGTTCAAAGCCAACGCCGGCGCTGCCGGGCCTCCACCGCAGTAGGGCCCTTGAACTCCGGCCGGAAGATCCGGATAACTGCAAGCCACTCGAACCGAGCCGGTGTAGCCGTTGACCGAGGTCAGCGCGAAGGTGCTGGAACCGGTTCCGCTGGAAGCGGCGGAGGACATGGTCACTTTGGTGGCTGTGATGGTGAAGTCTGGCGTGGCGGCCAGCGCCGATGAACCGGACATCACGACGCTGAAGGCAAGAATTGGGACGAAAATTGCGTGGAAACGGCGGTTTTGCATGGCAGAGACCTTTCCGCGGGTGGCTTGCGCCTTGCCTGTCAGTTTTTAGATGGAGCATTCCTTTCCACTTAGACGGAACTTGACCTGATCAGTTGAGAAGTCTTCAGAGAATTCTATGCCTCATTTCGCGGGCGCGGAGGGAATTCAAAAAGTGACGCTCAGGCTTCTACGGTCCGCTTGAGCTGGCCACTCCGGGTCTCGATTTTGGGAGTGAGAATCATTCAGACCGCAGACTGAATGAGTTTAGGGCTATTCTAAGTGGTATCTTTTGTGCTACCATTTGAGTGTGATTGAGATTCGCCAGTACGTTGACCGTTTGGGGCGTAATCCTTTCAATCAGTGGTTCGAGCGGCAGGATGGCGGCGCACGGGCGTGCATTGTGGTTGCACTCGACAAGCTGGAACGAGGCAATTTTCAACGGTCAAGGGTGTAGGCGCCGGCGTATTTGAATTGCGGCTGGATTTCGGACCCGGCTACCGAGTTTATTTCGGCGATGACAGAGACAGGATCGTGATTCTGCTGGGCGGAGGAACAAAAAAGCGTCAACAGGCCGACATCGATAGCGCATGCGTGCTCTGGCAGGAGTACAAGCGGCAGAAGCGGGAGGAATGATGCCACCGACAAAGGATTTCAATGAGACGGTTAAGGAACAGCTTCAAAAGAGCTTGAGCTTTCGCCGGGCGCTTCTGAAGGAGGCTGTCGGCTGCATGATCTCAGGCGATTTGGAGACGGGAAAATCCGTGCTCCGCAAGTACATCAACGGCACGGTTGGCTTTGTGAAGCTGGGAGCCGATCTTGGACGTTCTCCCAAAGTGCTGATGCGAATGTTCAGCGCAACCGGGAATCCACAAGCGAAGAACCTATTCGAGATTGTGGCTTATCTGCAAAAGATCGAGGGGATCGTGATGGAGGTCGTTGACCGGGCGGCGGCATAGCGATTTTTGGCCATCACGAGAATCAAGATAGACCACACGGTCTATCCTCCCATTTGTGGATCAGGGTTGAGTTCAACCCTCGACGGTGCGCTTTAGCTGGCCGCAGGCAGCGAAGATGTCGCGGCCTCGCGGCTTGCGCAGGTAGGTGGGAATGCCTTCAGCGGCCAGCGCTGTGCGAAAAGCCTCGATGGCTTCCGGTTGAGGCATGGTGTACGCGATGCCGGGGCCGGGATTCCAGGCGATCAGATTCACTTTGACGGGAAGGCCGGTGCGCCGGGCCAGGCGGGCGACTTCAGCGGCGTGTCCCGGACGGTCGGTGA
Source organism: Occallatibacter sp. (assembly GCA_050013735.1). Taxonomy (GTDB): domain Bacteria; phylum Acidobacteriota; class Terriglobia; order Terriglobales; family Acidobacteriaceae; genus Telmatobacter. The sequence continues at coordinate 17,051 of JBEKEQ010000070.1, forward strand.
CGCCGCCGAGCAGGACGTATTCGAAGGTGATGCGCTCCCGGGGGCGGAGACGGACCTGCCGCACCGCGTCAATGACTGCCTGGATGGGCCACTTGCGGTTGATGGGCATGATTTCAGAGCGGATCTGGTCGTTGGGGGCGTTGAGGCTGATGGCCAGCTTGGGGCGCAGCTCAGGCGGCTCCTGGGCAAAGCGCTCGATGCCGGAGACGATGCCGGAGGTTGAAACGGTCATGCGCTGCGGGCTCAGGCCGGTTTCCTGGACCAGTAGACGCACCGCGGCCATGAAGTTGTCGTAGTTGAGGAACGGTTCGCCCATGCCCATAAAGACCAGGTTCACCCGGTCGCGGCCAACTTCCACGGCGTGACGGGCGAAGACTTCCAACACCTGGCCGGCGATTTCGCCGGCGCTGAGGTTGCGCTGCAGGCCGAGCTTGGCGGTGAGGCAGAACTGGCAGTTGACGGCACATCCCACCTGGCTGGAGATGCAGATGGTGGCGCGGCGCCAACGCTTCCCTGCTTCGTCTTCCGGCTGGGCTTGCCCCGGAGCGCGGGCTAGTTGGAGTTCGTGGATTCCCACCTTTTCCGCCGAGAAACGCGGAAAGAATGGGGCACGGCGCTTCTTTTGACAGGCCGTCAATTCCCGTTTGCTTGCGTTACCGTTGTCGAGTTCCCTGTCTTTCGGTATAACTTCCGGATCGTCGGGGTCGGCGCCGTCGCCGGCTTCACCGTCATCGCCTTCGGGCATCCAGACGGTTTCTACGGTTTGCGCCTCGGATCGCGAGGCGTCGCCCTGGCACTCGACCAGGTAGCGCTCGGTTCCGTCCACGGACTGAAAGACCTGGGCGATGCGCGGACGGCCCACTTCCCAGCCCTCGGCGGCTAGTTTCCCGCGAAGCGGCTTGGGAAGGGTTGTGATTTCGTCGAGCGAATCGAGGCGTTGACGGTACAGCGCTTCAGCCAACTGCCGGCCACGCCAGGAGGGTTCGCCGACCTCGACCATGCGGGCAGCGAGCGCTTCTGCATCCAAACCGAAGAGAGGCTTTCGGCTCCCGGATGCGGGCGGGTTGGCGTCCAAACGAACGAGTTGGCGGGAATCCACGGTCACGGCTGGGGCAAGGATAGAGCATTCGGGGTTTTTATGCAGCGCAGGCCGCGTCTGTAGGATAGAGATTCAGGCCTAGAAGCCGAGCCCTTCCAGGCCCTATTCCGGCCGAGCCGCGCTGGCCTAGAATCGAAATTGAAACGATGACGATGAGCACAGAGAGAAATCTTCGCCGCACTGTATTGCCGAACGGGCTGATCGTGCTGACCGAGCGGATGGAATATCTGCGCTCTGTGGCCATGGGGGTGTGGATCAAGTCCGGCTCCCGCTGCGAGCCGGCGGAGACTAACGGAATTTCGCACTTTGTGGAGCACATGCTCTTTAAGGGAACACGCTCGCGCACGGCCCAGCACATTGCGAGGGAGATGGATTCGATTGGGGGCAATCTGGATGCCTTCACCGGGAAAGAGACGATCTGCTTCAACGTGAAGTCGCTTTCAGACCATGTGCCCGTGGCGTTGGACGTGCTGGCCGACCTGGTATTGAATCCGGTGTTCGCCGCGACCGACATTGAGCGGGAGCGGGGCGTGATTTTGGAAGAGATCAAGATCGACGAGGACAACCCGGACGTGCTGGTGCATGAGCTGTTCACGCAAAGTTTCTGGAAGGACCACCCGCTGGGCTGGCCCATTTTAGGCACTTCGAAGACAGTCACGCGGCTGGACCGGGAGAAGCTGTCCGCCTATCACAGCGACCGTTTTCACGGCGGGAACATGGTCTTTTCCGCGGCAGGAAACCTGGACCACGACCAGTTTACAGAGGCAGTGGCAGACAAGTTTTCTTCGCTTGCGGGAGGGGCGACGCTGCACGAGCTTTCAGCGCCCGAGGCCAGCGCGCGCATTGTACTGCGCAACAAGAAATCGCTGGAACAGGTGCAAATTTGCCTGGGCGTGCCGGCGCCGCCCATCACGGACGACAACCGCTATGCCACGCTGATTCTGAATACCGTGCTGGGCGGGGGCATGAGCTCACGGCTCTTCCAGACCATCCGTGAGGAGCGGGGCATTGCTTACTCCATCTATTCCGACCTGAGCCCCTACCGCGACACCGGAACACTGCTGGTGTATGCGGGCGCATCGGCGGGCAAGGTGGTGGAAGTGGTGGACCTGGTACTGGCCGAGTTTCGCAAACTGAAGGAAACGCCGCTGGCCGAAGAGGAACTGACCCGCGCCAAGGACCAGCTCAAGGGCAATATTCTGATGGGGCTGGAAAGCTCGAACTCCCGCATGGCCAACCTGGCGCGGCAGGAGATGTACTTTAACCAGTTCTTTACTGTGGACGAGGTGATTGCCCGGATCGACGAAGTGGGACCGGACCAGGTGCAGGCAATGGCGCAACAGCTGTTTGACCCGGAACGCATTGCTGTGACGCTGCTGGGACGGCTAGACGGCGTGCAGCTGAGCAGGACGCGGCTGGTGTGTTGAAAGGCAGTGGGTAGTGAACAGTGGACAGTGGACAGTGATGCCGGCCGCCCCTATTACGAAACTGACCACTGACCACTAACCACTGCACACTGTTTTCGAGCGTCAGATTGCTCTGAGGCGTCTGTTCGATGTAGGATTCTGTCGGGACGGGCCTGGGCACCTGGGGCCTGCTCAACGAGGCACTGGACTTCCATGAATGCCATGTTTACACCGCGCCGCGGCTGCCGCCGCGCAGACCGCAAAGAAATGTCAAACGGCTTTACGCTGATGGAATTGCTGATCGTTATCGCCATCATCCTGATCCTTATGCTGATGGCGATTCCGACCATCGGCAGCTTGAAGAAAAAGGCCAACGAAACTTCGGCAATCAACTCGATCCAGGTGATCGGCTCGGCGGAGCTGCAATACGAGTCAACCTTCCCGTCCAACGGCTTTGCCTGTTCGCTGACAGCCCTGGGCGGCGATCCGAACTCAGGCGCGCCGTCGGCGACCTCGGCGCAGGTGCTGCAGAACGATCTGGCATCGGGCTTCAAGTCAGGCTATATCTTTTCGGTGGGCAACTGCACCAAGGTGACGGTGAACAGCACCGACCGCTTTACCGGCTACCAGGTGACGGCGGTTCCGCAGACGGTGGGCAAGACCGGCGACCGGGGCTTCTGCACCGACCAGTTCGGGACCATCAAGTTTGACCCGGCCGGCGGCACCAACTGCACCCAGACACTGGGTCAATAAGCGTGGGCAGCTTCCTAAGACGGGGCGGCGCGATTGTGGCTGCCGCTCTGGTTTGTGCCTGCACGTTCGGCCACGCTTGGCAGCTCTCCGCGCAGGCACCGGATGTGCAGGAGTTGGCGCGGCGCGTCGACCGCCATTACAACCGGTTGCACTCGCTGAAAGCAGCATTTACCGAGAGCTATGAGGGGCTGGGAATGCGGCGCGCCGAGAGCGGCAAGCTGCTGATGCTGAAGCCGGGGCGCATCAAGTGGGAGTACAGTGAGCCGGCCGGGAAGGTGTTTGTGCTTGACGAGAGTTATGCCTGGTTTTACTCGCCGGGCGACTCTCAAGTGCAGCGCATTCCCGAAAAACGGCTCACCGACCTGCGGTCCACGCTGCGTTTTCTGCTGGGCTACAGTCATCTGGAAAAGGATTTGAGCAACCTGACGCTGGCTTCCGGCGCAGACGGAAGCTTTACGCTCACCGGCCAGCCAAAGGGCCAGGAAAAACGCGTGACCCGGGTCGCGCTGACCGTGACGGCTGAGGGAACCATCACCGCCATTGAGGTGGAAGAGGCCGGCGGCGCGCGGACGCGGTTTACCTTCACGGGCGAAGAGCCCGATGCGGCGATTCCGCCAGAGACGTTCCGTTTTACTCCGCCAGCCGGAGTGCCGTTGGTGGACGCGTTGCCGCCGGTGTAGGGCTCGCCGATCAGCTACCGTAGCTGTAAAATCCTTGGCCGGATTTGCGGCCCAGTTGGCCGGCTTCGACCATGCTTACCAAGAGCGGACAAGGGGCGTATTTGGAGTTGGCGAAGCCTTCCTGGAGGACGCGCATGATATCCACGCAGACATCGAGGCCAATGAGGTCAGCGAGGGTGAGCGGGCCCATGGGGTGGGCCATGCCCAGCTTGAATATCTGATCCACGGCCTCGGGCGTGGCTACGCCCTCCATTACGGCGTAAGCGGCCTCGTTGATAAGCGGCATGAGGACGCGGTTGGAGACGAATCCGGGTGCGTCGTTGACGGCAACAGGCGTTTTGCCGAGTTTGAGGGCCAGCGCGTGGACTATGGCGAAGGTTTCATCGGATGTGGCCGGGCTGCGAACGACCTCGACGAGGGTCATGACAGGAACGGGGTTGAAGAAATGCATGCCGACGACCTGCGCGGGCCGGCTGGTTTCGGCGGCCAGGCGGGCGATGGAGATGGAAGAGGTGTTGGTGGCGAGGATCGCGCCTGCGGGGAGGACGCGGTCGAGGGCGCGGAATATCTCCGCCTTGATTTCGAAGCGCTCAGAGGCGGCTTCGATGGCAAAGTCCTGGTTTCTAAGCGATTCGCGGTCAATTGTGGGCGTGATGCGGGCCAGTATCGGGTCGATTTCTGATTCGGGTAACTTACCCTTGACGGCCTCACGAGCGAGGTTGGCGCGGATTTGGATGAGGGCGCGGTCGAGGAAGCGCTGCTCGACATCGCAGAGCAGAACGCGGAAACCGGCACGGGCAAAGACATGAGCGATGCCGGAGCCCATGGTTCCTGC
>JBEKEQ010000071.1:0-21442 GCA_050013735.1 Occallatibacter sp.
CAATGCCCGCGACCAGTGTGAGCAGATCGTAGATGGGATGAGCGGTCCATGCGTGGGAGTCGGAACGTGTGTCGCCCGGAACTTCAGGCCAGGTGCTGAAGTGGAGAGCGAGCAGCTTGCGCCAGGGATCGATGGAGGCGAGATAGTCGTCGGCCATGCCGGCGTGGTCGAGCGCGCGCGCCAGGTAGAAGCGGAAGTAGTAGGACGCGCTGAGAGTGCCGTTGGGCGTGGTTCCGGGGTCGATGGCCAGCACCTGGCGCAGGACCTGCTGTTGCTGGTCTTTGGGGACAACGTCGTAGAGGACGGCGAGGATGTTGGCTTGCTGGCTAAAGCTGTTGCGGTCTGGAGTGTCTGCAATGAGATTGCGCGATGCGGACCAGCACTTGTTGTAAAGGCCGCTGCGAACGTGGTTGGCGCGGAAGCGGTATTGCGCAGCGAGAGCCGGGTCGGCGAGAGATTGCTCGAGATCGGCGGCTTCGCCAAGGGCGCCGAGATATTCGAGCGTGGTGACGCAGGATTCATGGTTGGCGTCGTAGGTGGGGATGACCTGATGCTCTGAGACCCAGTCAATGAAGCTCCACCATGGGAGCTGGTTGAGCAGGCCGTCGGGCTGCTGGTGACTAGCGAACCAATCAAGAACAGTGCGGGTTCCGGCGAGCGAGGAGCGGGGCAGTTCGGGATCGGGGCGGTAGAGCCAGTAATCATGGACCATGCCGATCCACAGGAGAGAAAAGGTGGGGATGGACTGCGCGAGAGAACTGGGATAGCGGCTGCGCGTGATGCCGTCAGAGGTGCGGGACTGGTCGAAGGCCTGAATGGCCTGGCGGGCGAGGCGGTCGTCATCGGCGACGGTGTAAGAGATGAGGGCCTGGACGCGCGTGTCGCCTACGTATTGCAGCTGCTCGTAGTAGGGCGTGTCCATGTAGGTTTCGTGTGCGTCGAGACGGGCGGTGCGCCAACTGACCTCCCAGATTTTGGCGAGGTCTGGATCAGGAGATTGGAAGGTCGCGAGCTCTTTGAAGGGATAGGCGGTGAAGCTGGCGGTGAGGGATTCGAGGGTGAGCGGGTCGGCGGCAGTTTGGATGTCGAGATCGAGATAACGCCACGTGCGCCACCAGAGCGGCTCGAAAGAGCGGTGCGAGCCGCCATCGGGGAGGAAGCTGTCATTCATACCAAGGGCGACGCGGACGCGATGGTTGCCGAAGTATAAAGCGTCCCGGTCTCCCTTATGCTGCTTGTCGTCATAGAGAGCTTCAGCGTAGGTGAGGCGGATGTGAGAGCCTTTGCCGCCGGAAACGGTGAGTTGCGGATAGGCGGTGGTGAGCGTTTTGCGGTCGAGAAGAATGTGGATGTGCGCGGAGGCGGGGACGGTGACTGCGCTCGATGGAAATTGGCGGAGGGTTGGGAGGTCGGTGCGGACGACTGCGCCGGGGCTGGTGGGCGTGAACTCAGTGTGGGGCAGCAGATCGGGAACAAGGCCCCAGGGATTGTCGGCCTCGACGTCGAAGGAGTGGGCCTGGTTGACTGGATAGATGCTTTCGCGCAGGGGCGAGGCGACGGGTAGCCATGACGGGCCGGCCGCGGTGGGGGTATTCCAGGACCAGTCGTAGAGCGCGGCGTCGAGCTCCTCGCCAGGACCGGAGGCTATGAACTGCCAGAAGCCGTTGTTTACGCGGGGAAGAGCACGGTGGCCGGATTCCTGCTCGGCGAGCCAGCCTTCGGGGGTGCTGATGGAATCTGGGCCAGAGGCTTCACTTTCGAGGAGAAAGGCGGTGCGGTCGGTGATTTGCGCAACCGGGGCGTAGATGCCGAAGTTCCAGACTGTTGCGGTGATAAGGTTTTGGCCGGGCTGAAGGAGCGGGGCGAGATCGAAGAGCTCGTAGCGCCAGTGGGCCAGGTCGCCGCGGGCGGGGCCGTCGCCGGCGCGATGGCCATTGACGTAGAGGATAAAGCGGTTGTCGGCGCTAACGCGTACGGGGTAGGTAGCGGGGACGGCGGCCAGGGTGAGAGTGCGGCGGAAGTGGAGCACCAGCGGCTCACGCAGCGGGGCGGTGGGATGGGTGATCCAGGAGGCGTGCCACTCGCGATGGAGCGGGTCGGGCTGGGCCGGGGATTGAGCCTGAAGGGTGAGAGCAGCCAAGGCAAGTGCGAGGACGGCGAAAATTGAGCGCATGAGTTTAGGCCTTCTTTTGGACAGAGACAAGCTTAACGGAAAATGGAACCCGCTTGAGGGGATAACCTCAATACTCTCGATAGGGCGGGGTAAAGTTTTCAGGTTTAACAAGGTGGACGGTACCATCGGGGGGGTCGGGATGAGAGGATTATCGTGTCTTGTATGAGCTTGATTTCGCAGCGTTGTAACCTCCTATTCATCTTGGCCGGGTAGCCTACCACAAGTGAACGCCGACGCGCCTGAGATTCGCATAACACAAAGCCAGCTTCAGCCGGAGGCAGAGCCTCCGAACGGGCAACGCCCGGTGGAGGCGGCTGCGGCCGAGGCTTCAGCGGTGCGGAAGTTTCTGCTGGCTCGCGGCAATTCAGCCCTTGCAGATCGGGGATTTCAGTGGCTGATGGTGCTTTGCGCGCTCAGCATCTTCGGCATCGTGGCGCTGATCGCGTTCGAGCTGTTGAAGGGTTCGCACCTGGCGTGGACCAACTTCGGATTTGACTTTTTCTACAAGTCGTTTATCGACCCGGAGACGAAGCAGCCGAATTACTGGGACCCGGTGAACGGGCATTTCAGCGCGCTGCCGTTTTTGTACGGCACGGTGATTTCGTCGATTCTGGGACTGCTGATGGCAGTGCCGTTGGCGATTGGCGTGGCGGTGTTTCTCACCGAGATGTGCCCCGAGGCGCTGCGCGGGCTGCTGGCCTTCCTGACGGAGTTGCTGGCGGCGATTCCCAGCGTGATTTATGGATTGTGGGCGGTGTTCGTGCTGGTTCCGCTGATGCGCGAATATGTGAACCCGCTGCTGATCAAGACGCTTGGCTGGACGGGTTTGTTTGACGATACGAATCCCACGGGGCTGGGCTTTTTTTCGGCCGGAGTGATTCTGGCCATCATGATTTTGCCGATTATTTCTTCGCTGACGCGGGAGGTCATGAGCGCGGTGCCTCACTCGCAGCGGGAGGCGGTGCTGGCGCTGGGGGCAACGCGCTGGGAGATGATCCGCATGGGTGTGCTGCGCAATGCGCGCATCGGGATTGTAGGCGCGATTATTCTGGGTCTTGGGCGCGCGCTGGGCGAGACCATGGCGGTGACCATGGTCATCGGCAACAGCACGGATATTCAGCGCTCACTGCTGGCGAATGGGAATACGATGGCGTCAGTGATTGCCAACCAGTATGCCGAGGCCTCAAGCGATTTGCATTTGAGCGCGCTGACCGAAATTGGGCTGGCGCTGTTTATCGTGACAATTGTGGTGAATGCTCTGGCGCGGGTGTTGGTATGGGCGGTTACACGGGGAGCTCCGGCAGCGGTACGTTAGGAGCGGGGACTTGGGACCAGGGATCAGGGACTGAGGGACTAGGGAGTAGAGAGTGACGGCGGAACACAAGGTTAGGGCGCGGATGAGGACAGTGGCCGACGGCATGGCGACAGGGCTGGCCGTGCTGTCAACGCTGCTGGTGGTTGCGCCGCTGGTGGCTATCTTCGTTTACCTGATCTACAAGGGCGCCAGTTCGTTGAATCTGGATTTTTTCACGCAGTTGCCGGCGCCGCCGGGCGAAGCGGGCGGAGGGATGGGCAATGCGATTCTGGGCTCGGGTATTCTGCTGGCAATTGCCAGCCTGATAGGCGTTCCCATCGGCATTGCAGGCGGCATATTTCTGGCGGAGTTTGGGCGCGGAACCAAGCTGGCCGAGGCGGTGCGATTTACGGCGGATGTGCTGAACGGCGTTCCCTCGATCGTGATGGGGATGGCTGTTTATGGGTTGATTGTGACTCCGCAAATGCCTTTTTCGGCGTTGGCGGGCGGCATTGCGCTGGGGATTATGATGATTCCCACAGTGTGCCGCACCACGGAAGAGATGCTGCTGATGGTGCCTCATGCGGTGCGGGAGGCGGCGTTGGCTCTGGGTGTGCCCAATTGGCGGTCGGTGCTGTCGATTACCGTGAAGACGGCTTCGCCGGGAATTATCACCGGCTGCATGCTGGCTTTTGCCCGCGTGGCCGGCGAAACTGCTCCGCTGATTTTTACCGCGTTTGGCAATGCGTTCTGGAGCACAAGCTTGACCCGGCCCATTGCCGCGTTGCCGCTGCAGATTTATGTTTATGCGCTGTCACCCTACGACGATTGGCATCGGCAGGCGTGGGCGGGGGCGCTGGTTTTGATTGTGCTGATTGTAGCCGCGGTTTCGCTGGTGCGATTTGTGGCCAGCCGCGGTGTTTTGAAGGGAGCAAGCTAGACGGCATTTCCGCTTCAGGAAATGGCGTTTTGAGCGACTTGCGGGCGGCAATTTCTTAAGGAAAATTGCCACTGAAGTGCACAGGTTTCGGTGAAGTGCAGAAGGAGAAATGCGTACGTGGGCGTCGGCATCGAGGTAACCAACCTGAATGCGTGGTATGGAACGAATCACACGCTGCAGGACATTAACCTGAATATCCCGGCCAACCATGCGACGGCGCTGATTGGCCCCTCGGGCTGCGGCAAGAGCACATTTGTGCGCTGCCTGAACCGGATGCATGAGACCAATCCGATTGCACGCGTGACGGGCACGGTGCGCATTGGCGACCTGGACATTTATGAAGACGCCAAGCCGGTGGAGATCAGGCGGCGGGTAGGGATGGTATTCCAAAGGCCTAATCCGTTCCCGACCATGTCGATATACGATAACGTGGCGGCGGGGTTGAAGCTGAACGGCTACACGAACCGGCGGGCGCTGGATGAGATTGTGGAGCGGTCGCTGAAGAATTCGGCTCTGTGGGACGAGGTGAAAGACGATTTGAAGAAGAAGTCCGGCGCCAGCTTGAGCGGCGGGCAACAGCAGCGGCTGTGCATTGCGCGGGCGCTGGCCGTGGACCCTGAGGTCTTGTTGATGGACGAACCGGCGTCGGCGCTTGATCCCGTTTCCACGTCGAAGATCGAAGATTTAATTTTTCAATTGAAGACGCAGTACACGATTGTGATTGTGACCCACAACATGCAGCAGGCGGCGCGCGTGGCGGAGAAGACTGGCTTCTTCCTGAACGGGCGGATGGTGGAGTTTGATTCCACGCACAAGATATTTACCAATCCCAGCGACAAGCGCACGGAGGATTACATTACAGGCAGGTTCGGATGACGCGCATACGCTTTCAGCAAAGTTTAGACGATTTGAAAGAGCAACTGCTGGTGATGGCGGGGCTGGCAGAGCAGGCCATTCAGCGCGCCATTGAGGCGTATCGTGTGCGCGATTTGTCGATCTGCGACCTGGTGAGCCGCAGCGAGATTGCCATCAACCGGCTGGAGCGGGAAATTGACCAGGCGGCGCTGGACCTGCTGGCGATGGAGCAGCCAATGGCCATCGACCTGCGCTTCATTTTATCGGTGATTAAAATTAATGCGGACCTGGAGCGGGTGGGCGACGCGGCGAAGGCCATCAGCGACCGGGTGCGGAGTATGGAACAGATGGCGGTGGTAGATCTGCCCGTGGATATTCCGCGGATGGCTTCGCTGGCCGCGGAAATGGTGCGCAAATGCCTGCAGTCGTTCATCGAGGCGGATGCGGATATGGCGCGCAGCATCCTGAGCATGGACGACGCGGTGGACGCGATGAATCGCGCGGCGTATAAAGCGCTGACCAAGGTGATGGCCGAAGAGAGCCACATCGCTCCGCAGGCGCTGAATGCGCTGATGATCAGTCGCAGCCTGGAGCGCGTGGCGGACCATGCAACGAACATTGCCGAGGACGTGATCTTCTGGGTGCAGGGCGCGGATGTGCGGCATCACAAGAGCGTGACGGGCGGACGGGACCCGCACGCCGGGCTGTGAGAGGGTTGTTCTGCAGATCGTAGGCGGTTCCGTTACTAAGCTACGCGTTCGTAAGGCGCGTGGCGGAGGCGAATCAACTCCTCGGAGCACAACGCTGCCATGGCGTAGGCGCGACCTTGATCATCGCTGAACTCAACCTCGGCGACGGAGGGGGGAGAGTATCTCAACGATGGTACCCACCTGGCCGCGCACAAGACCCTTTTCAGGCAAATCCTGCAGGACGGCTACTTCGGCAAGAAGCTCCATGGCTCGATCGACTCCTTCATCTTAGAGAATATAGCAAGTGACGAACCGCGGAGTCATCTGGCCGTTCAAAATGATCCAGCAGCCGCGAATGTTGACCACCCTTTGGCCGCGACTAAACTCAAAGTCTATTGTGTACCGAGTCCCGTAGCGATCAGACGCTCCGGGTGCGGCGGTTCCACTCCTGGCTGCGTCGAGCAGCACTTTGCGGAGTTCTTCCGCATGAGCTGAGGTCATTTCAGCAGGGACGAAAAGATGCGCGCCTTATGCCGCCCACGTGGGTGTTCCAAGCTCAGGCAATAGTCTTGAAGTTTCTCAATCTCGACAATGGAGGCTTCGCCGTTCGGTAACTTCATCCTTGCCCCTTACTGCGAGACTCGGGCTTGGCAATCCCTGGAATACGCAAAGCTAAATCTGCCACCAGTCAAATAGCAACATACGCGGGTAGTAAAGGGCGGCGCGGATTTGTGTGTTCGGGCCGTGGAGGTTGCGCAGGACTTCGGCGTAGGCCTCAAGCTGGGGTGTGAAGAGCGGGCGGAGTTGGAGCGCGGCTGCGGCGGGATCGAGATTTTCGGCGTGGGCGGTTTTGTAGTCGACGATCCACCAGGCTTCATTGCCCTCCGATTGCGGGTTGAGGCCGGCGCGGAAGACGCGGTCGACACGGACCGAGGTGAGGGCGCCGTTGAGTATGCCGGTCCAGCGGACTTCGCTGAGGGCGCCGGGGTGGGACGAGAGAATCCATTGGCAGTTGGGATCGCGGGAGGCGTCGAGCGCGATCGCGATCGCCTGGGCAGCGATGGATCCGGCCTGAGTTGGATCGACGCCGGAGGCGCGCACCTGGGCGGCGATGCGGGGTTCGTGAAGGACGAGAGCGGCGCGGGAGACATCCCAATCATTCGTGGCGCGGAGGCGGGCGAGCTGCTCAAGGAGGGCGTGTACGGCGGTGCCGAGAGCGCGGGAAAGTTGGTTGCCTTGGTGGCGGGGGTAGAGGGTGGACTCCCCGATCTCCAAAGGCGAGGGAACTCCACCCCATGGACGAAGACCTGTCCCTGGGGACCCCAAACCGGGGGTACCCGGATTTTTTTCGGGGAATGAATAGGGCGCGGGTTGGGGTTCGTTGATTCCCACCCATTCCGCTGAAGAACGCGGAATGGATGGGGCACGGGGGATTTCTTCGTGTGTTGAAGAGGGCGCCGGTTGGGGTTCGTCGTTTCCCACCCATTCCGCTGAAGTGCGCGGAATGGATGGGGCACAAGGCTGGTAATCCGGTGGGAGACGATGGAGGATTGTTGGTTTTGCCAGAGTGGGCATGAGGAGCAGGTTGGTCTCGGCCGACGCGGCGAGGGAATCGATGATTTGGTCTTCGGCTCCGGCCGCGCTGATGCGGGCGGACTTCCAGTCTTCAAAGCGGGCGCGGACCTCTTCTTCGAGAGCGGGCCAGGCGGTGGCGAGAAGGCTGGCGGACGGGTTGGGCAGCGTCAAATCGCCGCCGGTTTCGATTTTGTAGGCGGGCTGGGCGAAGAGGTGAAGCTCTTCGCGGGCGCGCGTGGCGGCGACGTAGAGAATGCGGCGATCTTCCTGCGATTCACGCTGGCGATAAACCTGATCGACCCAGGCCTTGGCTTTGCCGCGATCGGCGCCTTTGGACTGGAGCGGAGCGACGAGGAATTCAGTAATTTCGCCGGAATCGTCGGGCGTGGCCAAGCCTCGCTCGAGCCAGGAAAGCAGCTTGCGGCTGCCACGGGCCGAGCCCGCCTGGAGATCGGGGACGATGACGACTTCAAATTCAAGGCCCTTGGATTTGTGGATGGTCATCAACTGCACGCCGTTGTCGCTGCCGGCGTTTGGGTCGGGGAGTGCGGTGAGCTTGTCGAGCGCGGCGTTGAGAGCGGGGCCAAGTAGATCCTGTTCGCCGGCAGGGAGGCGGTCGAGGCAGCTCCACAGGAGGTCGAGATTGGCGTTGGCGGTGGCGTCGACGCAGGCAGCGCCGCCGAGGTTGCGCCAGACTTGCAGAAGCCAGGTTCCGGGCGAGGTGGTGGGCAAGCTGCTGCGGAGCGAGTGTGTGGAGTTGAGTGTGTTGATGAGGCGCTGAACGGCGAGACGGCCGTCGGGACTGAGGAGCGGCAGGCGCTCGGCGAGCAGGCCGGGGACGGGGCGGGCCAGAAGTGCGGGGTCGTCGGCGGAGGCGAGGATGTGCAGGTCGTCGAGGGAGAGGCCGCACCAGGGAGCGCGAAGAACGCCGAGCCAGGCGACGCGGTCGTAAGGATTGAGCAGTGCGCGGGCGAGGGCCAGGGCGTCGAGGACTTCGGGACGGTCGGCAAGCTTTTCAAGTTCGACGGCGCGGAAGGGAATTGCCGCTTCGCGCAGGGCCTGGGCGATGGGCGCGAGGGATTTGCGGGCGCGGGCCAAGACGGCAATGCGGTATTTGTCGCCGGCTGGGTGAGGCGGCGGGAGCGGGTTCTCATGGAGTATCGGGCTGGTTGAGGGGGTGCTTCTGGCGGCTGCTTCCTGCGGTGAGTTGGATTGCTGGAGATTTCGGATGAGGGCGACGATTTCTTCGAGTTGCGCTTTGCCGGCGGCCTCTTTTTCACGGAGGGATTGGGGATCGGCGGATTTGCCCCGGCTGGTTTGGGGTGCGAATTGAAGGTGGAGGTGGAAGCGCGGATCAGAGGCGCTTTCGCTGTCGCGGGCGGGCTGGGCAGAGGTGAATGTAACGCCGCTGCCGTCGGGTGCGGCAAAGACTTGCGTGAACACTTCGTTCAGGTGTTCGACAAGTGGCGCGGCGGTGCGGAAGTTGGATCTGAGGGGGACGAAGTCGAAGGTGAGCGGAAGGTCGGGGGGGATATCGAGGCCGAGATCGCGGACGCGGGGGAAGAGCTCGGCGTCGGCGTCGCGGAAGAAGTAGATGGATTGCATGGGATCGCCGACGAGGAAACAGGTGCGGCCCGCGCGGGCAGAAGGGCGATCGGGCCAGGAGGCGATGAGGGCGGCGAGCAACTGGTGCTGGCGGCGGCTGGTGTCTTGGAATTCATCGACAAGCAGGTGGCGAATGCCGTCGGCGGCGGCGATGGCGGCGTCGGTGGGAAGGCCGTCGGGGCCGGTGAGGACGCGCTGTGCAATCTGCGCGACTTCAATAAAGTCGACGGCGCCGGCTTCGGCGAAGACGACTTGTAACTCGGCAGCGGCGTGGCGAAGGAGCGTGAAGCAGGCGCGGACGATTTGCCAGTCTTCTTCTGTGTAGCGGGCGGGCGGCAAGGCGGGGACGGCGGCGAGGGCGGCTTCGAGGCCGGGGACGGCGGCGAGGCAGGCGACCAAATCGAGGACCCGGGCCTTTTCGCTTTTGCGGTCGGCGGGGAATCCGTGGCGTTTGTCAACAGCTTTGCGGAACGCGGCTCCGTCTGTAAGAACCAGTTTCGCGAGGTAGAGATAGGCCTGGCGGGCATCTTCGAGTGCATCGTCGGCGTGGAACGGGCCGCAAGGGAATTCGGCCAGCTCGGCGAGTTCGCGATGGAGCTGATTGCCGGTCTGCGCACATGCGAAACGGGCGAGTTCCAGGGCTTCCTCGCGTGCGCCGGGGGCTAGATCGAGCAGTTGGTGAAGCGTAGAGAGTGCGTCGAGAACGGCGCGGGCGAAAGGGAGTTCGAGACGCTCGCGCAGAGCTTCCCAGTCCTGCTCGTGCTCAAGGACAAAGGCGTGCATCCAGCGATCGCGTACGCTGAGCATCTGGACGAGCAGGTCTTCAGTGTCGTGCCAATTGTTGTCGCGCCATTGGAGCAGTGCCGCGATGGCGTGGCGCAGGTCTGGCTGGGCGTGATCAATTTGCTCGAGCGTTTGGCGGGCGGCGCGGCGGTAGAGATCGGCGGGCTGTTCGGCAATGGCCAGTCCGCCGCCGAGGCCGGAGAGCAAAGGCTGCTGGAGGGCGAGGTCGCGGCAGAAAGAATCGATGGTGGAGATGCGGAGTTGGGCGGGCAGGTCGATCAGGTTCCAGCCGAGGGCGGTGGAGCGTTCGAGGGCGCGGCGGGCAACGGGGGTGGGCTGGTCTTTGCGGAGTTCATCAAGAACCCGATGCCGCATTTCGGCGGCAGCGGCGTTGGTGAAGGTGATGGCGACGACCTGGCTGGGCTCATCTACCTGGGCCAGGAGGGTTAGGAAGCGCTCAGTCAGGAGCGTGGTCTTGCCCGAGCCGGCGGGAGCTTGAACGAGGATGGAGCGGGCGGGGTCGAGGGCCTGCGCGCGTTGGGGCTGATCGGCAGGAGGCGGGGATTTAGTCGCGCTCATCGACCGCCTCCTCGTCGCTGTCTTCGTCTTCGGGTGAGAGTTGATATTCCTGGATGCGGCAGAGAGTCTGCAGGCCGCAGCGCTCGCAGGTTTTGGGGTAGTCGCGTGGGTCGACTTCGGCGCGGCCGGCGAGGAAAGCTTTGGCGAGTTGCTCGATGGCTTCGCGCCAGTCGATGAGTTGTTCGGCGGAGAGCGGATTTTTGACCAGACTGCTGGTGTTTTGGAGGCTGGAAAAAAGGGTGGATTTGGCGTCGCCGACGCGGCCGGCGAAGGCAAGATCGCCGGCGCGGACCTTGGCGAAGACGAGGCCGCCGAGCTCTTGATCCTCTTCGAGGGCGAAGCCTGCGTAGAGGGGGAGTTGGACGTCGTCGGGGCGGGGCAAGTTCCAGGAAGCGGGGGTGACGTAGCCGGATTTGTAATCGATGACGAGCAGGGAATTGTCGTTGAGGCGGTCGATGCGGTCGAGACGAAGGTCGAAGGTGAGCCCGGCGAGGTGGATGGTGCGGTCGGCTTCGGTTTCGACGACATGGAAGCTGAGGCGCGTGGACTCATGGGTCAGCCATTCGGTGATGAGGTTGGCGAGGCGTTGCTCTTCAAGTTCGAGGTAACGGCGGGGCAAGCGGCGGCGAAGGCTGGGGGAGATTTTTTCGTGCAGAACGCGCTGGGCGTGGCGAGCAACGAGAGAGGTGCGCTCTTGATCTGTCAATTTTTGGAGGTCGGCGCTGGTTGAGATGCCGTGGGGCGGGCCGGCCCAGATTGCGCGGAGCACGGCGTGCAGAAGCGTGCCGCGCTGGGATGGAGTGAGTCCGGCTTCAGCGGGCTCCCAGGGTTGGGCGGCGAGACGCGCAGTGGCGAAGGCTTTGAAGGGGCATTGCGACTGGGCGGTGAGGACGGCTGCTCCGCCGTCGACTTTGGCTGCGGCGGTGTAGGGAATGCGGCTGAAGTCCTCGAATGCAATTGTGAGGGGCGCAGGGATGGGGGGAGCTGTCAGCTCCGGCGGCATGGGCCGCGGCGGGCCGGCGAGCTGGACGATCAAGCGGGATGGGCGGGCTTCGGCCGCTTCATTTTGCTTCGCGTAACTGAAATGGACTTCCGTGGCTGAGGAAATGAGACGGGTGGTGATGGATTGGGCAAGATCCCAGTCAAGCTGAGGCGTGGCGTGGGGCATGCCGGACTGGCGCTGGACTTCGAGCGGCAGCAGGGGATGGGTTGAGCCGCGGGGCGGCCAGGCGTCTTCGTCAGCTCCGAGAAACCAGACGGCATCGGCGGTGAGGCCGGCCGACTCAGCGGGGCCGGCGATCTGGATGGGCGCATCGCGGGACTCGGGAGCAAAGAGGGTTTCGTCGAGGGCGCGGCCAAGGATGGAGAGGAATTCGTGCCATGGAATGCGGCGGCCATCGAAGCCGAGGGAGCCGCAGGTTTCGAGGGTATGGCTCCAGCGGTTGAGGGCCTGGTGCTCGGCGCTTGAAAGCGGATACGCGTGGGTGAATGCGGCGGCTTCGAGCAGATGGGGAACGAATTCGGCCCATTCGAGCGGGGTTTGCAGGCGACGGGCGAGGTCAGTTAGGCGGCGTTGGGCTGCGGTGATGCGATCGACCCAGGCGGGCGGGGGCGGCGCGCTGGAATGCTGGGCGATGAAGTCGGGGAGGGTCCAGTAGGGCTGCTCAAGAGAACGGCGGCGGAGCGAGCGCATGTGCGCCTGAAGAGCGGAGGATTCCTGCGAGCTGGCGGCGGCGTAGCCGGTGGAGAGCAGCCAGTCGACTTCGTGCTCGGCGAGCTGACCGGAGAGCCAGCGGAGCAGAAGATGGGCGCTGTGCGGAATGGCAACCTGGCTGAGAGGAATGCCAAGAGAGAATTCGAAGCGCGGGGAAGCGGCTGGACTTGAGTGCTGAAGGAAGGCGCGCTCGATTTCGCCACGGCGGGAGGCTGCGTCTTGCGTGATGACGAGGAGACGAGCGCGGGGATTGGCGGCGAGTTGGCGGTTGCACCAGAGAGCGCAGGCTGCCAGTTCGGCCTGGGAGTCGGGGGCTTCGTAGAACTGGAGTTGCTCGGCGGGCGGGTCGAGAGCCGTTTGCTGCCATTCGCCCCAGGCGTCGAAGAGAGCGCGGTGGATAGGCTGGATGCGGTCAAAACCGACCAGGAGCAGGGGTGGGCGTTGGGTAAGGTTTGGGGCCTCGGTTGGATCGGACGCTGGGTGGGGTTCGTGGTTTCCCACCCATTCCGCTGAAGAGCGCGGAATGGTTGGGGCACGGGGGGGGGCTTCGGCGTTCGAAGTGCCTTCGAGTAACGGGATGAGTTCGAGGGGCAGGCGGGCGGGGCTGAGCAGGTTGGCGTCGCGGCAGGAGTCGTCGAAAGCGGTAAGCCAGCGGCTGAAGACGGCGGCGTCGTGCTGCCATCCGGCGCGGGCGGAGGGGCGCAGAGAGCGGGGCGCGTAGGCGCAGAGCAGTTCGTGGGCCTCGATGGCCAGAGCGGCGAGGCGATGGCGCGGACCTTCAAGCAGAGTGGCCGATTGGCCGTCCGCGCCGGCGATGGTGGCCCAAAGGGATTGCTCTTGAAGCGGATTCAGCAGGAGGCGGCCGTCGAGCGTGCGCTCTTCCCAGGCGCCGCGGACGAAGGTCTTCCAGTCGAGAATGCTGGGTGAGGGCCACGCGGTAAGTTCGTCGGCCTGGCGGGCGCGATGGAAGGCTGAGGTGAGGGCGCGGGCGGCGCGGTCGCTGGCTGTGACCACCAGGCCGCCGTCGTGCAGCCATGCATCGATCTCGGCAGCCAGTATTGTCCCCATTCCAGCGTTATACGCCGTTGGGTTGGGCGAGTGCCATTGAGGAACGAGTATTGTGCGGGGCCGGCTGTAAAATGGAATGTCATGCGACGGATCCTTGCTTGCTTATTGTTCGCTTTGGTTGTGCTGGCGGGGTGCCGCTCGGGCCAGAAGGTTGGAACGCAGCCGGGAGGCGGACCGAATTTCAAAGTATACAAATTGCGCGGTAAGGTGGTGGCGACGGACAGCGCAAAGGGCGAGGTGACGCTGAACCATGAGGCGATTCCGGGCTTCATGGATGCGATGACCATGCCTTACAAGCTGAAGGATGCGAGCGTTCTTGGCGAACTGCATCCGGGGGACGTGATTACGGCGGATGTGCTGGTTTCGCAGGATCCGGATTCGGATGTGCTGCTGGACCATATTGTGGTGGTGGCACAGGGAAGGCCGGATTACCGGCCGGCGGTTGCCTATCATGTGCCGGCGCCGGGTGATTCCGCGCCAGACTTCAAACTGAAAAATCAGGATGGGCGGACGATTCATCTGGGCCAGTTCCGAGGCCAGGCGCTGCTGGTGACCTTTATTTATACGCGCTGCCCGCTGCCGGACTTTTGTCCCCGCGTGACGCGTAACTTTGCCGAAGTGCATAAGCGGGTGGAGGCCGACCCGGCGCTGCGCGGCAAGACGCACCTGCTGTGCGTGAGCTTCGATCCGGAACACGATACGCCGGAACGGCTGCGGGCGTATGGGGCTACTTATATCGGGAGCGATGCGAAAAGCGCTTTTGCGGATTGGGATTTTGCGGTGCCGGAGAAGCCGGTTTTGCTGGAGATGGCCAAGTGGTTTGACGTGGGGATTTCGCACGGGGCCGATGACTCGATTACGCACACGCTTTCAACGACGCTGATGGATGCGAACGGCAAGGTGGTGCGGTTTTATCCCGGCAATGAGTGGACGGTGGCGGATGTGATGGCTGACCTGAAGGGGTTGAAGCAGAACGGACTATGATGGGCGGGGACAATGTTTGAGTCTTGGGGTAATTGGACAATTCAGGTAGGTTTTTTGACTGGGTGAATGCGCCAGTTAACGTTCGTGGTATCCCACCCTTGCCACAGGAAAAACTGGCAAGGATGGGGCACGGGAGTTGGTGCGAGGACTGGCAATTAGAGATTTGCCGATTTCGATTTTCGAAGGTGAAAGAGGAGTGTAAGGGCAATGAGCGATGGATTGACGATCCGCAAGGATGCTGAACTGGATTTTCTTTCGTTGGGAGCGCTGATTCATCGGCTCGATCCGGGGATTATTCCCTTCCGCAAGGCGACAGAGTGCAGGATTCACGTGAGCGGCGGCGAGTTTAATGTGGCGGCCAACCTTTCTGACTGCTTCCGCATGAGGACGGCGATTGTTTCGGCCATGGTGGATTATCCGATCGGCGACCTGATTGCCGAGCGGGTGCGGGCGATGGGCGTGAAGCCGATTTACAAGCACTTCAAGCACGACGGCGCGCGGGGACCGAACATGGCGGCTGTCTACAGCGACCGCGGGTACGGCGTGCGCGCGCCCATGGTGTTTTATAACCGTGCCAACGAGGCGGCGGCAGAGCTGAAGCCGGGGGACTTCGACTGGAAAGCGATTTTTGCCGGAGGGGTTCGGTGGGCGCATTGCGGAGGGCTGTTTGCCTCGCTTTCACCCACCACGGCGGCGCTGGTGGCGGAGATGATGAAGGCCGCCAAGGCCGCAGGCGCGGTAACTTCGTACGATTTGAATTATCGCGAGAAGCTGTGGAAGGTTCAGGGCAGCGACCAGCACGCGGTAGAGACCATTGGCCGCATTGTTGAGAACGTGGATGTGCTGATGGGCAACGAAGAAGATTTGCAGAGGGGGTTGGGCATTCCGGGGCCGGAGGTTGCGGCGGCATCGAAGCTGGACCCGAGTGTGTTCTTCGGGATGATGGACGCGGTGGTAAAGAAGCACAAGCAGGTGAAGGCGGTGGCAACCACGCTGCGCGACGTGCGCTCGACCAATCGGCATAGCTGGAGCGCGGTGGCGTGGATTGGCGGCAAGACGATTTCCGCGCCTACGGTGGAACTGGATGTGTTGGATCGCGTGGGCGGCGGAGATGGATTTGCGGCTGGGTTTATTTATGGCCTGTTGAACGGAGAGACGCCCGAAGAGGCGGTGAAGCTGGGCTGGGCGCACGGCGCGCTGCTGACTACCTTTCCCGGTGATACGACCATGGCGACAATAGAACAGGTGCGGGCATTTGCCAAGGGCGGATCGGCGAGGATACAGAGGTGAAAGGGCAGTTCACAGTTCGAAGTTCACAGTTCTCAGCCAAAACCCTTTGCTGATTGGCCGCATCCAGTCTCGGTGCTCTGAGCTGAGAACTGTGAACTGCGGCTGGTATTCTTGCCATGCAGGATGGAGGTCTCTCGTGGCAAAGGTGACGCTGATTTTTGCGGTTCTTCTGGTGGCTCTGGGGTTGGCGGGCTACCTGGGTACGGGCAGCTTGCATCCTACCGCGCTGATTCCGGCGTGGATTGGGCTGGCGCTGGGTGTTTTTGGATTCCTGGCGATCAGCCCCAGCGAGAAGCGGCGCAAGCTGTTCATGCACATCAATGTGACGATTGCGCTGCTGGCCTGGATCGGCACGTGCGTCGAAATCACCCGCAGCGTTATCAAAGCGCATGCCGCGGGGACGTCAACGGACCCGATCGCGATGTATTCAAAGCAGGCGCTGGCTTTGATCTTAATTATTTACATTCTTCTCTGCATACGGTCGTTCGTGGCCGCGCGGCGCTCGGGGAAGGTTTAGCGCATGGGGACGATGCGGGGCGGTATGGGAGGCATGGGAGGCTCGCACAGCGAGCGGTCGCCGCGCGGGGGCGGTGCGCGCGCGGGACTGGCGGATTTGCCGAAGAAGAAGCCGGAGCTGAAGAAGCTGTGGCCGCAAATCTGGTCCCTGATGGCGCCGCGCAAGGGACTGCTGGTGGCCGGGATGGGGTTGATGGTGGTCAACCGCGTTGCGGGGCTGGTGTTGCCTTTCATGTCGAAGCCGCTGCTGGACAAGGTGCTGTCGACCACGCATCCGCATCCGGAGTTGCTGCCCCAGATTATTGCGCTGGTGTTCGGGGCCATGGTGGTGCAGGCGATTACTTCGTTCTCGCTGACGCAATTGCTCTCAAAGGCCGGGCAGCGGCTGATTGCCGAGATGCGGCGCCAGGTGCAGCGGCATGTGGGATTGCTGTCGGTGTCTTACTACGACGCCAACCGCACCGGTACGCTGGTGGCGCGCATTATGACCGACGTGGAGGGGATTCGCAACCTGGTGGGCACCGGGCTGGTGGATTTTGTGGGCGGGATGCTGACCGCCGCGCTGGCCTTCTTTTATCTGTTGCATCGCAGCGTTGTGGTCACTCTGACGGTGTTCACCGTGGTGGCCGTGTTCGTGTTTATTTTGCAGTACGCGTTCAGGGTGATTCGCCCAATTTTTCGCGAGCGGGCCAAGATCAACGCGGAAGTTACGGGGCGGTTGACCGAGTCGCTGGGCGGGGTGCGAGTAATCAAGGGCTACCACGCTGAGGAGCGCGAGGCGATTGTGTTTTCCGCAGGCGTTGACCGGCTGCTGGCCAACGTGATGAAGTCGCTGACCATGACCAGCGTGCTGGGATCGGCCTCGACCACGGTGCTGGGACTGGTGAGCGCACTGGTGATGTGGCTGGGCGGTCACAATGTGCTGAACCATAGCTGGAGCGTGGGTGATTACTTTGCGTACAACATGTTTCTGGCCTTCATGATTGCCCCGGTCTTCCAGGTGGTGAACATCGGCACGCAGCTGACAGAGGCCTTTGCAGGACTGGACCGAACCAACGAAATTATGAGCGAGCTGGAGGAAAACCGGAGCCCGGAGCGCACGCTGAAGATGCCGCCTATTCAGGGCACGGTCCGCTTTGAAGATGTTGAGTTTGCTTACGACCCGAACAAGCCGGTGCTGCACGGGGTGAGCTTTTTGGCCGAGCCGGGAACGGTGACGGCGCTGGTGGGGTCTTCAGGGTCGGGCAAGTCGACGATTATCAGCCTGCTGTGCGCCTTCCACACGCCGACCAAAGGCCGCGTGCTGGTGGACGGCATAGACCTTGCGCATGTGGACCTGAATACGTTCCGGTCGCAGTTGGGGGTGGTGCTGCAGGACTCGTTTCTGTTCGATGGCACGATTCGCGAGAACATTCTGTTTTCAAGGCCGGCCGCCACCGAAGAGCAGTTTCTGTTTGCCTGCCGTACGGCCCGCGTAGACGAGTTTGCCGAGCGCTTTCCAGATGCGTACGACACGATTGTAGGCGAACGCGGCGTGAAGCTTTCGGGCGGGCAGCGGCAGCGGCTTTCCATTGCGCGGGCACTGCTGGCGGAGCCGCGCATCCTGATTCTCGACGAGGCGACCAGCTCGCTCGATTCGGAGTCAGAGGCGATGATTCAGGCGGGGCTGAACCAGCTGATGCAGGGACGAACGACGTTTGTGATTGCGCACCGGCTATCGACCATTCGCCGCGCTGACCAGATTCTGGTGGTGGAGGGCGGACGCGTGGTGGAGCGGGGCAATCACGCCGAGTTGTTTGCGCTGGGCGGGCGGTATTACGACCTCTACACGCGGCAGCATGGGCTGGAGGCAAATCTGTTTCTGGCGCCGGGCGAGGGGGATGTGGTGGAGGCGTAGGCGGACGTCCCCGCTGGGTCTTCGGCAGGAGAGTTATTTTTTGGGGCGAGCACTGGTTTCGGCCCATCATCGCCTCGCAGAAAGTCTCATAAAAAGGCATTGCGTATCAGAACTTGACACGGTTTCCCATTCCTTGCAAACTGGAAGAGAGATTAAAAGGCGGAATGGGGGTCCACGATGCGAGACGCAGCTCCGCAAGGCACTTATAAAGTTCAGGCTCTGGACCGGGCGTTTGCCGTTTTGGATTTGCTTGGAGAGAGCGAAACACCGCTGGGATTGGCGCAGGTGGCGTCGTCGCTGCAACTGCATAAGAGCACGGCGCACCGCTTTCTGATGGTTCTGGAGCGGCACCGCATGGTGGAGCGCACCGGGACGGGGAAGTTCCGGCTGGGATTGCGGCTGTTCGACTTCGGCAACCGGGCCATTGAGCAGTACGATTTGCGCGACCGCGCTCAACCGCACCTGCGGCGGCTGGTGGCCGAAACGGAAGAGACCGCGCACCTATGCATTTTGGAGGCGGCGCGGGTGATCTACATCGACAAAATTGAGCCGGCCCGCTCGGTACGCATGATTACCCGCGTGGGGGCCAGCAACCCGGTGCATAGCACTTCGGTGGGGAAGGCGATGCTGGCGTTTCTGCCCGAGGAGAGAGCGAACGATATAGTGCGCCGCATCAAGTTTGAGCGTTTCACGCCCCACACGATCGCCACGGCAGAGGCTTTGCGCGCGGAGATGGAGAAAACGCGCCGGCGCGGCTACGCCGTGGACGATGAGGAGCTTGAAGAGGGGTTGCGGTGCATCGCCGTGCCGCTTCTGGATGCGCAGCGCCTGCCTGTGGCCGCGGTCAGCATCAGTGGGCCGTCGTTTCGCGTGACGGCGCAGAAACTGCCTTCGATTGCCAACCACCTGCTGCAGTGTGTACGGGGCATCTCTGCGGATATGGGGTACACATCCGCGGGACGATCCAGCCGGGCGGCCTGGTCCGCGTAGCCTGTATTCGCGGGAGGATGCAGCGGCGGCGGGAAATGCCGGCAAGTTTTCCTGATGTGGGGCCGAGTTGAGCGGCGCGGGAAGGGGCGCGAAGCTCCGGGCTTCTGGTACACTCTTTCTGGTGGCTTAGCCATCAGATTTATGCAAGGGGACGTAGCTCAGTTGGTTAGAGCGCTGCCCTGTCACGGCAGAGGTCGCGGGTTCGAGCCCCGTCGTCCCCGCCATACATTCCAAAGGACTTGGGAGTGAATGGCAATCAAAGTGACAGTCAAATCTGGGTTCGATAAAGGTGCAATAAGCCCAAAACCTTCCAAAATCTGGGTGCAGGAAATCCTCATTCCACCCACGACCTCTGCCCACATCCAAAAAGCACCGCGAAATCGGGCCTTCGGTCTGCGATTTTGTCTGGTTCTATCCCTCAGCTTGAATGGGCGTTTGCACCCGAATTGCACCCGAATTCGGAACCATCATCTTCACAACCTTGCTCTGTGCGGCGCGCTTGTTCGAGGTCACGGCCTGCGTGTAGACCTCCAACGTTATCCGGCTGTTCGCGTGCCGTAAAAGCTCCTGGACGGTCTTGATATCCTCTCCGTTTGCCTTCAGCAACGTGCCGAAGGAGTGGCGGAAGGTATGCCAACCGACTCGTTTGTGGATACCGGCTTTCTGTGCCACAGGCCGGATGTACCGTTTCATAAGATTGTCCGGCCAATAAGGCTGCTTCCCCTTCATGGTCGGACTGGCAAAGACCCAATCGTGCGACATCGGGTACGGGCTAACCCGTCGCCATTGGAGCAGATCCTCTGCCAAATAGCTGTCGAGAGGTACGGGCTTGGCCGAGGCTTCGGTCTTGCAGTTGCCTACCACCTGGTGCCAAATCGAGCGGGTCACACTCAGTTCAAGAGTCTTGAAGTCCACATCCTCCCAGCGCAGCGCGAGAAGTTCGCTTACGCGAAGCCCAGTTGCCGCATCCAGGAGGACCAACGTCCTCTCCCGAAGTTCGAGTTTGGTGAGAAGAAGTTGCAGTTCCGCAAGTTCCAAAACATCCGGAGTTCGTTCTCGCTTCGCGCTTTGCCGCACGAGCTTGATCGGGTTGGCATCCAACCACTCGTATCGCATTGCATGATGAAAGACCGCGCTCATTATGTTCCGTATCTTGGCCCGTGTGCCTCTTGCCCGCTTAATGCTGTCGAGCCATGCTTCCACTGCGACAGGCTTGACCTGATTCAACTTGTGATCCTGCCACCTCGGCAATATCCAGTTGTCCAGATAGCATTCATAGCCATCGCGCGTGGAAAATGCCTTGCGTCCGTTGCTATCGCCGGACAATTCCTTCAGCCGGTAATGAGCAACGAGTTCGGCAATTGTGCTTGGCCCACTCTCTGACTGCGGGGTTTGTTGGTTTGCGTCAATGCGCAGCGCACGAGCTGCCTTGAGGGCTACGGCCTCGGTGGGTAAGGTCAATACGGTTCCGACGATGGCTTTGCGATACTTGCTCGCGCCGTCAGAACCAACCTCATACCAGCGATAGACCCAAACATCTGGCCCGTTCCGCCGCTTTTCGCGTTGCACGCTTCCTTGTTGATACCGTGTTCGCCTAAACATGAATCCTCCTGGTTCAGGCGGCAACGGACGACTGATTCCAGAGTACCGCCAGACGGGGCAGAGGTCGAGATGTGATTTCAATCAACCCGCAAGTTTTTGCTGAATCCACTCTTCGAGGCTGGATGCGCGAAAACGCCAGACTTTGCCAATCTGTATGGCGCGAATCACGCCTCTTCGTGCAAGTTTCTGTAGCGTTTTTGGGTGGATGCGCATAATAGCTGCCGCTTGGTCCGTGTCCAGCAAGGGTTCTGGGACGAACGCCTCGGAAGCAGGAGGACGCTTCGGAATGGCGATGTGTTCGTCGAGTCTGTCAGTCTGGGTATCCATCTTCTGACCTCCTCTGGTCACGGCGAGCGCCAAGGATCTCCACGCGCTCCTTTTCGCTACCGTGCTTCAGGCAGTGCTGTCTTGTCCAATAACTTTTTGGAAGTTGGCTATAACTTTTTGGGAGTGGCAGTCTGTCTGACCAGATTCGTCCTGGAAGGTTGCCAGCATGAGCCGGCTTGAGGGCTGGAAAAACAATTTTCGTTTGAGGCAAAACTAAATCGCAATTATCGTGTCAAAATGCAGTAGATATGATCGATGGTTGTACAAACCGCTTTTTACTTGTCCGTCATCTTCGGGTGGGATCAGTGACCAGTGATGGGGCCTCCCCGTTTGCCTTGGTGATGCACAGGGGTTCGTGCGCGCCGTGGGAGATACGCCATGACGGAAGGCCATTTCCGAATTCGCGATCTCGAATTGGTCGTTGCCCTGCATGAAGACGGCAATATGACTCAGGCCGCCAAGCGCCTGGGGATGAGCGAACCAGCCCTAAGTAAACAACTCCAGAAAATTGAACGTCGAATTCAGACCCGACTCTTCGAGCGTGGCAACGGTGGTGTTGTC
>JBEKEQ010000072.1:0-20871 GCA_050013735.1 Occallatibacter sp.
TCGGCAGGTGACAAGATCACTTTTATGGTGGGTATTCGTTTGCATTCGCTGCCCCAGGCATCCAACCCTGCAAGGGAGGTCACCATGGAAAAGCAGCAGCCGCAAATCTTCTCCGGCATCACCCCCGAGCAGTTTGAAAAACTCACCGCCAAAGCCCAGGCCGCGGGAATCGGTCTCACCGGCAGCTCCGGCACCTCCTCGAAGTTTGGCGTCGAAATCGGCTGGAGTTACTCCGCTGCAACGCGGCAACTGACGGTTCAGTGCCTGAACACTCCGTTCTTCGTCAAGCCCGAAGACGTGTGCGCCAAAATCGATGCACTGGTGAAAGAGACCTGCGCGTGAAAGATGGCGATCAGCCCGAAACAACAGTGCCTGAAACAGTGGTTTCTGGCCGTTGCGGCACTCGCCGTCTGCCGTTCTCAACTTCCCGCAAACTAAAGTTCAAGCGTGCTTTAGCCGTCCCTTGACCCATTGCCCAATGTTACAACTGTGTTAAAATCAAATGCCTGTAGCTCTGCCGGAAAGACCGCGGGGGTGAGACCACCCGAATGAACCCCGCAGGACCAATCGCATGATCCTCTACCTGATGCGTCACGCCAACGCCGGGGTTCCCCGCGGCAACTCGGTTCTCGACGCCAAGCGGGCCCTCGTCAAGGAGGGCAAGGAGCAGTGTGTGTTGATGGCGCGCGTTTTGAGCGCCCTCAAGGTCCAGGTCGACGTCGTCGTTTCCAGCCCCCTCAAACGCGCCCTGCAGACCGCGCAGTTTGTGGGCACGGAACTGGGTTACGACGCCAAGGTTGAAATCAGCCCGGCGCTTGGCCTCGATGCCGGCTACGCAGCCTTTCAAAATTTGCTGGTGAAATATTCCGATCGCGAAGGCGTGCTCATGGTCGGCCACAATCCCAACCTCTTTCAATTTCTGGGCCGTCTCATCACCGCCAACGGCGGCGCGGCCATCCGCATGCGCAAGGGCTCCATCGCCCGCGTCGATCTTGACCGCCATCCGCCCTTGTTGCAGTGGCTCATCGATCCCCGCACGGCCCGCCAAATCTACGCCAGCGTCGCAAAAAGCTCCCGCCCGAAGACCTCGCGAAAGTAACCCGCCTCCTTGCGCAGACTCCACAACTCCAGCTCCGCGCCCGTTCGCCCCGGTTCCAGTTCAAGGTAAACCCGCTTGGGATAGATCTTTGCCGCCACCCGCAGCACATCGCTGGCGCGGTCCTGGTTCAGCGCCAGGGCCAGCCGCAACAGCACCACGGCCCGCTGCACATGCTTGTGCTCCTCCGGCGGAATATTGCGCAACGCGCGGTCGTTCGGCTGGGGACGGCTCTTGCCCAGGTAGCGCGCAATGGCTGAAACAATGGTCCGCTGCACCTGCGTATAACCGTAAATCTCTGAGCTTGAGACGATGTACTGCGTGTGCCTGTGGTGTCCCTGGTGGTTGATAAATTTGCCCGTGTCCCGCAGCATCGCGGCAGCCGCCAGCCAGCTTTCATACTCCGGCGGCAACTCGTGCAGTGTCTTCAACTCCTTGAAGAGTTGCACCGCGTGGGCCCGCACCGGCTCGGCCTGGCGCAGATCAACACCGTAGCGCCGCGCCGTGGCCAGCACGCTCTCCCAGCGCTCTTGCTCAAATTCCTTGTGCGCCGCGGCGCGCAGGTCCTGCTGCGCAAGCATCTGCGCCAGAATCCCGTCGCGCAGCCCCAGCGGCGAATAGCGGAACCCCGCCAGTCCAAAGCTCTCCAGCAATTCGGCAATGACCTCGGCCCCGGCCACAATAATCTCTGCCCGCCGAGGCCCAATCCCCGGCACCGCCTCGCGTTCCGGCAGCGTCATCTTGGCCAGCTTCGAAGCCAGCTTGCGCACCGCCCGCGTCGGCACCGGCTCTTTCGCTGATTTGCTGCCCTGCCGGCTTGCCAATTTGCTCACTCGCCGCCCCGCTGACTCGCCGACCCGCTGACCCGCTGACTTGCTGCC
Organism: Occallatibacter sp.; assembly: GCA_050013735.1. GTDB lineage: Bacteria > Acidobacteriota > Terriglobia > Terriglobales > Acidobacteriaceae > Telmatobacter. The sequence continues at coordinate 1,978 of JBEKEQ010000072.1, forward strand.
GGCGGCAAATGCGTCACTCAGCGCCGCGGCAGTGCCTGAGGTGCCAATCACCAGCCCTACCTTGCCCGGCTGAATCCTGCGCTGCGCCCGCCTCAGTTCGCGGGCAATCCACCGCCGCATGCGCGCCAATCCTTCCGCGGGCGCAGGGTCGGCGGCCAAAAATCCCTCCGTCAGCCGCACCGCTCCCAGCGGAACGCTGATCGTCTCCTTGATGCGCCTGTGTTCTGATAGCGTGATCTCGCAGCTTCCCCCGCCCAGGTCCACCAGCAGCACGCGGCCGCCCGCTCCAGCCTCGCCGCCCATCACGCCCAGATGAATCAGCCGTCCCTCTTCCAGGCCGGAGATGATCTCCATCGTCCAGCCCGTCTCCGCCTTCACCCACGCCTGAAAGGCCGCGGCGTTGCGCGCATCGCGCATGGCTGAGGTGGCCACCACCCGTATTCGGTCCACTCCGCGTGTCTGCACCGCCCGCTGAAACCGCTTCAGCGTCCTCACCGTTGCCGCCATCGCCTCCGGCGAAACCAGCCCCGAATCGAACACGCTGGCCCCCAGACGCGTCACCTCGCGATCCTCGTGCACCGTCCTCAGTTGGTGCGCCACAACCTTCGCAATCTTCAATCTGCAAGAGTTGGAACCGATGTCGATGGCGGCAAAGGTGGGCATGAGGGGCCTTTAGGTGCTCTCCGAAAAGGAAAATTTCGTCTCTGCGGCCAAGATACACGACGGGGCCGAACCCGAGGCCCATTTGCGTTCAATTAAAGTTGCGCCTGCAACCCGCCGATAGAGTGCACAGCCTCAAAGTCATTACTGTTCCAGGCCACATCGCTCCAGCGGCAGGCGCGCAAAGACCCGTCCGTTCGCAAAATGAGCGACAAGGAGGTCCTCCGTGCTCTATGCATCGTCAACCGTCGGCCCGTGGAGAACAACCCGGTCCATCCGTCCTTTGCTTCTGTGCCTCATCGCAATCGTTTTCTTCGCCCCCGCCGCTTATGCCACCGAGCATGGAGCCAGCAGCTATCCCATCGGCGCAGAAACCGTCATGCCCGGCCTCACGCCCCCTGCTCACACCACCGTCTTTGACGAGTTCACCGTCTTCTATGGCGCCAACCAGTTGAACAACTCCTCCGGCGTCAGCTCCGTGCCGGAGTTCAAGGTCAGGCTCCTGGCCAGTGCGGTCAAGTTCGAGCGCAACTGGGGCGTTCCCGTTTTCGGGGGAAGGCTCAACAGCGTGATCGTGGTTCCCACGTTCTATGAGCAACTGCACGTCGCGCAGGGTTTCTACAGCAAAAATGGCCTCGGCAACGTCATCGTCGGCTTCTTTGCCGTCGGCTACCAGAAAAACTCCTGGCACTGGTTTTATGAGGGCGACGCTTACCTTCCCGGCTCTCCCTACGTCAAGACTGACGCCCTTAACATCGGGGAAAACTACTACTCCGCCGTCCCCGTGGCAGGCTTTACTTTTCTTCCCCATCACGCCCAGTGGGAAGTCAGCTCCAAGGTGCAATACATCGTCAACTTTCACGACACGGCCACTCACTACCGCAGCGGCAACGAGCTCACCTGCGAATACGATGCCATGCGCCAGGTCTCTCGCAAGGCAGCCCTGGGCGTGAACGGATATGTCTACCAGCAAACCACAAACGACCAGCAAAACGGGCTCATTGTCTTAGACGGCAATCGCGGCCGCGATTTCGCCATCGGTCCTGAAGCCCGCTTTCAACTGGGAGCGCATGGCGCATTCGCGTTCAAATATTTCCGCGACACCCTGGTCCAGAACAAGCCCAGCGGAAACGCCTTCTGGTTTGAGATGGGCGTTCCCGTCAACTTCATGAGGGGACCCAGATAAGAGCGGGGCGACAATTGCGCAAAATACCGCCAAAACAGCCCCATGCAGCGCGCGCCCGGCAGCATTCCGCGGCTGAGATCCCCGCAAAGGGCAAGACAGCCTAAGGCACGGTCACGTTGAAGGTCGAACTCACCTGCGCGGAGGTGCTCGTATCCGTAGCGTACATGGCGTACAGATAGGTTCCCGGCGTCAACCCGTTCTCGCTGGCATTGCAAGCGGAGACTCCCGCAAAGCCGGCCATCGCGCTTACCGCCAGCAGGGTCAGCATCAGCCAGCCGCGCGCTCTGCGCCGCAAGCCGAATCCAAACAGCAAAGCCCCGGCAAGGGCCAGGCCAGCCCCAGGGACCAATCTCGGACGACGGGTCTGGCTGACGGCGACTGGAATCGCATTCGTATAAAATTCCATCGACCCGCTTACTGTCTCGTTAGCCGTCAGGGTATAGGCAATTAAAGGCCCGCCCCCGCAAAAGGGAACCTTGGCTCCCGCCGGCAAATCCAAAATGTCGCAAGTTACGGCCACCTGGCCGGTGAAGCCGTTAAGCGAAGTCAACGTGTACGCCGCCTTCCCCGTGCCGTTCGGGTTAAGCGTGGTGTTGGACGCAGTAATTGAAAACCCCGGCGCAGCCGCCCGCGCGGGAGGCCCTGAAAAACCAAAAATCAGAATCAAAACGAAGAGGCAAACCAGGCGTCGATTGTTCATGTTTTCGACCTTTCGGCAGGCCATTGTTCCAGCCCACCGCTGACTTAGACGGAGCCTCAATGAATCGGTTGAAAGATCTTCGAGAATTTTGAGGAGGTTTTCGCAGCGCCTCTCAATCGGCATAAAAATGGTCAATGCGCCTGCGGCTCTGCCAGAAAACTCCCTCAGGTTCACGGAGATACACGCTTCGCATCTGAAGCGGAAACCCGGCTGTTATCCTTGTTCCAATGCCTTTTTCTACGATTCCAATCCATACGCGCACGTTCGATCGCCCCCGCCAATCCCCCTCCGTGCTGGCTACCTGGCTGCTGCTCGGGTCAATTTTTATTGCCGTGCAATTTGCCTCGCTCTTCACGCCGCCGCTGATGGACGACGTGGACGCCTCGCACGCCCAGGCCGCGCAGCACATTGCCGAGAGCGGCAACTGGATCACCTGCAAAATCGACGGCATCCGCTACATTGAGAAGCCCCCGCTGCCCTATTGGCTGGTGGCCGTCTCCTACCTCGTCTTTGGCCAAAACACCTTTGCCACTCACCTGCCCAACACCCTTGCCATGCTTGGGCTCACCTGGCTCTGCTGGCTGTGGGCGCGCCGCGCCTGGGGACCTCGAGCCGGCCTCTATGCCGGCCTGGGAGTGCTCACCTCCATCGGCCCATTTCTCTTTACCCGCTTCATCATTCCCGAGGCCGAGCTCAGCCTGTTTCTGCTCATCGCGCTCTACGGCCTCATCACCGGCCTGGAATCGAACCGCCCCGCGCGCATGTACTGGATGTGGGCATCGCTCGCCCTGGCTCTGCTCACCAAGGGACTCATCGCGCCCGTTTTCTTTGTCGGCGCCATCATTCCCTATCTGTTGCTCACCGGCCAATGGCGCCGCTGGCGCGACTTGAAGCCCGTCTCCGGCCTGCTCACATTTCTGGCCATCGCCGCGCCCTGGCACATCCTTGTCGGCCTCGCCAATCCTGACCAGGGCCATCCCGTCGGCAACCACCCTACTCTCGGCAACGTGCACGGCTTCTGGTACTTCTACCTCGTCAACGAGCATTACCTGCGCTTTTTCGGCCTGCGCTATCCGCACGACTACAACAAGATGCCCTTTTTCGGGTACTGGCTGGCGCATCTGGTCTGGCTCTTTCCCTGGAGTCTGTTTCTGCCTGCCCTGGTGGCCGTCGCATGGAAGACCCGCCGCAACTGGATGCAGCACCTGGGCCACGACGCCGGCAAGACCGTCGACTTCTACCTCGACAATGCCGTTCGCGAAGATGTGGCCACCTACGTTCTGCGCCTCAAGTTCCGCGTCCGCTCCACGTGGCTCCTGATCCTGTTCTCCGCGGTTACGCTGCTGTTTTTTTCCATCTCCACCAATCAGGAGTACTACACCTTCCCGGTCTGGCCGCCGTTGTTCATCCTCATCGCCGCGGTCGTCGCGGGCATTGAAGAAAAGCGCAGCCCCGAAGGCGTTGCCGGCAGCCCCAGGCCGCTGCTCTCTACCGCCTGGCTTACCGGCGCTCAGGCGTTCTTTGCGGTTATCGGCGTCCTGTCCGCCGCCGTCTTGGGCTACGGGCTGTGGATTTCGCGTGGGCTCCCCTACGTGGCAGACATCGGCACCCTGCTGGCGCATCGCGGCGTGGGCGACTACACGCTGTCCATGTCCCACCTCTTCGACCTTACCTTCGCCTCGTTCGCCGCTCTCCGCCTGCCTGCCGCGCTGGCCGCGGTCACTCTGCTCATCGGCCCGGCCATCGGCTGGGTGCTGCGCCTTAAAGGCAAGCAGTTGGCCGCCACCATCAGCCTGGCCCTCACCTCGGCCGTCTTTCTCATTGCCGCGCACATCGCCTTCGCGCGTTTCGACCCCATGCTCGGCTCCAAGCAATTGGCTGACACCATCATCCAGCGCGGCTCTCCCGCCGACTCCTTCATCATCTTCGGCGAGCAATCCGACGCCTCATCGGTGGTTTTTTATACCAACCATTTCTTTGCGGGCAAGCCGGCTTTCCTCGTCATCCCGCGCTGCGGTCAGCACGGCGAGGGCACGCCGCTGCTCTGGGGCTCATGCTACCCCGACGCGCCCAATATCTTCCTCAGTGAAGACGATCTCTCCAAAGCCTGGGGCACCGGCGAGCGCAAGTGGCTCTTCGCCGAGGACAAAAACCAGCAAAAGGCCGAGCGCCTGCTCGCCGGCCGCCTCTACCCGGTGCAATACCTGGCCGACAAAGCCCTCTGGACCGACCGCCCGCTGCCGTAGAGCATTCTTGTTATTCCTGTGGACCTCCGTGCCCCATCCTTTCCGTTTTTTCGGCGGAAAGGGTGGGATACCAATAAAATCCACGGCTACACTAATCCGGATAATGCATCTAAAGCCGGTTGCATAAATCCGGCTTTGAAAGGGCACGACTTCAGTCGTGCCGATAAAGCCAATAAAATGAAGCGGGCATTAGCCCCTGAGGGACACCTCTTGCTATTTATGCAACCCCAGGCTCCTTTTGCATGAGCTGGCCCTCATTCAAGAACCGCCGCCACCCTACGGGCAAAACGGGTAGTTCGCCCGTCGCAAAATCACCTCTTCAACATCTTCCCGGCTCACCACCCCCGATGCGGCGTCATCAAGCTTGTACTTCTCCCGCAGCGCTCTTAGGCTGACCGAACTGGCTGGCCTCGTAGCGCGCAAAAAAGATCACGCGCCGGGCTCTCTCTGTATACCGTTCAAACATTGTGCAGGTTGCTCCTTTCCAGCACGCAACATTGCCACGCATGCCCGCTTCACCAATAGCCTACCCCGCCGCCCTCATCTTGCCCCCCGGCAGCAATTCAAACACCCGGCCGCGCCATAGAATGCGGTTGCCCATGTAGCTCGCCACCCAAAAGCCAAAACCCATCAGGTCGCGAATCGGATAAAGCGCCAGCAGGTTCAGCCAGCTTTTGTCGCGCACCGCCAGCCGTCCCACCGCAACGGCGAGAGCCAGCCGCGTGGCCACGCTCCACCCCGCCAGCGCCAGCCCCCACCACGGATGTCCCAGCGCCGCCGCCGCCGCCCATGCCAGCAACCCGAACGGCACACTGAAAGTCAGAGCCGTCCCCAAATGCCCCGCCGGCCGCGAAAACCGCGTCGACTTCATCCACCGCGCCTGGTGCTTCAGCGATGCAACCAGGCTCGAATTGATCACCATATGGTCGATGGCATGATGGCTCAGCACCACCCTCCGGCCCAGCTTGAAGGTCTCGTTTCCCAGCACAAAATCGTCGGCGCAGTAATCGGCCGTAACCCTGAAGCCTCCCATCTGCTCGATCACATCCCGCCTGAAGGCCATGGTCGGACCCAGCGTAAACTGCATCCCCTCCATCTGCCGCGCCGTCAGCACTCCGGCCGTCATCTCCACGCTCATGCCCACTGCCTCAAGCCGCGCCCACAGCCCGGTACCCGACCCGGTTTGAGGGGCCGCAACGCCCCGATAAGGGCAGCACATCCCGCCCACCTGTTCGCTGGCGAAGGGCAGCGCCACAGCGCGCAGATAGTCAGGCGTCACCCGCACATCGCTGTCGCTGATCACCAGAATTTCGTGCGCCGCTTCGGCTTCCATCCGCTCCAGCGAGGCAACTTTAGCGTTGATGTAGTCCGGCTGCCCGCCAGTTGAAAGAAACTTCGCGGGAATGTGCTCGTACCCGCCCGCAACCCGCCGCGCCGTCTCCAGGCCCGCGTCCTCGGCCGACCGCGCGCAAAACAGAATCTCGTACTCCGGATAGTCCTGCTCGAAAAATGTGGCCAGGTTCGCTTCCAGCCCCGGCTCAGCCCCGTGCAGCGGCTTCAGCAGGGTAAGCGGCGGCGTAAACCCCGGGCGTGCGTTGAGCGCAGACAGGGCCAGCCGCCGCTCCCGCAGGAAGGCCCGCACCGCCCACAACGCCATGCCGGTAAAAACCGTGGACGTCAGCAGGCCGAAAACGCCCAATCCAAGAAGTATGTACGACATGCAGGAATAAGCATACCCGGCAGGGGCCAGCGCGAGCGATGATGAAGATTCAGCGGTATGAATTGGCGCCGGCTACGGCTTGCGCGTCGAAGCGGCCTTGGCCACAATCGTCGGCCTGCGCAGCGGAACCATCGCCGCCCCGCTCCCTGGCGCATTCTGCTGGAAGCGCGCCAGCATCTCCGTCCGCACGTACTCCACAAAGCTCTGCATCTGCCGGTTCATCTCTTCCATCCGCTCCCGCATCTGCAGCACAATGGCGATCCCCGCAATGTTTACTCCCAGGTCCCGCGCCAGGTTCAATATGAACTCCAGCCGCTCCAGGTCCTCGTCGGTATAAAGCCGCGTATTGCCCTCGGTGCGCGACGGCTTCAGCAGCCCCTCGCGCTCATACAGGCGCAACGTCTGCGGATGAATTTCGTACATCTCGGCCACCGCCGAAATCATGTACGCGCCCTTCGATTTACGTTTTGCGGCCATCAATCCACCAGCCTGTATCGCGCGTCCCAAAGCATTTCTAACACCGGCTCCGAGGCAGGCTCTTTCTTGAGGTGATCAAAGACATCATTGCGCAACTGAAGTTGCATAATGACGAATCTCTGTCCTGCTGGGTGCTCCAGATCCGAGTTGATTGTAAAACAGATATCCCTGCACTCTTCTATCCACATTTGAGTGAACTTCGGGTCGGCCGCCATTGGTCCCGGAAGATGGTGCGTTACACCAAGAAGGGCCAGCAGATCAAGTCCCCCGCCTTCGTGAAATTCCACATCGTACGGTTCTTTTTCATCCCAGGCAATCTTCCAGGCGCTGGCCATTTTATCCGCTGCACTCTCTCTTGCCTCGAACGGACCTCCCTCAGACGTACACCAAAGGCGGTACACCTGCGAGACGCTCGCCTCGTATGCGCGCCTTTTAGCCGATTTCTCCTCCACGATGCGGCTGGGAGGTTGCTGGGGGGCCGGCTTGAAGAAATAACAAGCCACTGGGAATTTAGGAGCAGGCTGATTGCTTCGGCTCCGTGCGGGTCCAGATTGGGAGTGCGCAAGCAAACCGCAGACAACAAGAACGGAAGAGACAAACCTGACCACCATTGACTTGCCCATGACAGCCGCCTCAATTCAAAAACTGCTCACCGTCCACTGTCCACTGTTCACTGTTCACTGTCCACTGTGCACTGTCCACTGCCTCTTCTACAGCTTCGCAAACAGCGCCGCCCGCGGATCCTCGCTGTTCAGCTTGGCCAGCTCCCGCATAATCTCCCTGCTGCGCTCGTCCTTGAGCGTCGGCACCACCACCTCCACCGTCACAATCTGGTCGCCGCGCTGGCCGGGGTGCTGTGAGCTCTCCACGCCCCGCTCTCTCATGCGCAGTTTTTGCCCGCTCTGCGTGCCCGGCGGAATCTTCAACTGCGCCCGGCCGTCGATGGTCGGAACCTCCACCTTGGCTCCCAGCGTTGCCTCGGCAATGGTCACCGGAACCGTCAAATGAATGTCGTCTCCCACGCGCGTAAACACCGGGTGTGTGCCAGTGCGCACAATCACAAACAAATCTCCCGGTGCTCCGCCGTTCAACCCCGCGTTGCCCTTGCCCTGCAGCCGAATGCGCTGCCCGTCGCGGGTCCCCGGTTTCATTCTGAAATCGACGGTCTCACTCCGCGTCACCACGCCTTCGCCCTGGCAAGTGGCGCAGTCGTTCGATGTGTGTCCTGAGCCTCCGCATTGCGGACAGGGAATGTTGAACTTCATCCGCCCGCCCATCTGCGTTACCTGGCCCGTGCCGTTGCACTCCGGGCACTGAATCGGCCCGCCGGTGTGCGCCTGCCCATGGCAGGTGGGGCAAACCTCCTGCCGATTCACCTGGATGCGCGCCTGCCCGCCGCGGATCGCCGTCCAAAAGTCCACCGTCGCCTGGTACTCCAGGTCCGTGCCCGGCTGCGGTCCCCGCGGCCGCTGTTGCTGCTGCGCCCCGCTGAATATCCCCGAAAAAATATCCTTGAAGCTGCCCCTCCCCGCCGACCCGGGGCCCGTCTGCTGGTTCGGATGCTGTCCCGGCCCGCTCTGGAAACCCGAAAAATCGAACCCGTCAAAATCTACCGGAGGGCGCGCGTTCTGCTGCCGCGCATAGGCCTCGGCCTGCGCCGGGTCAATCTGGTCAGAGTAGAAACCCACCTGGTCGTATACCTTGCGCTTCTTCTCGTCGCTCAACACGTCGTTGGCTTCTGAAATCTCCTTGAACTTCTCCTCGGCCTTCTTGTCGCCGGGATTCACGTCAGGATGATAGCGCCGCGCAGCCTTGCGGAACGCCTTGCGGATCTCCTCCGCTGTCGCCGTCTTTTTCACGCCCAGTGTGGCGTAATAATCCTTATTTGTTGTCGTAGCCATATTCTCTTTGTACTCGTTTCCTCTTCAGGCGCTTCCCTTCCGTTACGTTCGATCCCTCCGGGCCGCCGGGCGGTTCATGCAATCTGTCTCGCCTTCAACTCGCCTGTCGCGGTTCGAGGCGCGGGAAAAATCTCCACCTCAATCCGCGCCGTCACCTCTCGGCTGGCAAGCGCCAGGTCATAGGACATCTGCATCTTCATCCAGAAATCGGGCGTGGTCCCAAAGTACCGCGCTAGCCGAAGCGCCGTATCCGCCGTAATCCCACGCCGCTCCCGCAAAATCTCGGAGATGCGCGTCACCGGAACCCGCAAGGCAAGGGCCAAAGCATTCGCCGAAAGTCCCAGCGGCAATAGAAAATCCTCACGCAGGAACTCGCCGGGATGTATCGGCGCCCCCCTCTGATCGTGCTTACGCGGAATACTCATCGCCGATTCTCCTTAGTGATAATCAACAATCTCCACTTCCCAGGCATCTTTTCCGTCCCATTTGAAGCACACCCTGTATTGGTCCTTAATTCCGATGCTCCACCACCCCTTCCGGTCGCCTTTCAACTTCTCCAACCGGTTCCCGGGCGGATTCATAAGATCCTCGATCGCCGACGCAAAATCCACTGCCTGCAATCGGCGTGCCGCAACCCGCGCAATGCTCGCTAATCGCCGGCTCTTTCCCGTCACAAAGACAGCTTCCGTCTCGTCGTCGGCAAAGGACTGAATCATGCTTAACGTTTATCGTAACACGGGAAACGATAAAGCGCCATCTCCCACCCCTCCCCAGCCGCTCGGATGCTATCCTTAAACTATGCGTAAAGATTCGCTTTTATCCCTGTTTTCCTGTGGCATTGCCCTGTCTTGCCTCATCTCGCTTGGCCTGCCGTTACGGCTCGCCAGCGCTCAGAACGCAACCCCGGCAGCCCCTCTTGCCCCCATGCCCACCGATGCCAAAGCATTGATGCTCCTCGCGGCGAAATCCAACGGCCTCGACGGCCCGGAGATCCAGCCCTGGCACGCCAAGGCCTCTTACAAGTTCTTCGACGAAAAGGGCAACGCAACCGGCGAGGGAACCTACGAGGAACTCTGGGCCAGCCGAACCAAATTCAAACGCTCCTTCACCGAGAAGTCCTTTACCCACACCGAATTTGGCGCCGAACACGGCATTCTGCTCGCAGGCGACCCGGCGTTGAATCTTGAGTTGGAAGGCTATGTCCGAAGCGAATTGATCGAACCGCTGCCCGGCGCGAAAACAGTCAAGGGCGAGACATTCAATCTCAAGCCGACCCAGCTCGGTGGCGTTAACCTCTCCTGCCTCAGGCAGACCAATGGCAACTTCGATCCAATCGGACGAACCTGGTGTCTCGATCCCCAAAAGCCCATCCTGGTCATTGACGACCTTCCCGGCGGCCAGCACGTCATTCATACCAAAATCGTCAGCTTTCAAGACCACTTCATCGCCTCAGACCTGCGCATCGTCGATAACGGCAAGGTCACTGTAACCGCCCATCTTGACAGCCTTGAACCGCTCGGCCCCATCAATGAAGCCGATTTCACGCCCCCCGCCGGCGCCGCTCCCTGGACGCCGTTGTATGTCATCTCGCCTGACATTGCCCAGCAGCTGCTCACCGTCAAGGTCACGGCGCTCTATCCGGTACCCGCTCAGAAAGAGGGAGTGAAGGGCACCGTGCGGATGAAGGCCATCATCGACAAGAAGGGCCGGGTGGAAGATCTCCAGGTTCTCAGCGGCCCCGATCTGCTCAGGGACGCCGCGACGCATGCGGTCAAGGAATGGGTCTTCGAGCCCTACCGCGTCGATGGAGAGCCTGTCCGGTTTACCACCTGGTTCGCTGTAACCATGCCCAACTGACCTCGGCCCATGCGCCGCCGTGCAGCCGGAAGCCTCGAATTGCATGCTACAATTTTCATGAAACCGCCCGGAAAATAGCCTGGGCGCAGCAGTCAGCCGGCAAGCCCGCGGTAATCGCCGGGGTGCTTTCTAAATCAGGGCGCTTTCTATAAATTATCCGGAATGATTTCTTGGTGTTGTCCCGGCAAAGCCTGAATCCGGGCGCTTAACTCAGCGGTAGAGTGCCACCTTCACACGGTGGAAGTCGCAGGTTCGAATCCTGCAGCGCCCACCATATCGCAAATCAATCCCGGCCCGCCAAGACTGCGGCCTTATAGAGAACAATTCTCTTTATTGTCAGTATTTATCGATTGCTGGGCTGAAACGCCCCATCCTCCTCATTCAAGCGCCGGCGGACGTCACCATTGCCGGCATCTCGCCCATTTTCAAGCGCCCCCCAGCCCTCGACCCAGGCTTCCTTCCCTCCCCAATCACGCATCGGAATAATTGTCGAAGAATTCTGCCGGCAAACGCATCTAACCCACACAGTTTGAATACGGGGAGACAATATGGCGCGTCCGCTTTGGTCTGGCGACCTGCAAATATCTCTGGTTTCGTTTGGAGTGGGACTGGTTCCCGCCACCAATCCGGCAAGCGAAATCTCGTTTCATCAAATCGATCGCAAGACAGGGCAGCGGGTTCACCACCAGAAAGTGGTCAACGAGGATCCCGTCGAGCAGTCTGAAATCGTGAAGGGCTACGAGATTAGCAAGGGCAAATACATGGCCATTGAGCCTGCGGAGATCGCCGAACTGCGCATTGAATCCAGAACCACGCTTGAAATTCAGCAGTTTGTCGATCTCAACGATATTCCTCTCGCACTATTCGAGAAGCCGTACTTTGTGGTGCCCGAGCCTGCCGAGCAGACAGCGGCGTACGCCATCGTCTCCCAGGCACTGGAGCAATCCGGAAAGGCCGGCATTGGTGAAATAGCCTTCTCGGGCCGTGAGCATCTGGTTGCCATCGCCGCCGCTCCCGGCAAGCCAACCCGCGGCCTCATGGCCTATCTGCTGCGCTACGGCGCAGAATTGCGCGACGCCTCCGAATATTTTCCCCCGCTTCCGCGCGCCGCCGCTGACAAGAAACAGCTGGCCATGGCCGTCGACCTCATCGATCAATACTCTGGCGATCTCGATCTCTCCGCCTACAAAGATGACTATGAAGGGGCCCTCCGCAAACTGATCGACGCCAAGTTGAAAAACCAGCCTCTGCCGCTCGAATCCGGCAAGCCACAGCGCGCCAAGGTAATCAACCTTGCGGACGCTTTGCGGCAGAGCCTGGGCAAAGCGCCGAAGCGCAGCGCCCGGTCTGCACCGCAGGCCCAGACAAGTTCCGCCAGAAAGGGACCGCGCGCGGTCAAACCCGCTCGCCGCGGTCATCAGGCTGCGTGATCGTTCATGATGGCCCGTAAGCAATCTCCCCGAGCCGCTGTAGACCGCCAGCTTGCACGCTACCGCGCAATGCGCGACTTTGGCGTTACGGCAGAGCCGCGTGGCCGTGCGGCGTCAAAAGCCAAAAGCACATTGCCCTTCGTGATTCAAAAACACCAGGCAACCCGGCTTCATTACGACTTCAGGCTCGGCTGGAACGGCGTGCTCAAAAGCTGGGCCGTCGCGAAAGGGCCCAGCTATAATCCTGCGGACAAACGGCTGGCAGTGCAGGTAGAAGATCATCCCATCGAGTACGGCGGCTTTGAAGGAACCATTCCCAAAGGCCAGTACGGTGGTGGAACGGTGATGGTGTGGGACCAGGGAACATGGGAGCCGCACGGCGATGCAGACCAGGGCCTGCGCGACGGCCATCTCAAGTTCACACTGCACGGCGAAAAACTCCGCGGAGACTGGGTGCTGGTGCGCATGAAAGACCGCACTGCAAGCGCCGCAAAGCCAAATTGGCTGTTGATCAAAGAGCGCGATGACTTGGCGCAAACAGCGCAGCCTGCCGTAACCGACGCGCTGCCCAACAGCGTGGTCACTGGGCGCAGCCTCGAACAGATCGCTTCAGACGACGATCATGTCTGGAATTCCAAAGAATCATCGCAGAAAAACGTGAAAGCGAAAGAGACAACGCCGCGCAGGCAGGCCTCGAAACAGGAGCCTGCTCCATCGCCATCGCAAACCCGCCTGCTCCGCAACCTCCCGCGCGAAAACTTTCCCGGCTTTATTGCGCCCGAGCTTGCTCTCGCCACCAGTCAGCCCCCTGACACCGATGCGTGGCTTCACGAGCTCAAGCTCGACGGCTATCGAATTCAGATTCATGTCCGCGACACAAGATCCCACGGCAAGCTCGTCCGCTCAGCCGCGCTGCTCACGCGCAACGGGCTCGACTGGACCCATCGCATGCCCGAAATTGCCCAGGCGGCAGCGCGGTTGCCCGTCAAAGCCGCTCTGCTCGATGGAGAAGTGGTGGTGCTTGAGCCCTCGGGCCAAACCAGTTTCGCAGCATTGCAAGCGGCATTTCAACAGGACCTGCAAGAGAGCCTCATCTACTTCGCATTCGATCTTCTCCATCTTGACGGCCGCAATCTGCGCAATCTTCCCTTGACCCGCCGCCAGGCTTTGCTCGCCGAATTGCTGAAAAACTCCAACGAAGACTCCACGATCCGGCTCAGTGAATCCTTCCATGTCTCCGGCAAAGAAATGTTCTCCAAAGCCTGTCAGCTGCACGCCGAGGGCATTGTCTCCAAACTGGCCTCATCCACCTACCACTCCGGCCGCAGCGGTTCATGGTTGAAGATGAAGTGCAGCCGTGAGCAGGAGTTTGTCATCGGCGGATTTACGCTTCCCTCCAAAGGAGGGCATGGTATCGGAGCCCTTCTTCTCGGCTATTACCAGAACGGCAAGCTCATCTATGCAGGCCGCTCCGGAACCGGTTTCACGCAGAAGATGCAGCACACTCTGCGCGACCGGCTCGACAAATTGCTTAAGAAGCATCCGCCGTTTACGAGTCTTCCGGCTGACGCGCGGCGGAATGCGCAGTGGGTCAAGCCGAAGCTGGTTGCCCAGGTTGCGTTTGCTACCTGGACCACCGATAACCTGCTGCGCCAGGCGGCCTTTAAAGGACTGCGCGAAGATAAAGCCGCCAAAGAAGTGGCGCGTGAAGAAGCAGCGCGTCCTGCGTATGCGTCGCATGCACCCGCGCGTAAAGTTGCAGCGAAGGTAAATCGCAATCCGCAATCCGCTCCGAAATCCGCCGCCGCTTCATCGGCCCTCAAAGGCTTTCATCTAACGCATCCCGATAAGCAACTGGATGAAACAAGCGGTCTCACCAAGCTAGCTCTGGCCAACTACTATCTCGCCGTGGCGCACCGTTTGCTGCCGCACATTGCCGGCCGCCCTTTGAGCATCGTTCGCTGCCCCGAAGGCAGCACCAAGCCCTGCTTCTTTCAAAAGCACATAGGCAGCGGCCTGCCCAACGGCGTAGACAGTGTGCCGGTTCGCGACCGCGAAACCGGAGCCACAGAGCAATACATCACGGTCTCTTCCCCCGAAGGCCTCGTCGGGTTGGCCCAGATGGGAGTGCTGGAGATTCATCCATGGGGTTCGCGCAACAATTCGCTTGAAAAGCCCGACCGCATCATCTTCGATCTCGATCCCGACGCATCCATCACGTGGAAGGTCCTGGCAGAGAGCGCGCGCAGCCTTCGCGCTCTGCTCAAAAAGCTCGGCCTGCAAAGCTTTGTAAAGCTCACCGGCGGCAAAGGCCTGCACGTTGTCGTTCCCATTCGCGCTGAGCATTCGTGGCCCGCCGTGAAGGCGTTCGCGCATGGCGTCGCAACCCGCATGGAACAAGCCGACAGCGAACTCTTCATTACCAAAATGACCAAGTCAGCGCGCGCCGGGAAAATCTATCTCGACTATCTTCGCAACGACCGTGGCTCAACTGCTGTGGCGCCATACTCTCCGCGCGCCCGCGCCGGCGTTCCCGTTTCTCTTCCCCTCGCATGGAAGGAGCTCGACGTACCTAAGATGCCCGTGTTTGCGGTTGCCGATTTTGCGCAATGGAAAGCGAGGCTCCGGCGCGATCCGTGGAAAGAAATGAGCATACTGCATCAGGCGCTCACAAAATCGGCATTGCAAGCCGTCGGCGCGAAGACCTGAAAGGCAAACGTCCTCAATATAAACGTGAATCGCAATGCTCACAGCTCCCGCCCTTATCTTCCCCGCAGTCTTAGAAGTGGCGAATCTGCTCGCTCTGCGGTGTCACGTTGTGCGCAATCGGTCCGCGCTCGCCAGTCCGCTCCACGTGGCTTTCAAGCGATCGGCTCACCAAATCGCGAGAACCCAGCCCCACTGCGAGAGCAAGCGTGAGAACAATGCCCCCAAACAAAATGCCAAAGGCCAATCCGACGATATTTCCCCCCACCTCAAGATGATCGAGCACCATAGCGGCAGTCAGCACCAGCACCAGCCACTTCACGCCCAATGACAGAATTCGTGCGTACTGCAACTGCGCGTTTACCGCGCTGATCAGCACCGATCGCGCCAGAAAGCGGGCAATCAAAATACCTGCGATCAGCAGAAACACGGCTCCCACCGCGTGCGTCACATAAGGAAGCAGCGATATCGGCGCCGGCGTGCCGGTTGCGTACGACGCATCGAAAGCTGACACGCCGATGATCAGACCGAGCAGCACGCAGATCCAAAACGAAGCGCGCGCAACAATCTCGGTCGGCGAACTGGCCGGAGCCCAGCCATCCCCACCTCGATGCGCAAGCCGATGATCGAATTTGATCCATGACAAACAACGCCGCAGCAGCCACGAAATCAGCATGCCGCAAAAAGTAAAGATCGTCAGTGCGACAAAAAACGCAAGAATTCCCGGCAGCACGGCGATAAGCAGCGTCAGCACGCGGTAGAGCGACTGGTGGAGTGCATCGGACATGTGATGCCAGACCGAACCGTCTTCGACGTAGGCCGGAGATGCCATTGCCAATCGGCTTGTCTCAGAACTGTTTGCAATAAGGTTAAGCATTGAGTTTCGCTCCTCTCAACGTTGTGCCCGCCACAACCCGGCCGCGGCACAAACTCTGATTACGAACCAAACCGGTCAGGCCAGCGCCAGCGCGCAACCAGGTAGGGCTTGTCTGCTTCAAAGGCCGCGGCAACCGCTTCAATGTGGCGCTCTGAAGATGTTCCCGATGCCGTAATGTTCAAGTGACTTGCGACCCAGGCAAGATAAAGGGGAATCAGCGCGCCCATCAGGTGTCCGCGATTGATTGTGCGAAGCCGGTAGGCGACAACAAAGTCAAACACGATGCGCGCCCAAAGACTTTCAGGCATACGAAACACCGCGGCGTCGAATGCGGAAGTTCGCTTCAGCGCCAACAGCGAATTGGGCGGCAGCACCAGCGACCAGATGTCCTGCAGGTTAGAGTTGGCCAACCGGAAAGCCTCTACCATTCGAGGCACATCCGCGGCCCCATCTGCGATCGCAGTTTCGTCTGCCTGCCATCGCGCGGCAGGCAATTTCCGCGGCCGTTGCCAGAATGCTGCTTTCGCCTCAATATCTGCGAAGAGCGAGCCCGTCACCAATGTAAGAATCGCGTTGATGTCCGTTTCCGATGGCTGCGGCACGTTACGGGTTCCCACCTCAACCTCGTCCACAGCAAATCCGGCTACGATCGCTTCATTCACCGGCCATAAGAGCGCGTCGGCCTGGTTAGCCGCCACAAAACGCCTGCCTGCGTTGGCAAAGCGCTCTGCCATACGCATTGAAAAACCGAGATCGATCGTAAGTGGAAATCGCGTTCGTGTTGCAAACAGCGCCCGAGTCAACGGATAAAGAATCGCCGAGTTGATCAATCCGGCGTGCGGCGGCAGCGTGTAAAGCGGAATCGCCAAATCGATTGATCCGCTCAGCGCGGCATCGCCCAGTTCACGCAACGCTTGCGGCTTCAGCGATTCGGCTCCGGGGCCAAGCATCAGAATCGCGCGCGCCTGTTGCTCCCTCCCCATTTCGTATGCATTCACAAAATCCGCCGGCTTCAGCATCAACGCAGCGCTCGACTGCGGCGCAGAAATGATGCGCAGATTGGTGGGCGCATGCGCCGCTGCTTGGTCTTGTGCCGCAACCACCACGTTCTCTACGGGGAATGCCTCCGCAAGATTCGTCAGCACAGCATCGAATTGATCGGGAGGAATCGCCGCGCCCACAACCAGCAAATCGGCCGTCGCCTGGTCGATGGTTGACGTCTCAGCGGATGTTAAATTTTCAGTCGTCATTGAGCAGTTGACCCAATCGCAGAGCCTTGCCGGCACATTGCTAAGATGCCCTCCATCGGAATGCGGAGCCATGCGGGGCGGTTATTGAGCTCATACAGCAGTTCATACAGCGCTTTTTCCAGCAGATATGCGCTCAACAGTTCCTGAGACTCCCACGCCGCCGGCAACAAGTCAGGAGCGGCATCGATGGTTTCTCTGTAAGCCCGCAGAAACATCGCGGACGCGGAATTCTGCCACTCTCGCGCCCAGCCTGCAGCATCGCTCCTTTCAGTTCCTTGCGAACCCTTGTTCCTGTCCCCAACGAAACGGTCGAGCGCGGCAAACGAAACATAAGAGAACGACCGCATCATGCCGGCCACATCTTTCAAAGGCGATTGCTTTCGCCGGCGTTCTGCAAGCCGCCGCGCAGGCTCGCCTTCAAAGTCGAGTATCACAAAGTCTCCAGCGCTCGATGCCACAGTTGCTTCCATGTCACCGCCTCTCACTCCGGTCCGCAGCGTTTGCCCAAGGTGGTAATCGCCGTGGATGCGCATGCGCTGGCCACCGGCAGCAAGTTCAGCAAGCGCGCGCGCCCTGGCTTTCAAATTCGGCCTTAGCGAAAGCAGCAATCCTGCAACTTCTGAAGTCGGTTCATCGAGCGCTGGAATCTTCTGCTGAAGCGCGTCCAGCGCGGATTTGATCTGCATTTCAATCCGCGCCGTCTCGCCCGCCAGATCTTCGCGCGTCATCGGCTCAGGCGCGAAGGCGGGCCCGTTGGCATGCCCGCTCAGCGCCAAATGCATCTCGGCCGTGCGCTTGCCCAAAAGTTCCGCCGCCTCAAGTGACGTTCGCGCCCCATACAATCCTTCGGGAATCGGCCTTCGTTCGCTTGACCAGTTGGGAATCGGCCAATCCTCAGGCGCGCGGCCATCGGCAACGCCCTCCAGCCAATTTGAAAGTTGGTCCAGAAACCACTGCCAACCGTCTCCTTCGTTCACCACCAATCCTTGCAGCATGGCGACGGTTGTCTTCTCCAAAGCGGCAGTACAAATCGAAATATCGCCATAGAACGGTGGAATTTGCCGGAAGTGCGCCACATCTGAGAGGAACCGCCCAATCTCAACATCGGGATTCTCACCCGTTTGCAGCCGCCTGTAGATCTTCAGGATGAAACGGTCGCCATAGAGGATCGACGTATTCGACTGTTCCGCCGACGCGATGCGTGAGGTTAGGCGCTGATCCGCCAACTCCACCGGAAACGCGATGGCAGCGGTTGCATCCAGACGATCGCCCACGGACGGCGATTCGCCCGGCTGCAACCGCTGCCCACCCGCGGCCTGAATATTTGCCGCATCGGTCCGTTGTGGTTGCGCTGCTTCGCCCGGCTGCGCACCCAGCGGCGCCGGGGGCATTGCCGCGCCTCCTCCCGCCGGCACCGCGACGGCCAGATCATCGTCAGTGTCTTTGTCAAGTTCGGATTCATTGGAAACACTCGATGCCCCCGAAGCTATCCTTCTGCTGCCTGACAGGCCTATCGTTGCATTGTCCGCAATCAGCAGCAGTAACTCCTGGCGAAATTTCTCGCTTGCCGCACCATCGTGCAAAACGGCCGGTCCCGAAACCGTTGTCAGCCGCGTAAGAACGCTCTGTGGCTGACTCATAGCAACCTCATCCATTTCGGCGCCGGAACTGATCGCGAGTGGTATCTGGTAAGTGTCGGGATCTCCGTTGAAGTAGGTCACGTCGAAGAAAAACAGCGCCGGAGGAATTCGAGTTGCGCCTGTCGCGGCACGACCATCCAACTCCGTTGCGTCCCCCAATCTAAGCTCCGCCCACGTACGAACGCGTATGGACTCGATCGTCTGCGTCTTGGCTCCAAACCAGCGTTGTCGCGGCAGCCATTCC
>JBEKEQ010000073.1:0-20739 GCA_050013735.1 Occallatibacter sp.
GCAAGGCGCGTGCTTGGCACAGGTGGGACTTCTTCTTCTGCTGCCTGGGGCTGCATCCGCGCAAATCAAAACCGGCGATTTCAGCACCAGCCTGAACGGCACGGTCTCCACCGGCTACACCGCGGATTACGGGAATCAGACCGGTTCTGACCACAGTTGGACGGTTGGAGGCAACACCAATCTCTCCGGGTTTTTCTATAGCCCCGGATTCCTTTCCTACAATGCAAATCTCTATCTGAACCAATCGCGGGCGAATTCCGACTTTCAATCCATTTCAAACGCCAGCGGCGTCACCGTTGCCAGTAACATCTTCGGCGGCAGCCGCTTCCCAGGCTCCATCAGTTATTCCCGGGCAATCGACAACGAAGGCAACTACGCGGTTCCGGGTCTTGCGAATTATGTCACCAAGGGAAACAACAACGACTTTGCCATCAACTGGAACGCAAACCTTCCCGATGCGCCCAGCTTTTCGGCGTCTTTCATTCTGGGCAACAGCCAGTACTCGGTGTATGGGCTCAACGAAGATGGGCAAAACAAGTTTCATTCGCTCAACCTCCATTCGGGCTATCGGTTGGGGGGCTTTAACATGAGCGGGTACTATTCCACGGGAGGGGGTCACTCGGTGATTCCGCAAGTAGTGGAGGGCCAGCAGAACACCGAGACCCAAACCACCAATGGCGGCGAAGGATTCAGCGTTTCTCACAAGCTCCCCATGGAGGGCTCGATCACTGCCGCCGCTAACCGGTCCACGTGGGATACCGATTATCTGGGCGACACGACGAGTGGAACTGTTGACATCCTCACCACTGAGGCGTCTTTGCACCCGACGGAAAGGCTTTACGTCTCGGCGAGCGCGAACTACTCAGATAACCTGAGCGGACAATTGATCGAGTCGCTGGTCGCGGCCGGCGGCGTGGCGGCAGATCTTGACTCCAACGAGACATCTAACTCCCTTGACCTGCTGGCCAATGCAAACTACTCGTTCAGCAAGAATTTGCAAGGGTCGGCCTTTACCGAGCGCCGCACCCAGTTGTTTTTGGGAGAGAGTTATGGAGTTACATCCTACGGTGGGGGCGGCAACTATACGCATGTGCTCTTCAACGGCAGTTTCAATGCCTCGGTAACCGCGCTGGCCAACAGCGCGGATAAAGGCGGAGAAGATTCCCTGGGGTTCTCGACAAACGAGAATTATTCAAACGTTCTGCTGGGATGGAACGTGACCGGGTCGTTCGGTTATTCGCAGAACATGGAGACCTTGCTGGTAACTTATATGAATTCGTTTTTTAACTATTCCGGCAATGCCCGGCGGAGATGGGGAAAACTAAACGTGAGCGCCGGCGCTGGAGCCACGAGAACCGGGCTGACCCAGGAGCCCGGCACAGTAAGCAGCAGCCAGAGTTACAACGCGAGCGTGGGCTATGGCTCGTGGCTTTCGGCAAACGGCAATTATTCCAAATCGAGCGGGCAGGCGCTGGTAACCGGTGCGGGTCTGGTGCCGGTGCCCATACCCTCGCCCACCCTGCCTTCAAACCTGGTGAGCCTCTACGGCGGCGACGGTTATTCTCTGGGGCTGTCCAGCAGCCCGCTGAGAGGTCTCACCCTCACAGCATCCTTTGCCAAGTCGACCAGCAATATTTCCAATAGCGGGGTTGCCTCCGCGAACGTAAACAACGAGTTCAATTCACTTGTTCAGTACCAGGCGCGCAAGCTGATCTTTACCAGCGGATACTCCCGCCTGGATCAGGGCTTCAGCGGGTCGGGCACACCGCCGGAAATAGTATCATCGTTCTACATCGGGGTATCGCGTTGGTTCAACTTCTTTTGATAAGGGCGAGGCGGCAATCCGTTGGCGCGGCCCTCATCCTGAGCGGCGTTGCGCTGTTGCTGTTTCCGGCCTGGGCAGCTGCAAAGCCCAGGCGCGATACCGTCGCGCCGGAGACATGGGAAATGTCGCTGGAGGGTGGGCGCGCGCTCACCTGGGAGCGCAGTTTCAACTCAGAGCTTGAAGTCAAGCCCAACCGCGGTTTCTGGAACAAGGTGGTGGATGTTATTGCAGGCGCGCCTGACTACCGCGTCATGGTGCGCCCCTACAGCGTTGTTACCGATTCGCATGGGCGGGTCATTGTCACCGATCCCGGTGCGGCGGGCGTGCACATCTTCGATTTTGCCGAGCATAAGTACAAATTCATCCAGCGCCAGGGGAAAACCCCGATGCTTTCGCCGCAATGCGTCGCGGTTGACGCTCAAGACAATATCTACGTAACCGATTCCGACGCGGGCGTAATTTTTGTCTTCGAGCCTGGCGGAAAATTTCTGCGCGCCATTGGCAGCCTGAAGGGCGGCGAGGGATATTTCAAGCGCCCCACCGGAATTGCAGTCGACTCCGCGGCACAGCGAATTTATGTAGCAGACACGCTCCGCGACGAGGTATTCATCCTCGATCTCCAAGGCAACGTGCTCAAGACGATCGGCAAAACGGGAGACGCCGAAGGCGAGTTTAACCTTCCCACGGAGCTTCTTCTCAATGGGCCTCGCCTGGTGGTGGTCGATCCCATGAACTTTCGTGTGCAGGTTTTTGACCGCTCAGGAACCTTCCAGTACGCCATTGGAACCATTGGCGACAGTCTTGGCTCCATCTTCCGCCCGAAGGGAGTCGGCGTCGACTCGGAAGGCGATCTATATCTTGTTGAGGGTTTGTGGGCCAAGGTGCAGGTTTTCAATCCTCAGGGTCAACTGCTCTATTACTTCGGTTCGCAGGGAACGCATGCAGGAGAGTTCCAGCTGCCTGAGGGCTTGTACATTGACCATGAGGACCGGGTTTTTGTCGTGGATTCGTTCAACCGCCGCGTCCAGGTTTTTCACTACCAGGGCTTGAAGCAGCCGGTCGGGGAGGCAGCTAAGTGAGGCGTGGAATGCTCTTCGCCGGGCTGGCACTTTTGCTTGCCCCAGCTGCTTTGCCTGCTCAATTTTCGGGCGACGTAATCGGCGTGCATAATTTGGGGCGGGGCAGCAAATCGCCCATCACCGGCGCCCGTCCTGACTTCTGCGCCTACTGCCACGCGCCGCACTCCGGGCTGAAGACCGGACTCTGGAACCAGAAGCTCACCACAAAAAATTACACGGTGTACGGCAGCGACACAGAAAAAAACCGCGGGAAACAGCCAACCCTCGGCTCCGACAGCAACGAATGTCTCAGCTGCCACGACGGCACCGTGGCCGTGGGGGCCACCGTGGCTTATGGCCAGGTGTCCACGCGTGGATCCATGAACAGCGCAGATGTGTTTGCAAGCAACATGCAGTCCACGCACCCCTACAGCCTCATTGTTCCCTTGAAGGACAATATCGACCTGGCCGCCTCTCTCGCGGCCCACGGCAAGACCGCCGACCCTACGGGAGCGGTGAAGCTGATTGGCGGAAACGTTGAGTGCACCTCATGCCACAATCCTCACGTCCAGGCCAAAGACCTGATATCGCAGAATTTTCTGGTCAAGGATAGCTCCAATGGCCAGCTGTGCCTGGCCTGCCACGATCCAACAAGGCAAATGGGCGTGCAGGTCAATCCTCTGGCCGATTGGTCCATCAGCGCTCACGCATTGTCTACCGGCAAAATCGCGCCGCAGGCCTTGCTGGGCAGTTACACCACGGTGGCCGCCGATGCCTGCGACTCCTGCCACACCCCGCACAACGCCGGTTCCACGGCGCGGCTGCTGCGCGGCCAGAACGAGCAGGATTGCATCGCTTGCCACAATGGATCGAACGTCTCTCCCATGAATCCCTACGCCGACGTTTTTTCAGAGTACGCGGCTCCCAAGGTCGGCCATCCGTTCCCCACCTCGAGCAATCCTCACGACGAGGCGGAGAGCACGTTGCCCAACAACAACCGTCATGCCACTTGCGTAGACTGCCACAGTGCGCATGGTTCCGAAGTGGTTGGCGTGTTTCCTCCGGCGCCGCTCATCCGCATCTCGCAAAAGAACGTCTCCGGCATCAGCGCCAGCGACGGAACCACCGTTCTTAACCCCGCCATCAATCAATTTGAGAATTGCCTGCGCTGCCACGGCGCCAGCTCGGGCAAGCAGGTGCGCTCGATTTACGGATATTTCCCCGTGCGCGCGGTCTCCGCGGGCGATGCTCTCAATCAGATTCCGCAGTTCGCCACCACCGCGGCGTCCAGCCACCCGGTCACGCATTCCAGGAGCAGCGCTCTGCCTCAGCCCAGTCTTCGATCGAACATGTTGAACTTGGATGGCGTTACCAATGGCCGCGCCATGGGCACCCAGATTCTGTGCACCGATTGCCACAACAGCGACGACAATCGCGAGTTCGGAGGCAAGGGCGCGAACGGCCCCCACGGATCAAGGTTCGCTCACATCCTTGAGCGCCGCTATGAATTCAGCCGCACCTCAACCCCGGGCCAATTAGTCTTCAATCTCTTCCCCAATCCCGATCTCAGCGTGGTTGGGCCGTACGGCCTGTGCGGCAAGTGCCACGATTTAGCCAACCAGGTGGTCAAGAACACCAGTTGGAATCAGCATAGCGCCCACATCAACGCCGGTTTTACGTGTTCCACCTGCCACACCGCCCATGGCATGGGAGCCGCAAGCGGGGTTATCAGCGGCGAGCGCCTCATTAATTTTGACCTGAATGTCGTGGCCTCGAATGGCGGGCTGCCCATCTCCTACAATCGCACCACCAACACCTGCGTGCTGGTTTGCCACCAGACCGCGCATAATTCCAACGGCACGGTCACCCAGGCCAGCATGCGCGGGGGCGTTGGCTTAAAGCATTGACGCTTGAGTCCCGGGCTGCTGCGATGCGTCGCTAGAAGACGGTTCCCGCCGAACTGCCGTTCATCTCGTTCGATTTGTCGGCATGGCACTGGCGGCAGAATTGCGCTGTCTGGTTCGACAGGGGATTGGTGTCGTTCGGGTTGTAGGGGCCGCGCAGAAAGAACATGGTCTTGTAGGCCCCCGGCGGCAGGCCTGACGCCGAACCGCTGGTGACGGTGACCACGCTCATCGAGTGCGGTTCGTGGCAGGTGGTGCAAACCACCACCGGGCTATTGCCGTAACTGCCCGGCGCAACAAAGAATCCGTAGTTCTTGACGAACTGGGTGGAATGCGCCCCGGTCATCTTCATCACTCCTTCGCCGCTGATGGAGCAATCCCAGTTGGTTGCGCCGCCGCAACTGAGTTTGGCGCTCAATCCCACCGGGTGGTCGCTCAAATAGATTCCCGCGGCGCTGCCTTCTTTTCCCAACAGGGTGGGCACGTTGCTGTTGCTCCCATAGGTTGCGGGCAGCGTCTCGTAGACTTTGTTCTTCATCATGGAGCTCGACGCATAGTTGCCGTCGTGGCAGCTCAGGCAAGTCAGCATTCCATTCACGTCCGGCGTTGTTTCAGCCATGCTGGCTGGCAGCACTTCAACAAATTTGCCTCCGCCGGTTGTGATGGTTTTGCCGTACAGACCGCTCAGATCTTCACCCCAAAGCATGGAATTGCCCGCCGCGGAGCCGGGGCGGCTGCTTCCATTGCCGACTGCCCCACTGTGCGGCGAGTGACAGGCCGTGCACCCCCGGCCGTAGTTGAGGTGAGCGCCCAAAACGTCAGTCGACGGCGTGGTTCTCTGCGCCGCCGCCAAGCCCGTAACTGCTACAATCGTCAGCGTAACCAAGGCATACTTTTTCATCGACGAGCGCTCCCTGTGCCTATTCCTGTTGATCGGCGAGCTAACTTCACGCTGAAGAGTACGTTGGTGATTGTGATCGGAAGCATGACGCTGTTGCGGTTTTAGCCAGATATGTGCATGAATTTGGCGCATTCCGCCACGAGGCATGAACGCCTGAACGGGTAAGCCGCCAGAGAATGCCGTGATGTGATCTAAATCACCGTCACACCCTTCCGTCGACCTATCTAATACCCATGAGAACGTGTTTTTGTTCAGTCGCTTGCGTGCGTGCTTTACCTCGGCCAAATTCCCTCGCGTACAGGCGGTTTTTGTTGAACGCCCATGCTTCAGAGGTCGTATGAAACTATCCCCACAGCGCGTCCCGTTCCCCAACAAGTTCGCCGGCAAAAGCGGTCGCGCGCTCAGCATTGGGGTGTGGATTCTGGTGGCCCTGGCTCCGTTGCTGGGCACACGCGCCTTCGCCGCGGTGCATCCTGTTCCTCTCGACAAGAACACCGACTCTGCCAAGTGCCTGGAGTGCCACGAGGACAAGTCAAAAGGCAAGCACGTTCACACCGCCATCGCCGCCGGCTGCACCAGTTGCCATGAAATCCGGGTCAACAAAGACGTCACGCGCGTCAAGCTCATCACGGCCACTCCGGTTGCGCTCTGCGTCACGTGTCATGCGGATAAAAAAGCGTCCGACATCAAGGGAACAGTCCATCCCCCCGCCGTTCGCGATTGCCTGGCCTGTCACGATCCGCACACCAGCGACAACCCGAATCAGCTGCTGAAGCCAACCTCGGGCGGAGAAAAAGAAAATCTCTGCCTCAACTGCCACCAGACCGGGGTAAATGTGCCCGAGAAGGGCAGCCGTCATGCCGCTTTAGATATGGGCTGCGACACCTGCCACCTCACCCACAAAACCGGCGCGGAACCCACGGCGGAAAACCGCTTTCATCTCACCAAGGCAACCCCGGCGCTCTGTCTCGATTGCCACGACGCCAAGGATGCGGACCTCAAGAAGGCTCATCAAAACCAGCCCTTCGCCACGGCCAACTGTTCGGAGTGCCACGATCCGCACCAGTCGGCGTCTCCCAAGCTGATGGTCAAGTTCATGCATCCGCCTTTCGAGGCCAGAAGCTGCGACACCTGCCACGCGCCGGCAAAAGACGGCAAAGTGGTGCTGACGCAGGCCGATGCCAAGTCGATTTGCGTAACCTGCCACGACGACAAAGCCAAGCTGATTGACACATCCAAGGTGCAGCATCCCGGCGCCATGGGCGATTGCACTGACTGCCACAGCCCGCACGCAAGCAACCAGCCCGGTTTGCCCAAGACTGACGGCGTGACCATTTGCCTTGGATGTCACAGCGAAATCGACGACCTGCGCAAGAAGGCAGTGCATCATCAGCCGGCATTCGTGCAGGGCTGCGCTACTTGCCACACCCCGCACGGCGGCGATATCGATCATCTTCTTCGCGCCAAGGGCAATGCGCTGTGCCTGGAGTGCCACGGTCCAGATAGCGTTCCCCAGCACGATGCGGAGCAACATCTGCTCACCATTTTCAACGGCGCGGTCAAGCTGCCCGACGACTACTACGCGAAGAACAAGGTGCCCATCTTGCCGCTGCGGTTTGGCCTGGGACACCCGGTGGAGGGTCATCCGGTTTCAGACGTTATGGACCCGGCCAACCAAAGCAAGGTCAAGACCCCGCTCAGTTGTCTCACTTGCCATCAACCGCACGCTTCGGCGCAGCCCGATTTGCTGGTGAAAGACCAGGCCAACAACATGGCCTTTTGCGACAACTGCCACAAGAACAGGCTCAACATGATGCAGACGGTCACTCCTCAAAATTAACCGGAGAATGAGATGTTTCGCTTCCTCTTCAATTCGATCCGCAACCGAAACGCGCTCACCTTGTTGCTGTTGCTGGCGCTTGGCCTCACGTTGCCGCTTTCAGCCCATGCGGACAAAAAAAAGAAAGTCGACACTACCGCAACGCCGGAGGCCGGCCCGCATAAGTTCCCATTCGACCCCAAGAAGCTCGCGTGGCCAGGGCCGCCGAACATTGCGCGCGTGCGCTGGCTCGATTACTTTGCCGGGGACAAAATCGATTACTCTCCCGCAGCCACCGCCAAGCCCAAGGCAACCTGGATGGACCGCGTTGCTGGCAGCCAGAGCCAAACCGAAAAATTCAATCCCAAGACTTTTCCTTTTCAGCTCATTGGCCCCTACGGCATCGCAGTCGATTCCAAGGGCCTCGTGTATGTGGCCGATCAAAAGGTCGGAGCTGTCTTCATCTTCAATACTGAAAGCCACGACACACATCTCATTCGTAACGGTGTTGAAGCTCACTTCGGCTGGATCAACGGCCTGGCCATCGATGACGACGACCGTCTCTTCGTTTCCGACGGCAAGATGCGCCGCGTGCTGATTTTCAACACCAAGCACGAGGTTGAAAATCAGATCACTGAAGGGCTTGAAGACCCGGTCGGCATCGCCATCGATACGGAGAACCGCCTTCTCTATGTCGTGGACACGCAGCAGGACCAGGTGATTGTGTACGATGCGGACACACTCAAGCTGCTGCGGCGCATTGGAACCGGCGGCAAGAACCACTACCTCACCTCGCCCGGCGACTTTGGCGCGCCGCAGGGCGTGGCGTTGGATGCGGACGGGAATGTTTACGTCACCGACACGCTCAACAACCGGGTAGAAATTTTCGATGCTGACGGTAACTTCATCAGCCTGTTTGGGAAGAATGGCGATGGCCCCGGATACTTTGCCCGGCCCAAGGGAATTGCGGTGGACGCCGACGGGCACATCTGGGTGGCCGATGAGATGCAGGACCGGCTTCAGGTCTTCAATCGTGACGGCCAGTTACTGACTTATATTGGCCAGGACCACGGAAACCTGCCCGGCCAGTTCAAGGCTCTGGTGGGGGTGGCCATCGACAAGCAGAACCGGGTTTTTACCACCGAGCAATACCCAGGGCGCTTGCAGATGTTCCAATACGTCACCGACGCCGAAGCAGCCACCGAAAAAGCAAAGCATGACGGAGAGTTGAAGAAAGCTGCGGAAAGGCACGGGAAGGCGCCGGCTTCGGCAAAGCCCGCGGAAGCCTCTCCGCAAAAAGCGCCGGCCGCCGCCACGCCGAGCGCTGGCGCGCCGCCCAAACCGTCAGGGCAATAGCACGGCCCGTCATGAGCGAGCTGGAGCAGTCCGTGGGCTCTGCTGGCCTGGCGCAAAAATCGTGTTGGCTTTCCCACCCATTCGCAAAAGGCGCGAATGGATGGGGCACGGAGTTTCAATACCTATATCTATCGTTGCCGGTAGAAGATCAGCGTGGAACTGGGCGCATCAGGCAATTGAATCTGCAGATGCGCCAACTCGCTTCCTTTCATTTGCCTGATAGGCGCCCGCTCGTAAGTGCTCCGGATCTCGACCTCGTACATGGCATCGGAATTCAAATGCTGCGGGCGAACTTCCATCTCTGTGAAAGGGCTCTTGGGCCGGCGCAGGATCATCACCAGACCATCCCTGTTTTCAGGCCGATCCCATTGCCATGCAGTCCATGCTTCCGCATCCCGGCTGTAGGGCAACAGCGGATAGAAGTCCCCATAGAAGTAAGGCTGCACCTCGCGGTATTCGCCGATGGCCTGCTTGATCCAGGCCACCCAGGCATCGTTGTTCAGGCCCGTGGCGCCGGGACCCACGCCATAACCGGCGTCATAGCCAAGGCGCATCAGATACAGGCTCTGGGCCGTTGAGTAAGGTCCCGGCCTCTTCCACGGAGCGCCGCCGTTGCCATCCCAGTCTTTTGAGGTGAAGGATTCGAAGCCCATATTTTCTGGTACCCAGAAGGCCAGAGCCTGGGTCTGCGCCTGTTCGGCGAGCGTATCGAAAAAACCGTAATCGGTTCTCCACACCGAGAAGCTGCGCGACATCATTTCGATATCCAGGCGGCGTCCGCCGCTGGCGCAGTTGTCGATGCGCAGGCCGGGATGCCGGGCCAACAGATCGTCCCACATTTTGTAAAGACCCTCGATGTGCCCGATCTCTGCCATGCCGATGCGATCAGGCGTGTCGGCTGCATCCCAGTAGACGTCCGCTCCCTGGTTGAAGTCCTGCCGGTACCAGGTCATTCCAAAGTCGGTGATGAAGTCGGAAACCATATCGGTAAGACCCTGGCGCGCCGCGGGATTTCCAAGATTGGCCAGCATTTCGCCATTCGGCACCGTCCTGTGAAGAAACCAGTCAGGATGATCGACGGCGATCTTCTTCCCCACCATGGTTGTCTCCGGCTCAATCCACAGCGAAAATCCAAAACCGTCCGCCTTTAAAGCTTCGCCCAGCGGGTGAATGCCTTTTGGATAGTACAGCGGGCTGGGAAACCAGTCGCCGCGATTCTTCCACCACGGATTCCACAAGGGGTTGCCCTCGTCATTTTCCAAGCCGACTGAAGCCCCGTACCAGCCCGCATCCACGGCATAAAGCTCCACCGGAATCTTATGATCGTGAACCCACTGGATGTAGGCCAGCTTGTCGGCAATCGGCTCCGAGCCCCAGCTGCCGAAGAGGATGGGTCCGCGCATCGGCTTGCCGTTCTCCTGGGGCGTGTAATGCGCAAACAGCAGACGCCGCCAAGGATTCTGCGACTCCTGCCAGTTGCCGCCCGACCAGCTCATCAGCACAATGCGCGGAGTGCGAATCTCCTCGCCAGGATGCAGCAGCAGGTGTGTCGCCTTCATTCCGCTGGCCAGGGCGATGGTTTTTCCGTCCTTGGAATAGCTGAAATCGGCCTTCCAATTTCCGGTCCAGCCGATGGCGCCAATAAGGCCGTGATCGCCGGTTTGCAGATTGAAGAAGGGCAGCGTCTGTCCGTCTGACGATCTTCCCTTTCGTGATTCCAGACGATCGTGCCCGTTCTTGCCGAAGTGCTCTTCAAGAGGCTTGAAATCGCTCTCGTTGGCGTCGCTGCCCTGCGCGTGACGCAGGAAGCACTCGCCGGGCGAGGCCGGAATGGCCCAATTCAGCGGCAGGATGTCTTCAAGGATCGGCGTGTCCGCGGCGCCGCCGTTGCGAAACTTCAAAACCCAATCGGCCACGCCCGGAAAGTCAGGGTAAAGCCGAACTTCGACCGTCACCACAAGATGCGTAGCCGGGTCGGTATAAGAGTAACGCTGGATCTGACCGTTTTTCGTCGACGCGTCTTCATGCGCGGTCTGCCAGGTTGTCAATAGCCGCGCGGAGTCCATGCCGCCGTATTTGAAGGAAAATGGAACGTGCTCCGGTTTCCAAAGCTCCGCCGAGGTCAGGTCGTGCGCCGGCGTCTGGCTCAGCGCGCCGGCAGTGCTGCCTGCGAAAGAAAGAATGGCAAAGAGGATTCGCATCCTCCGCATGGTCTTGATTGTCTGGATCATCCCCCCATGGTAGGCAGCGCAAATCCATATCGTCAAGAATCTCGATGCGTCGCGACGCCAGTCAAAGACCCCGCGGCGAGGACAATATGGACTCTTTTCCCAAACCGCCGTGAAGCGGCGTAGGCGCGTCACCCGCGGAAGGCGCGGGCGCGGATCGCGCAAGCGAGAATGAAAAGCAGCTGCCTTTCCCGGGTTCGCTTTCCACCGCCAATTGCGCGCCGTGCCGTTCGGCAATCCATTTTGCCAGAGCCAGGCCGAGCCCCGAGCCTGCGGGCGCGGATTCGCCGGGAGGCGCGGCGCGGTAGAAACGATCGAAGATCCGCGACCTGTGTTCCGGCGCAACCCCAATCCCCGTGTCGCGCACAGAAAGCAAAATCCGCTCTGCTTCCGCCGTGGCGCACAGCGTTACCGCTCCTCCCGGGGGAGTGTACTTCGATGCGTTCTCAAGCAGAATCGACAACAGGCGCAAAATGGCCTGCGAGTCGCCGAGCAGGAAAAGTTCGCTGGCCGGGTAATCCACCTTGAAGTCGAGCATCGCCTTGTCCATGGCGTCCTTCCATCGTTCTCCGGCCTGTTGAAAAAGTTCGTTCACCCGAATGGGGATCAGCGTAATGGTCTCCGCGCCTCCGTCGGCCCGCGCCAGCGAGAGCAGGTTCTCCACAAGGTTCGTCATGCGCACGGTCTCTTCGTGCAGGCGGACGAGAATGGCGCGGTACTCCTCGGTTTTTCGGGGCCGAATCAGCGCCACTTCAATTTCGGTGCGCAACAGCGAAATGGGAGTCCGCAACTCATGCGATGCGCTGCCGGTAAAGTTCCGCACGCTGGCGAATGCTTTGTCGATTCGCTCCAGCATCTGGTTCAAAGTACGGGAAAGATCGGAGATTTCGTCCCTTGCGCCGGACGTGGGAAGCCGGATGTCGAGATTGCGATCGTTGATGCGGCGCGCTTCCTGGGCCAATGCCGCTACCGGCCTCAGCGCTTTGCGGCTCATGAAGTGACCGCCCGCGGCAGCCAGCAGGATGACGATGGGGGTGAGCAAAAGCAGATTCGTGCGAAAACTCGTCACCAGCGCCATCGATTTGTTCAGCGCGATGCCCGTCTGCACCGAGTACCTCTTGCCGCGCACTTCAATGGGATAGCCCAGTGTCCTCACATAACGCGTTCCCTGATGGAACTCCGCGGTGAGCCCCGCCTTGGGCAGGCTTGCCGGAGAGGGCAGATCAGGATTCTCCGCCACCATTCGCTTCGAGCGGAAAATCCAATTGCCCTCTTCATCCCTCACCTGCAAATACTTGCCGTCGTCTTTCACTTCATAGATTGCCGCAAACTCCGCGCTGAGCTGTTGCAGGCTTTCGCCGGGGTCCTGGTGGCTCAGAACCAGTTGCACATCTTCGGCGCGCTCCTGCAAATCGTGATATTCGGTTTCATCCACGCTGCGCCCCAGCATCCACAAACTGGCCATGCACAGCAGCGCCGCAGCGGAGGCGAACATGGTGAAATACCACAGCGTCAGTCGAACCCGGATAGGCAGCGGCCTCATTGCGCAGTCCTCCCTGGCGCGGCAGAACTTAGCTTGAAGATATAGCCCGCCCCGCGAACCGTGCCGATGACCTGGTTCCGGTAGGGCGCGTCGATCTTGGTCCGCAGCGAGTTCACCAGCACATCCAGCGCGCTTGCACCCACCGCATGATCCGCGCCCCAGACGGATTCCATCAGGGCTTGCCTCGGCACGCATTGCCCGGCGCGGCGAACAAGGCACTTGAGCAACAGAAACTCCAGGCGGGTCAGGTCGATGGCGTCTCCGCTGCGCGTCACAAAGTGGCGAATCGGATCGATTACAACATCCGCGGCCTTGATGGCGCCGTCGCCTTCCTCGCGCTTCCATCGCGTGATGGACTGCAAGCGCGCCACCAGTTCAGGAAATGAAAACGGCTTGGTCAAATAATCGTCAGCGCCTGTGCCCAGGCCGCGAATAATATCGTCCTCCGTGTCGCGCGCCGTCAACATCAGCACCGGAGTCGTTCGCCCGCGCGCGCGCAGAGCCTGCATCAGCGCAAACCCATCCATGCGCGGCAGCCCGATGTCGAGCACAATCGAATCGAATTCATGCGCGGTGGCTATTTCCAGTCCCGTCTCTCCGTCGCACGCCGTCATCAACGTATAGCCGTGCTCATAAAGCCCTTTGCGCAACAGCTCCAGCATGCGTGGCTCATCTTCCACTATGAGGATGCGCATATCGATTCCTGCCGCTGCCGAAGCGGGAATGAGATTACTTGCAAACAACATGAATCCATTTCACCACAGCCTTCGTATGGCTGCCGGCAAAGCACGCCAACCTTAGCAAAAATTCGTCGCATTGTTAACGGGTCTTTAACAAAACCGGCTAACTTCAGCATGAGTACAGCCGCAGACGACGCCTCATGGGCGGAAAACATGACCGGCTGCACGAGGAGACCAAATGAAGCGCTTGATTTTTCTTTCATTCCTATTCATGTTCGCTGTAACTCACTCCGGATGGAGCCAATCGGCCAAGGGCTCCGTTACCGGACAAGTGACGGACCCAACCGGCGCCATCATCCGAGGCGCGGCCGTTCAACTCGTGCCCTCGGGACTCTCCACTTCCTCTGATGCTTTGGGCGAGTTCAACTTGCAGAACGTTGCACCCGGCGCCTATACCCTTGTGGTCAGCAGCGTCGGCTTCTCCGCATCCTCAAAGAGCATCACAGTTGCCGGCGGTCAAGCCTTCCACGCGGTCGTCGTGCTGCCAGTGGCTCCTGGCAACGAGCAGGTCATGGTGAGTGCGCAGAGCGGCAGGAATGAATTAGAAGCCATCAACGAGGAGGTCAACTCTCCGAATATCCTTCAGGTGATGCCGGAAAGCCAGATCCTCTCGCTGCCCAACGCCAATGTCGCCGACGCCATCGGGCGCATGCCGGGCGTCACGGTGCAGCGCGACGAGGGTGAAGCCGTCTACGTCCAGGTGCGTGGCCTGGATCCGCGCCTGACCAACACCACCATCGACGGCGTAACCATTGCGTCGCCGGAATCGAATGTGCGCCAGGTCATCCTGGCCACAATTCCCGCGGACATGATCCAGTCGATCGAGCTGAACAAGACGCTTTCGGCCAACCAGGACGCGGACGGCATCGGCGGATCGGTCAACATGGTCACCAAGATGGCCGGCGAGGCGCCGACCTTCGATGCCATTACCACGCTGGGCATGTCACCCATCGAGAATGACCGCTATATGGGCCTGGCGGGCTTTACGCTTGGCAAGCGATTCGGCCCAACCAAGCGCTGGGGCGTCATCTTCGGCGCGAGCTACGATTACAACGGACGCGGATACAACGACATTGAGCCGACCCCGGACCTTAACCCCGACGGAACAACCACCCCCTATTACGACAGCATCGACCTGCGCGAGTACCGCCATCAGCGCCTGCGCTGGGGCGGCACCATGGGCGCGGATTACAAGGTCAGCAGCCACTCGACCCTGGCCGCTCACTTTCTGCTCTCTGACTTCAAGGACTGGGGCGACAAGTGGACCTACACAATCCAAACCGACGCCAAGCCGAAGTTCAAGTACTCCATCCGGCGTCCCGACTTCATGATCGGCAGTCTCTCGCTGGGCGGAAACCATACCTACGGAAGCAAGTGGTTCACCTGGGGCTCTTCTGTATCGCGCTCGCGCGAGCTTGACGCCGCGGGCAATCCGGGAGGCGCCTTCGATCCAAGCCCAGAGTTGAAAAGCAAAAGCGGGCCGTCGGACAACTGCGCGTACCTAGGCGGCCTGAATGGCAACCCCTACCTTCCGCAGTGGTCTTCAGACTGCATGTCGCCGAACCTTGCCAGCCCGGCTGACAACCTCTACAGCCTATCCAATTACACGCTTGACAACATCAACACCACAACCGGCCAGGCGGTTCAACTGAACTTGCAGGAGTGGGGCGCGATGGGGCTTAACTATCATCTCGGCCAGCATCCGGCCACGCTGGAGTTCGGCGGCGAGTTCCGCAATGCGCACAAGGGCCAGAATGCCGAAACGCCCACTTACGATTACTGCCCGACCTATCCCTCCATACAAAGTACCGCGCCTAACGTTCCCGGCGAATACCCCGGCGACCCGGGGGTGAACTGCACCACGCCTGATATCGCAGTAACAGGAGACTTGTTCGCCAGCGGCTTCCAAGACCCGCACTACTACGGTGGCTCATACCGCATGGGAGAAATGACGGACCACTACAAGATCGACAAATACCTCGCAGGTAACCCGTCGCAGATGCCGCTGGATGTCGCTGCTACTCGGAGCAGCTCAGACCCGGCCAACTACAACCTGATTGAGCGCGTCAGCGCCGGTTACATCATGAACACCGTCAATTTCGACCGCTTGCGTTTGCAAACCGGATTGCGCCTTGAAGCCACGCATGAGTATGGATTGGGCTATCTGGTGAACCCGGCCGCCGGTCCCAACGGCGACGGAATGGACAACAGCGGAAACTGGGTTGGAACGACCCCGGTTACGAACGGCAAGGACTACATCGATCCCTTGCCCAGCGTTCAGGCGCGCTATGCCTTTACTTCCGCAACGGCGGTTCGCGCGGTCTACGCGCGCGGCATCTCCCGGCCCAACCAGTACGACCTGGTGCCCTACGCTGCTTCGGCCGTCGGTCCGGGCAACATTGTGGCCACCATCGGCAACCCGAATGAGTTGCCCACCCACGCCAACAACTACGATTTGCTGCTGGAGCAGCAGTTGAAGCCGTTCGGCCTGATTCAAACGGGGTTTTTCTATAAGCAATTGACCAATCCGATTGTCGCGGCCAACGAGCCCTGCACCATCTCTTGCGCGGCGTTTGCCAACATCGCTGGAGTCCCCACGAATCTTGCTCTGGAAACGCAAAACATCAATGGCTCCAACGCCAGCGTTTGGGGGCTGGAGTTTGGCTTGCAGCAAAGCTTCACCAACTTGCCCGGCGCTTTCCGCGGCCTGGGGTTGGAGGCCAACTACTCTTACGCCGATTCGCGCATCAGCGGCCTTCCCAATCGCGACGACTCGCCGTCGCTGATGGGAACGGCGCGGCACGCCTTCAACATCGAACCTGGGTATGTGTATCGCCGTTACCAGGCGCACATGGGCATGTCCTATAACGACTCCAACATTGACGCATACCAGTACTTCTCCAATGACTCCGGCATTCCGTCGGGCGTTTGCGGCAATGCGCCGACCATGGCTCCTCTAAACAACGGGCCCATCAACGGACCCTGCGGCGACAACTACTTCTACCCGCATTTCCAGGTGGACGCGCAGATGAGCGCACGCATCTATCGCGGCCTTGAGCTTCAGGTGGATGGGCTGAACCTCAACAACGAGGTTTTCGGCTTCTATAACGGCAGCCCGCAATACATGACACAGCGCGAGTATTACAAGCCGACCTACAGCGCCAGCCTGCGCTGGACTTCGGGCGGGAAATAGCCTTGGCTCTTTCTTCCATCGCCCCTGGACCATCCTCAGCAGGGAGGACGCAACCGCAATTGCGTTTTCCCTGCCTGGTTGCTCCTCGCATTCGCGTGAACGGCCTGAACTCACGCATTTCTTGTCCTCACTTCATCGCGGACCAAAGACGGAATCTCATGAAAACCATCGTCGCGCTGTGCCTTCTGGCCGCCTGTTTGGTTGCGAAATCGCAAACCCCGGCGCCGCTCACATTTGTCCGCGCCATCCCGCTTCCCGGCGTCGCCGGCAGGTTTGACCATCTGGCCATCGACCTTGCCGGCAACCGTCTGTTCATCGCCGCCACCAGCAATCATTCGGTCGAAGTCATCAACCTGAAAACAAACACCGTGCTCGAAAGCATCACCGGCCTTGGCAAGCCGCACGGCCTGGCCTGGATTGCAGAAACAGCCAGCCTCTATGTTGCCGACGGAACACTGGGAGAACTCAGGGTCTATCGCGGCTCGCCGCTCAAGCTTGCGGGCGCAGTCAAACTGTCTGACGACGCCGACGACATGGTCTACGACGACGCCCACCATCTGCTCTTTGTGGGCCACGGCGGCAGCAACGCGGCCAATCCAGCCCGGATTGCTGTTGTCGATACGGAACACTTCATCCTGGCTGCAAATCTCGCCGTGGCCAGCCATCCTGAGGCGCTCGATATCGATGCCGCAAGCCGGCGTGTCTTCGCAAACATCGCCGATTCAAGTGAAGTAGCCGTCATCGACACCGAAAAAAGGGCGATCATCGCACATTGGAAATTGACTGCGGCCGCTGACAATGTGCCGCTCGCCTTCGACGCCCAGCATCAATTGCTGTACATTGCCTGCCGCACGCCCGGGACCTTGGTCGCGCTCGATTCAGTCACCGGCAAGGAAGTTGCCAGCCTTCGCTCGGCCGCGGGAGCCGACGACCTTTTCTACGATCCCGCTTTCAGCCGCGTGTACCTGATCAGCGGCGCCGGCGAAGTGGACTCGTACCAGTTGGGGGGAGCCAAAGCACTGCGCCCGCTCGGAACGCTGCACACCGCGGCCGGCGCAAAGACCGCGTTGTTTGTTCCGTCGCAAAATCTGCTCTATGTCGGCGTGCCGGGCGCGGATGGCCATCCGGCGGAGATCCGCGTCTACGCTACGGAACAGGGCGTAATCAAGCACGGAGATTCCCGATGAGTCGACGCTTTACTGGCGGTACTTTTGCAATCTTGCTGTGCTTCATGTTGAGTGCGGCAACCGGGCTTTCCGCACTGACCCACAAAGAAACCGGGACAGCGAAAGCCGAGGCGGGCAAAGACGACGAACTAAAGTTCGTGATCATCGTCAGCCGTCACGGCGTTCGCTCGCCCACCGCCAAGCCCGGCCAGCTCGACCATTACTCGGCGCAGCCATGGCCCGCGTGGAGCGTTCCTCCCGGCTACCTTACCGAACATGGCGCGCGCCTGATGACGCTTTTCGGCGCGTATGACCGTGAACAGCTTGCCGCGCAAGGGCTGCTCGCCCCGGCCGGTTGCGCCGATGCTGCCCGCATCCGCATCGTTGCCGACTCCGATCAGCGCACCCGCGAAACCGGCAAAGCTCTTGCCGCCGGCCTCGTGCCAGGCTGCTCCATCGCCGTCAGCGCGCTCGCTGAAGGAACCGCCGATCCGCTGTTTCATTCCCTGTCTGCCGAAATTGGCCATCCCGACAAGCTGCTGGCTACGGCCGGGGTTTCGGGCCGCATCGGCGCCAATCCGCAGGGACTGGCCGAAGCCTACCGTCCGCAATTGGAGGCGCTCGAAGAAGTCTTGCGCGGCTGCGATCCCGCCGCTGCCTGCCCTGCCGTCAGTCCCGCGCCTCAATCTCTTTTTGCCATTCCCGCCTCGATTGCCCCCGGCAAAGGAGACCACCTGGTCGAGTTGCACTCACCCCTCGCCGTTGCCTCCACAATGTCAGAGAATCTGCTGCTGGAATATGCCGAAGGCATGGACGCGGCCAATGTCGGCTGGGGCCGCGTGGATGCGGTCAAGCTGCGGGAACTGCTGCAACTCCACACCGCCGGCGAAGACATCGCCCAGCGGGTCCCCTACATTGCCCGTGTTCAATCTTCCAACTTGCTCTTCCACGCGCTTCAGTCAATGGAACAGGCAGCCGCGGGACACGCCGTGAAGGGCGCGCTCACCAAGCCGGGTGACCGCCTTCTCATCCTCGTCGGCCACGACACCAACATCGCGAACATCGCCGGGGCGTTGAACCTGTCATGGCTCATCGACGGGCGCCGCGACGATACGCCGCCCGGTGGCGCGCTGGTCTTCGAGTTATGGAAGAACCGCGCGTCGGGCGAGTTTTCCGTGCGCGCCTTCTATGTTGCTCAAACTCTCGACCAGATGCGCAATGCCTCGCCGCTGAGCCTTCAAAGCCCTCCTGAGCGAGTCCCCGTCTTCGTGCCCGGATGCGGCCAGGCGGACGGCTCCTGCAAGTGGGAAGCGTTCCAACGAACCGTGCAGTCAGCCATCCTCCCGGCCTTCGTCCAGTGATCGCCGCCGCGGAGTAACATAAATGGAATCGTTGGCGACCGGAGCAAACAAACACCAATTCATGGAGATCGCGAGTCATACCTAAACATTGGCAGGTTCGGCTGCTCTTGCTCGTCATCCCCGCCGCGGGCGCGCTTCGCATCCACGCCCAGGGAGGGCCGCCCTTCATCACCGACGACCCCGGCACGCCCGGCAACAGGCATTGGGAAATCAACTTCGGCTGGATCGCCGACCACAACCCCGGCCAGGCCTACTACGAACTGCCCGACATCGACATGAACTACGGCTGGGGCGACCGCATCCAGCTCAAGTACGAGCTGCCTCTGGCCGCGGCCACCGATCAAAACAACACCACGCGCGCCGGACTGGGCGAATCGCTGCTGGGCATCAAGTGGCGTCCCTATGAGCATCATCGCGCCGGTGAGCAAAAGTCCGACGAGAACATGGATTTTTCCCTCGGCACTTATCCGCAAGCCTCCATCAACAACCCCACCAGCGCCGTGCGCCGCGGAATTGTCGAGAACGGCCCGCAATACTATCTGCCCATCGAGGCTACCGCCAAACTGGGCCCCATCAATTTCAACGGCGAGGTGGGCCATTGGTTCGGCAACCAGTTGATTCCCAGCCGCTGGGGCCGAGGCCTGATCGCAGGCCGCGAGTTCAGTGATCGCTTCGAGCTTTACGGCGAAATTTACGATCTGCAAGATATCAATCGCATCGGCAACGCGCCCAAACAGCGTGAGCTGACGCTCGACATGGGCGGCCGCCAAACCCTCGACCGCGCCGGCCATGTGCGCCTGCTCTTCATGGGCGGCCGCGCCCTCCAGGGCGTAACCCGCCTCAACAGCGAGCCCAGTTGGGTCGCATACCTGGGCGTGCAGTTTCTTCTTGGCCCCAGGGAAGCCGGCGCCGGCCGAGACGCGAAGTGAGCAAAGCTCCAGCTCTGGAATCGAAGCCGCAAAGCCGGCATTTCTGCTCAAATCCCTGAGCTGGATTTTGGTGCCGGCGACAAGGATGCGAGGTCGGATAGCCAGCAGTCTGACTACGCTTTTGAAGCGCATTTTGACTTAATCCGGCTAAGCTATTGATTCTTTGGCGTCCCCGACGGGATTTGAACCCGTGTTATCGCCGTGAAAGTCTCGCCCCAAATCGCAACCTTAACGAACGGCTGAGAATCAGAATGCATCGGAAAGAATCCCAGCAACCGCAACGAACAGCTTTTCTGCTCCGCAGATATCCGCAACGTCTGAACGCAATCGCGGCTGTCGCAATCAGGGCGGCGCAGAGTGATACAACCGACTTCCACAGGGCTCTTATTACGATTCCCTCGTATTTTCAGCCTCTTGCCGCCCAACCGCAAAGCGAAAACTGACACAAAAATGTCAAGTTTTGTTGCAGAAAAACTTGATATGGAAGTACGGATGAAAGATACTGGCGCGGTGAGAACACAGAGAAGACAGCCAACTGGGTCAACCCAGATCATGGGTCTTGTCCGCCGCCGGATCAAGCGCGCGGGAGAACGTTTGTGGAGGCTTGAAGATTTCGATGACCTTCCATTTTCGGCGGTCGCGCAATCGCTGTCACGTCTCACACGGGAAGGGGCAATCGAACGCCTTAGCAAGGGCGTCTACTATCGTGCCCGGCC
>JBEKEQ010000074.1:0-20474 GCA_050013735.1 Occallatibacter sp.
CGTACCGTACGTGTTGGGCCAGCTTTTAGTCGTTGACTGTCCCAGCCATTTTTCACTCGCTGATTTTCAACAAGTTATCCGATCATAAAACGCGTTGGAAGCTGTAGACACAATACTTTGGTATCGGTTCAGATAAAAGAGGCAGCGCTCGAGCAGAATCGACGGCGATCCCGATGCATCATGTAGCATGTGGCGCGGGGAACAGTGAGGTTCACCTCAGTGCCTGCGCCCAATCGACCCAAAACGTTCTATGCTGAAAATCCAGGTGCAATTCACTCGAGAGCGAGGGAGATGAAAATCGATCCAAATGACTTCCAAATACCGCCCGGGAAAAAGGTCGACCTCGGCAAGTTGCCGACGATTGTCGATCCCTATTACAAGTCGAAGAAGCAATACAAAGAGCTGCTCCTCGAGCACATGGAAAAGTTGAGCTCGCTGCAGCAGCTGCACTACGCATCCAACCAATTCGCGCTGTTGGCGATCTTTCAGGGGATGGATGGCGCCGGCAAGGATGGCGCCATCAGGCATGTCATGTCCGGCGTCAACCCGGAGGGCTGCGAGGTTTACGGCTTCAAGCAACCCAGCACCGAGGAGCTTCAACATGATTTTCTTTGGCGCAGCACGTGCCGTCTCCCCGAACGCGGCAGGATTGGGATTTTCAATCGTTCTTATTATGAGGAAGTGCTGATCGTTCGAGTGCATCCTGAGATCCTCCGCAGCGAGGGCCTATCCAAAGAACCTCGCGACGAGAAGAACATCTGGAAACAGCGGTATCGCTCGATCAATGATTTGGAGGGCCATCTTTATCGGAACGCAACACGAACCGTTAAGATATTCCTCCACCTGTCTCGTGACGAGCAGCGAAGGCGCCTCCTCGAACGCATTGATGAACCGGAGAAAAACTGGAAAATCAGCCTCGCCGACATTCACGAGAGGAAGTATTGGGCAGATTACATGAAGGCCTACGAAGAGTGCCTTGAGGCAACGAGCACCCGCCACGCGCCCTGGTATGCGGTCCCGGCAGACGACAAGGAAAATGCCCGCCTGATTGTTTCAGCCATCGTTCTTGATGCGCTCAAGGCGTTGAAGATGGCGTATCCCAAGACGACAGCCAAGCATCGCGCCGAGCTGGAATCCATTCGCAAGCAGTTGGCAAAGTAGAGACGAACGGGCCGTATTGGCGTTACGCTGCCCGCGCCAGCCAGCCCTTCATCGTGTTCGCGTCCACCAGGCCCGCTTGCTGAAACTGAAGGCTGCCGCCGGTGAATACGGCAAAGTTCGGAATTCCCTGCACGTTGTACCGTGAAGCGAGTTCCGGAAATCGCTCCGTGTCCACCTTCAGCACCACGGCGCGGCCGGCAAGGTCTCGCGCTACCTGTGCAACGTGCGGCGCCGCTGCGCGGCAGGGGCCGCACCAGGCCGCCCAGAAATCAACCAGCACAGGAACTCTGCTGTCGCGAACAACCTCGTCAAATTCCTCGGGATTCACCGCTATTGGCTCCGCCATTGCAGGCAGAGTTGCCTTGCATGCGCCGCATTTTCCTATGTGAGCCAGGTGCTTCGCCGGAATTCGATTTGGCTTTGCGCAGGATGGGCAATTTCGGATGATAGCCACGCTAGAGTCCCCTGTTGAATGCCTCGCGAACAGTATTTCGAAAACTGCCGGCCCGCGTCTAGCCCCCACAGTACCGGCAAGCCCTCACCAACCTTCAAGGCGAAAAGTCGAGCAGGTGCGGCTCAACGCACCTCATACGGGTGGAAGATGTAGTCCTTAGCCTTCACGGCGGTGTGGCAAGCGTTGCCGCAATCTGAAAAGCTTTTCGCATCGGGCGAGAATTTGCCTGACACGGCATCGTAATTGAACACCCCGTACCCCCAGCCGCCGGTTTTCGGAAATCGCTTGCTGTCCTTTTCCATGACAAAAGCCTGGGTGAAGTAGTCCGGCACATCCACGGCAAATTGCGCCTCCGTGCTTTTCTTCTGCTTCCACTGCAGTTTCACAATCATGGAACCTTCCGGGAAGGCCTGCCCGTTGAGGGGAACGCCGGCCTTGTACGCCGTAATCATTTTCGGATTGGCGACAATCACCTTGAGGATCTCGTCCTGCCGGGCGGAAGAGACCGTAGCCCAGTCCTCGTAGCCCCTGAAGTCGGCGAACGCAATTCCGCCCGGCGAAATCAGCGAGTACTTATCCTGCGGTGAAACAGCCGCAAACAGAAGAACAGCCAGCAATGTCACGGCCACCACAAAAATTGTGAGGGCCGCGAGACGTCTCACGGCGGCGCGTGCTTCCGGCATTGGTTTCTCCTGCGCAACGGGTTTGTTTTCAAGTCCAGACATGGTGCGCTCTCCTTCACAAAAAAATCTGTTTACCGAAACGGACGTGTACCGCGAACAAGTGCCATTCGGCCAGACGCGAGGACTTAAAGCAATTGGACGATGGTATCGCCGATACCTTCGTATCAAGTCCGCGGCAAAAAGGTTTCCCGGTCTAAATTACCGAGCGCTGCGTGGCTGAAGAAAGCCCCACACTCCAGGCATACGAAAGTGTCGGGGGATACCATCGTCCAATTGCGCCAGCATGATTGTTCCGGCTTAATCGCGGCAGTAGTTCAGCGAGGAGACGGAAATGAAGCTTTCGCAAATATACCGGGCCGCTTTGGTTGCAACCACGGTGCTTATGCTGTGGTGCGGAACGAACATAACTGGACTCGCTCAGCCGAAACCCCCGCAAGGAGTCAAAAATATTGTCCTCGTTCACGGCGCCTGGGCGGACGGATCGTGCTGGTCAAAGGTGATTGCGCTGCTGCAAGCGAAGGGATTTCACGTCGTCGCCGTGCAGAATCCTTTGACCTCGCTGGCTGACGATGTAGCAGCGACCAAGCGCATCATTGCGTTGCAAAACGGACCCGTGATTCTGGTCGGCCACTCTTACGCCGGCGTGGTGATTACCGAAGCGGGCAATGACCCCAAGGTCGTCGGCCTGGTCTACGTTGCGGCGTTCGCGTTCGGAGAGGGTGAATCGATCAATTCCGTCACCAAGCCGTACCCGCCTGCTCCGCTGGGCAGCGAGCTTCAGCTCGACTCTCAAGGCTTTCTCACCGCCACTCGAAAAGGAATCGGCGAAGACATGGCGCAGGATCTCACCCAGAAGGAGCAGAACATACTCGCTGCAACACAGGGTCAAACGGCGGCGTCTGTTTTTGCGGCGACAGTAACCACCGCTGCGTGGAAGAGCAAGCCTTCGTGGGCCTTGATCGCGGGCAACGACCGGGCCATTCCGCCGGAACTGGAGAAAGACGAGGCAGCGGCAATTAAGGCAACCTCAATCAGGGTGCCGGCTAACCATCTGGCCATGCTGTCTCATCCGCGAGAAGTGGCGCAGTTGATTGAGCAAGCGGCCGCGAAAGCCAAATGAAAATGGCAAATGAAGGCGCGTTCAACAGAGCCAATAAGCAATCTGCGATGGGAGCAGCCAATATGAAGCGAATGGTTTTCTCGCTGCTTGCGCTGCTTGCGGTGGCCGGCATTGTGGTCTCCGGCTCTGCTGCATCTGCAGGCGACGATGGAAAAGCTGCCCCGGTCTACGGGATAAAGATCTTTCCTGGGTACCGCGACTGGAGACTGATCTCCGTCGCTCACGAAGAGGGCAGCCTCAACGATATTCGAGCTATCCTCGGCAACCACGTGGCGATCAAAGCGTATCGCGAAGGCAAACTTCCCTTTCCAGACGGCACAGTCATCGCGCGCATTGCCTGGAAAGACGTGCCGTCAGAGGAAAACAACAAAGTCTTTGGCCAGGTCCAATCTCATGTGGCCGGGCCCGCCCCTGACTGGTATTTGCAGTTCATGGTCAAGGACTCAAAGAAGTTTGCTGCAACGGCGGGCTGGGGGTTCGCTCAATTTGATAAAGACGGCAAACCCGCAAGCGAGGCAAAGCTGAAAACCTGCTTCCCTTGCCACCAGCCATTCCAGGCCGGCGACTTTGTCTTCACTCATTACGCACCCTGAGCCCTTCATTGATACCAAAGTATTCGCCAATACCAACGTCCAATGGACTCACCAATTCAAGTCTGGCTTAATCGCAAATATCGGTGAACGCCTGCTTCAGTTCATTGCGCCAACTAGAGTTTCAAAAGGAGATTTGTGAAATGAGCTCAACTACCGTTACTGCTGCCGCCGCAGGCTCAACCGCCACCATCAGTACGTGGAACATCGACCCTGCGCACTCCGCTGCCGAGTTCAAGGTGAGACACATGATGATCTCGTTTGTGAAGGGCAAGTTTTCAGGGCTCTCCGGAGTGCTGAAGCTGGACGAGAGCGACTACACCCGTTCCACCGTCGAGGTCTCCATCCCCGCTGCAAGCGCGAGG
Organism: Occallatibacter sp.; assembly: GCA_050013735.1. Lineage (GTDB taxonomy): Bacteria > Acidobacteriota > Terriglobia > Terriglobales > Acidobacteriaceae > Telmatobacter. The sequence continues at coordinate 4,374 of JBEKEQ010000074.1, forward strand.
ACCGTCGACGAAAAGCTCGATGCCCACCTGAAAGAGGCTGACTTCTTTGAAGTCGCAAAATTCCCCACGCTCACCTTCAAGTCAACGAACATCCAGTCCGTCGGCGGCAGCGACTACGAAGTTACCGGCGACCTGACAATCCGCGGTGTAACCAAATCCGTAACCTTGAGCGTGAACGATTTGAGCGGACCCTCAAAGGACCCTTGGGGGAATCAGCGCATGGGACTGTCCGCCTCCGCGAAGGTCAATCGCAAAGATTTTGGGCTGGTGTGGAATGCGCCCCTGGAGTTCGGCGGGGTGCTGGTTGGAGATGAAGTGGCGATCACCCTCGATGTGCAGTTCATCAAGGAATAGTCACTTCAGGCGTTGAATTGAGGATCGGATGAAAGCATACGTGAACAGCAGCTTCTTCTTTGTGGTTTTGACGCTGGCTACGGCAGTCCCTGGCATGCGAGTTTCCGCCATCGATAATGAAGCCAGGCCGGGAGTAGATCGCCTATATGTCATCGACTGCGGCGACGGCAGTGGCGCCGACGAATCGCGCTGGACACCGGGGGTCAACGCCGGAGTCGCCGTTGGCTTTCCCGGACACTGCTATCTCATCCACCACACCCAGGGGTGGTTCCTGTGGGACACGGGCATCGATGACGCCGTAGCGAAATTGCCCAATCATGAAGAGGTGTTTCACGAGTGGGGACCTGGCACCGGCCCCATCTGGCGCAAGTCGGTAACGCTCGCGTCTCAGCTTGATGAGATACACGTCAAGGCCTCGGACGTCAAGCTGATGGCCGTGTCGCATAGCCACCCGGACCACGCCGGAAACATCGAAATGTTTCCCAACACGCCCATGCTGGTGCAAAGGGTCGAATACGAATGGGCCGGGAGCCGGCAAGACACCGTCGCCTTCAACAGGAAGCATCCGGTAAAACTCATCGACGGCGACTACGATGTTTTTGGCGACGGAAGCCTCGTGCTGCTCTCCACGCCCGGACACACGCCCGGCCACCAATCTCTGCTCGTCAGGCTGCCTAAGACGGGGCCGGTGATTCTCAGCGGCGATGTTGTGCACTTCCAAACAAGCTTCGATCATCGCTACGTGCCCGGCAATAATTGGAGCAAGCAGGCGTCGCTCGAGTCCATGAACAAGATAGCGGCCATCATGGCCAGGGAACGTGCGCAGCTCTGGATTAACCACGATCAGGCCCAAAGCGACGCGCAAAAGAAGTTGCCGGCGTATTACGAGTGATGACGACCCGGCAACTCGCCAGAGAGAACTGTTCGGAGCTGGTGAAAGCTCACATCCGCGCATGCCAGAAAAAGGCTGCCTAAACTTTCTAGTTCCCCGGAGAAGTATTATGTCAAGCAACCTGGCAGAAAAAGCCGTCGAACCAGCGCTCGCGTCAAATCCTCTCGATGTCGTCCCGGATGAAATACCATTCGATGTGCCGTATGGGCCGCCTATATCACTAGAGCGAGCTCAGGCGGTGATTCAAGCCGCTGTAGCTGAGGCGAAAAAGCGCAATTGGAAAATGAACGTAGCGGTAGCCGATTCCGGCGGCAACCTGGTCGCCTTCCAACGAATGGACGGCGCGATGCTCGCCTCCATTCAGATTGCGCAACACAAGGCGCGAGCGGCTGTCACATTCCGTCGCCCGACAAAGGTCTTCGAAGATGGTGTTCAGCTTTTGCACCTTAATTATTTGCTCGCGTTCGATGGAATCATCGCATCCCGAGGCGGTATTCCACTCATCGAACACGGTGCTATCATCGGCGCAATCGGCTGTTCGGGAGGCACGGACTCGCAGGACGAAGTGGTGAGCGAGGCGGGGTCGTTGGTAATTAACAAGCTCCCGGCGCAGCTGAAATGATATAGATGCTATTGGAAACAGAATTTGCCATCGGCGGAAAGGAACACGGAAGTGACCGAGTCTATTGCGCCATCGATAAACTCACCCGACCGGCAAGCTGAGGCATTCCCTGTCTTGACTCCCAACCAGATCGATCGCATCCGGCCGTACGGCACGGCGAGAACAGTTCAGTCCGGAGAGATCCTGTTTGAAGCGGGAGATTTGGGAATACCCTGCTTCGTCATCCTTTCTGGAAATCTGAATATTGTCATAACCAGGCTCTCCGGCGAGCACGTATTCGCGACCCATGGTCCGGGAAATTTTTCGGGGGACATGGTCTTGATCTCCGGAGCCGGCTCCATGGCGCGCGGACGGGTCGGCGAGCCGGGAGAGTTCATCGAGGTAACCGCGAGCGCCTTGCGATCGCTCATCGCGAAAGATGCCGAGCTCAGCGATATCTTCATGCGCGCCTTTATTTATCGGCGCTTGGCGCTTATTGCGGGCGACCTGGGCAATGTCATCATTCTGGGGTCGCGCCATTCGGCAAACACGCTTCGGTTGCGCGAGTTTCTCACCCGCAATGGGCAGCCTCACGCATATGTCGATCTTGACACGGACACAGCTGCCCAGGAACTGCTCGATCGCTTTAACGTGAAGATCGACGAAATACCCATTGCGATTTGCAGTGGAAAGGCCGTGCAGCGCAATCCCACCACGCGACAGTTGGCTCAATGCCTGGGACTCTCGGGCAAAGTGGATGAATCGCACATTCTCGATGTTGTCATCGTGGGCGGTGGTCCCGCCGGTTTGGCGGCCGCAGTTTACGCCGCCTCTGAGGGCCTGGACACTGTGGTGATCGAAGCCGACTTTCCCGGTGGGCAGGCCGGCTCGAGCTCGAAGATTGAGAACTACCTTGGCTTTCCCACCGGCGTCTCCGGGCTTGAGCTCACGCGCCGCGGTGTTGTTCAGGCGGAAAAATTCGGCGCGCACATGATGGTGGGGCAGCGAGTGGTCAAGCTCCAATGCGATCAGCGGCCATACCGCCTCTCGCTGGAGAATGGCGCTGTCTTGCAGGCTCGCAGCATCGTCATCGCCTCGGGAGCGCAATACAATACGCCCGAGGTTGCCGACCTGAAGAAGTTCGAAGGAAATGGAGTTTATTACGCGGCCACATTTATGGAATCGCAACTCTGCGGAGGTGAAGAGGTCGTGGTCATCGGCGGAGGAAACTCGGCCGGCCAGGCTGCCATTTTCCTGGCAGAGACTGCCCGGAAGGTCTACATGCTGGTTCGCGGAAAAACGCTTTCCGAGACCATGTCGCGTTATCTCACGCAGAGAATTACAACGCATCCGGTAATCGAGCTGCATCTGCAAACTGAACTTGTGTCGTTAGAGGGCGAATCGCACCTGGAACGCGTCACCTGGCTTGACCGGTCGACAGGGGAGACAACGACGCGCGATATCCGGCACGTTTTCGTGATGGCGGGCGCGTCTCCTCGCAGTGACTGGTTGCGTGGCTGCGTGGCCCTTGATAAGCATGGCTTCATTCTTACGGGGCGGGACCTGGATCCGGTTTTGGCAGACGCGCCGCAAGGCTGGCCGCTTGAGCGCTCGCCGCAGATGCTTGAGACGAGCTTGCCCGCGGTTTACGCAGTTGGCGACATCCGCGCAGGAAATGTGAAGCGTGTTGCGTCAGCGGTTGGCGAAGGCGCCATTTCCATTCATCTTGTACATCGCGCGCTGGCGGAAATTTAGCGTCGATCATCCTGCATCTTGACGAACGCGACAGACTACTGCTGCAATTGCCCAATCTGCAAAACAATCTTGCCGGGCTTGTGGGTTGCGCCCGCAAGCATGTTTTGCGCCTGACGCGCCTCAGAAAGCGGCAGCACCGAGCCTACCCGCGCTGTGATTCTGCCCGCGTCAAACAATGCTGTGAGCGTCTGCAAACGCGCAGTAGTCACCTCAGCGTAAAAGAAAATGGCCCCTTCCGGCATCGGCTGTGTGGCGACCGAGGTGACGAGTTTGCCTCCGGGTCTCAACGCGGCAACGCAGCGCTGAAACGTGTTACCCCCGGCCGTGTTGAGGATGGCGTCCACCTGCGGAAGGCTCTGCTCGAATGCGGGTTTACTTGAGTCGACGATGGATTTTACGCCCAATGAACGCAGCAGGCCTTCGTCGTTGAGGTGGGCGACGGCAACAACGTGGATCCCGGCATCTATGGCCATCTGGACGGCGTATGCCCCAACGTTCCCTGCGGCTCCCACGACCAATACCGTTTGTCCGCGCGTCGCCTGTGCATACTGGAAGAGCATTTGCGAGGCGGTCACCGCAATCACGGGAGCCGACGCTGCTTCTTCGTAATTCAGCGATTGCGGTTTGCGCGCGGCCATATTTGCCATGGCCACGGCGAACTCGGCCTGCGCGCCGCAGAACTGCGGGTTGGTGACTCCATAGACTTCGTCGGCCGGCGCAAAGCCTGTTATGCCGGGGCCAATCTTGTCGACCACACCGGAGAAGTCCGAGCCCAGCGTGAGCGGAGGTTGCGGGCTCACCTTGCTCTCCCCCTCACGGATGATCGCGTCCCAGGGAGCGACGCCCGCGGCCATCACGCGCACCAGAACTTCGCTGGGGCCCGGCGAAGGCACGGGCACATCCTCAATCACTACCACGTCGGGCGGCCCGAAGCTATGAATTCTGGCTGCTTTCACGGCGAATGCCCTCCTTGCCTTGAGGATCCTAGTTCAGCAGAGATTCCCAGTTGGCGGGCACTTTTCCCGCCGGTCCGGGCACAGGCTGATTTTTAGGATGCGAATGCGGCGGAAGCAATCCCGCACCTTCAAACGTTTCCTGCGTCTCGTAATCGTAGAACCAATCCTCGCCCGGCTCGAAGCTGGCAATGATCGGATGCCCCGTCTCCGCGGCATGCCTGGATGCATGCTGGCTGGGAGAACTGTCGCAGCAACCGATGTGCCCGCACTCGGCGCACCGCCGCAGATGAAACCACCAACCATCCGGCGACGCCAGGCATTCCACGCACCCATTGCCGCTCGGCTTCGAAGCAGGGTTGACTCCGCGCAGACTTCTCTTCATTTCGCACGCTCCTCTCAAGATTCTCTCAACCAGCGGCCCCGCTCTGCAATTGGACGATGGTATTGGCGCCGCTCCTGCTTTGGGGCACGCGGAATGGGATACGCGCCACTTTTTGGCGATGCGTCCAGTCAGCACTTTGGTATCGGCCAATACGTTCGTCCAATAGACCCGTTGTTCTGTTTCTGGTGTCATGAGGTTGCCGCCGATCGAGCGAACGTGAGCGCTGCAACCGCTGCGCATCAACTCCGGCGGACACGGTATCGAGATTGGAGTCATCAATGAGCGCCGTACAAGTGGAACAGAAGAGCTATGAGATGCCCCCGAAGGAGGGGATCAGCATTGCGCATTTTCTCACCGTCACCGACATCAAGCGATCGGCTCACTACTACGAAAAGGTCTTCGGCGCTCGCATTCTGAGCCTGGGTGACGGCAACGCGCCGGCTTACCTTCAGCTTGCGAATATCTGGATGATTCTCAACGTCGGCGGCGGGCCCACCCCGGACAAGCCGACGGTCATACTAAGCGTCCCCGACCCGAATCACATCAGCAGCTTCATGAACTTCCGCGTTGCGGATATTCAAGCCTGCTACGAATTATGGAAAAGTCGAGGAGCCGAGTTCATCACCGCGCCGATACCCAAGTACGGCGAAATCCGCTGCTACATTCGCGATCCTGACGGCTACATCATCGAAGTCGGGCAGAGCACCGATCTCACCTACGGTTAACGCCCGCCCCGGATGGGCTGAACGAAGGAATGTTCCTGTCCCCAAGGTAAAGCCGGCACTTCGGGGTGGATCGGTGCGTCGCTGGAATGGATTCAGCGTTGGCCTTGTCAATTCTGCTTTGAAGAGTCACTGGCCCCAGCACAGAAAGGAGTACAAAATGGACGGCGCAACTGCACAGCAAGAGACCGCGCCCGCCGCGTCGAGCAAGCTGAGCGTCAACGTTTTCACCGCCCCCGGAAAGGCGATGGTCGGCGAGCGGCCAAAGCCCTTTGGCGAAGCGCTCGGCTTTGACCCGATGACGTCGACGTTAATTTTTGGCGAGAACGACGCGGTGCTCGTGGACGCAATGACCACGGTTGCCGAGGCCGAGGCTCTCGCAAGTTGGGTTGTTCTGCACAATCGCAACCTTGAGACCATCTATATAACGCACGCCCACTTCGACCACTTCTACGGCCTGGGCATCCTGCTCGACGTTTTCCCCAGCGCCCGTGCCATCGCGACGCCGGAAGCGCTGAACGCCATGCAGATGTCTTTCACTCCCGTGGTAGAGCGGCTTGCCCGCCGCATGTTTCCAGGGCAAATCGCGGCCAGGCTGGTTGCGCCTGAGCCTTATCAGCACGAAACGTTCACTCTCGAAGGCCACGAAGTACGCATCATCAAGCAGGGCCGCACCGACAGTCCCGATTCAACATCTCTCTACGTTCCATCCATCGGCCTCATCGTCGCCGGCGACGTTGTGTACAACCAATGCCACATGTACGTTGGCGACACCACCCCCGAGAGCCGAAGGAATTGGATCGCGGACCTGGATCGTTTAGCAGCGTTGAGCCCGACGATTGTTGTTGCCGGCCACAAGAAGCCCGGCGCGCCCGACTCTCCCTCGGCGATTCAGGAAACCAGGCGTTACCTTGAGGACTTCGATCGCCTGCAGAAGTCCGCAACCTCCGACCTCGACCTGTTCAATCAGATGACGGCGCTCTACCCGGATTGGGTAGCGAATCAGTCCTGGTTGATGTTTGGATTCCCAGGAGTATAGCCGACGGAAAAAGAAACGATTTCAAAAAGGAGAACAAAATGGCATCAAAAGGAAAAGTCTTAGTGCTGGTTTCGAGCGGAAACGGCTTACCGTTGAAAAATGGCGGGTGCTATCGCGGCGCCGGCTATTACCTGAACGAGTTGACGGTTCCGGTTCGCGCCCTGATGGAAGAAGGCTACGAGATCACCTTCTCCAACCCCAATGGCAACACGCCGCAACTGGATCTGCACTCCGCTGTCCCCGATTTCTTCGGCGGAGACGAGGCCAGGCTCCATGACTATTTCAATTTCCGCGATAACCTGACCGGCCTCAGAAATCCGACTCGCATCGCGGATGTCGTTGCATCGGGCCTCGATCAATACGACGCTGTTTTCGTTCCCGGCGGCCATGGCCCCATGATCGATCTTCTCGACGATCCCAACGCGGGCATCGTGATGAGGCATTTCCATGAAACATCCAAGCCCACCGCGGTGCTCTGCCATGGCCCCATTTCACTGCTCTCCGCGCTTCCCGAATCGAAGGCGTTTGTCGCCGCACTCGCGGCGGGCGATACCGCTGGAGCACAGGCCAAGGCGAAAGGATGGATCTATGCCGGATATAAAATGACCATCTTTTCGACGGCGGAAGAGCAGCAGCGCGAGCCGCTTGAAATCAAGGGCAAGGTTCTCTTTTACCCGGACGTGGCCTTGCGCACCGCCGGCGGCGACGTCAGTACGGTCGCTCCGTGGGGGACCTACGCGCTGCAAGATCGCGAGTTAATCTCAGGCCAGAACCCGTTCTCTGACCAGGCGCTTCTGAAACTTCTGCTGCCCGCACTTCAAGCGAAAAAGAAGTGAGTGGGGTCATCGCGGAGCCGATGCCCAGGTACGCGAATTAGGCCGCTGCATTCGCGATCCTGACGGCTATATGATCGAGGGGGGGGACAGCATCTACGGCTAACGCTCGGCCGTCTTGCTTCTCCCCTCCAGCGCCTCCCAGAAGGACACCGAATGCGGCTCGTGCGGACTCTCATCGATTGTGACAAGCAGTACCCCGAAACTGCTCTCCCACAGGAATTGAGAGAGCTGTATGACGGAGATCTGCGCCTTCATGCGCCAGGCGCAGCCCGGCCGTTTGTCATTGCAAATTTTGTCTCCACTCTTGACGGGGTCGTCAGCTACGAGATCAAGAACAATTCTGGCGGCTCAGCGATCAGCGGTGCCAATCCTCCTGACCGGTTCATCATGGGGCTGTTGCGGGCTTCTGCGGATGCCGTCCTGGTGGGCGCTGGAACGCTGCGCGATCTAAGCGCGAAAAGCCTTTGGACTCCCGAATACGTCTACCCCGATGCGAAGCGTCTCTATGCGGAGTACCGGGTCAATGCGCTGCATAAACCGGAATATCCCCTGCTCGCGATCGTCAGCGCTAGCGGCCAGCTTGAGCTGGAGAGAGCTGTTTTCAGAACCCCGGCCATGCGCACCGTAGTGATCACCACCTCGGCCGGCAAAGATGAGCTCACCCGGCGAGGCGCCGCGACCTTGGACTCCCTTGACCTACATGCTTTGGATTCGAACACCGGCGCCATCGCTCCGCAGGCAATGCTTGAGTTGTTGCAGTCGCAGTATGCGGTAAAGACGCTGCTCCACGAGGGCGGGCCAACACTGTTCGGACAATTTCTAGCGGCGGATGCCATAGACGAGCTCTTTCTTACGCTGTCGCCGCAGATAGCGGGCCGCGGGCGCGACGCAGCTCGGCCGGCGCTGGTCCAGGGCGTGCAGTTTATGCCCGATTCAGCGCCCTGGTTTCAAATGGTCAGCCTCAAGGAACAAGCCGCGTATCTTTATTTACGCTACCGGCGCGGCTGATCCTGCGTCCTCAATGCAATCCCAAAGCATTTCAAGGCAGAAGCAAGATCTTCCCGGTACTCCCCTTTTCTACTTCCGCTTGCGCCCACGCCGCTTCGCTGAGCGGCAGTTCCTCGGCAATCGGGATGACCAACTTGCCGTCTCGAACCGCCTCGGCCATGAATTGAAGCGTGTCCCTGTCAAAATGCGAAAAGACAAACACCGCCTTTACGGTTGGATACTGTGTGGCGTTTTGCGGCGTTCCGGCAACCGATGCAAACACCCCTCCCGGCTTGACCTTGGCAATCAGCTTCTCCGCTGTTTTACCTCCGACCGTATCCGCCACCGCATCGAGCGGCGGAAGGCTGGCAATGGCGGCGTCATCGTCGGTTGCGACCCACTGATCGGCGCCAATCGTCTTCGCCTCATCGAACTGCCTCTTCAAAACGCCCGCAATCACAGTCGCTCCGCGATCCTTCGCGGTGAACACCGCCGAGCGCCCCACATTTCCCACCGCGCCCACAACCATAACCGTTTGGCCCGCCTTGACTCCCGTTGCAGAGAGAAGCTGGTTGCCGGTCACCGTCACCAACGGCAGCGCCGCCGCGGGAATCAAATCAAGCCCCTCGGGAATATCGGCCAGCACCTCCGCCTTCACCACGCAAAATTGCGCGTAGGTGTTGTCTGCCATTGCGAAGACCCGGTCGCCGGCAGTAAAAGCTTCAACTCCCGGTCCAACCTTCTCCACAGTCCCCGACATATCGATTCCGATGAGGCTCGGGAAGTGCATGGGATAAAAATCCTTTGTCAGCCCGGCGCGCCGCTTGCAGTCGATGGGGTTCACGCTCGCGGCGGCCACCCGCACCAGCACCTCGCCCCGGCCGGCAGTTGGGTCAGGATACTCCTCAAACTTCAGCACTTCCGGTCGGCCGTATTCATACACAACAATTGCATCCATAATTGATCTCCATCTTCAACAAACAAACACTCCCAGCCACCCGCCGTGAGCTGCGAGGCCCATGCCCGCGTTCGCGCTGTCTGCCATTAGGCCAGAAGTAAAGTGAAAAATCTATTGGACGATGGTATCGGTCGGCGCCCCCTGGCGAGTTCGTTAAACTCTTGTAAAAAATTGCCCGCCCCGATTGACGCAACGCCGAATCAATTTTACGTTCGCAATCATGGACAATTTGGACTTTGACCAGTTGCTTCGCTCCTACAGGCAGGCCGTCGATGCCTGGGTGGCAGCAATTCGCACCGAGGAATCGCTCGCCACAGACGATCACTCCATGGTTGAGATGGAGAAGTGGGACGACGCCGGATTTAAACTTCACGATGCCGAACTCACTGCCAAGAAAGCCCGTGACGCCTACAAGAATGCCTTGCGAAAAAAGAACTACGGGTTCTAGCGCCCTGCTTTCACCAGGAATTCTTCTGCCCACAGTGGCGTGAGGCGGGACTTGACGAACCGCCCAATCCCGCCTCACGCGTGCGATCAAGCGTTTGCCGTTTGCTTCGCAGGATTGAGAACGTGATCCGCCACATGGAGAGGCTTCAGTTTGCTCAAAATCTCTCTGGCCTTGTCTGCCTCTGCGGCAGTTCCATGAGCAACCACGAGGTACTCGCCGGCTTTGACCGCTGCCTCGTAGGTTACGACGCTGTCCTTCGGAATGCCTATGCTGTAGAGGCCCGCGCCGAGAGCACTCAAACCACCGACGAGCAATGCGTCCTCCAGGCCGGCGATGATCCACGCCACCAGTGGGCCGCCAACCAACACAGGGCCAACTGCAGGCACCCAGAAAAATGCGGCGCCGAAGAGTAAACCCCAGAATCCGCCCCAGAAAGCGCCTTGCTTGCCCCAATACTTCATGCGGTCTGCCGTGTTGTAATAGCCGACCACGTGCTCCTCGGTGTGATAATCCTTTCCCACAACCGACAACTTCTTCATGTCGAAGCCTGACTTCTGAAGTTCCTTTACCGCTTCTTCCGCTTCCGAGTGGTGGTCGTAGACCGCGATCGCTGCATTTGTGTCCGCCATGTTCTGTCTCCTTTTCACGTTTTGTTTCTGGTTAATTGCCGTCTTCCTCAACTTCTGCCATGTCTTATGCAGTCCGGCTCTCCGGCGAGCCGATGCGTGGCCTTACGGCCGGCGTTCGCGCGTCACAGCGTGTTTTCCCGCAGTCTCTCCTTTGTTCTTTTGAGGATGAATGCCCAAATCGCGCCATGACGTTTCAGAGAGGTTGACGCCGTAGTAGCTTGCAGCTTTCTCAATGTTCGCGAACGCCAGGGCACGGTCGGCCTCGGAGACATTCGTCACCTGATCGAACCGCGCCACTGCGTTGCGCACGTGCTCCGCGTCAGTCAGTGGCTCTTTACGCTGCATTGGAAACGCATAGACGCTGTCCGGCAAGTCGCTCTGCGTCGTCAGCTCTCCGTGTTTCTCGTGAGGCTTCCAGGTAGCTTCTGGCATTTTTTCCCCATCCCTTCTCTGAGTGTTTGGCTAGAGGGCAATCACATCGCACAATCCGATTACGCCCGAGGCCCTAAGCAGAATCAATTGGACGATGGTATTGGCGATACGTTGGTATCGGGGCGCAGCGGAATAAAACTCGCACTCTTCCCGTGTATCCGAGCCATACTTTGGTGTCGGTCAATACGTTCGTCCAATAGATTTTTCATCGTGATTCTGGCCCGATTGCACGGAGGGCAGCCATGAGCACAGACAAAGTCCCTGGCGACGACGACGCAGGCCTCGCGAAAAAAGACACGAAGCTTGAGGTCGTTGTCATCCCGGTCGCCGACGCTGACCGCTCGAAGCAGTTCTACGCCAAACTGGGATGGCGCCTCGACGCCGACTTTGCCTACGACAACGGTTTCCGCGTTGTCCAGTTCACGCCGCCCGGTTCCGGGTGTTCCGTTCAGTTTGGCGCGAAGATGACTTCGGCCGCGCCTGGGTCGACCCAGGGTCTTTACCTGGTCGTCTCAGACATCGAAGCGGCTCAGCAGGATCTCGCAGCGCGCGGTATCGAGGTCAGCGAAGTGTTTCACCCCGGAACGCCGGGTGCTCAATTCCAAAGCGACGGCAGTGGCCGCATCAGCGGCCCGGCACCGGAGCACGCCAGCTACGCCTCATTCGCCACGTTTCGCGATCCCGACGGCAACGGGTGGCTGTTTCAGGAAGTTACAACGCGGCTGCCCGGCCGAGGACTCGGCAATCTGGATGTCACGACGCTGGCCGGGCTCTTGCAGGAAGCTGAAAAGCATCACAGCGAATACGAGCCGGCCGCTCCGAAGCACCAGTGGTGGGACTGGTATGCCGCATACATTGTCGCGCGTCAGAACGGCAAGATGCCCGAAGAGGCAGCGAAAGACGGCAAGCTCCATGTAGAGGGGGCACGTTGACCACTACGGCGAAGCAATTCGACGCGATCATTATCGGGACGGGTCAGGCGGGCCCTCCGCTGGCGGCGCGGTTTGCAGGCGCAGGCAAAACAGTGGCAATTATCGAGCGCCACAAATTTGGCGGAACATGCGTGAATACGGGATGCACGCCGACAAAGACGCTCGTGGCGAGCGCCTATGCCATCCACGTTGCCCGCCGAGGCGCGGAATATGGTTTCGAAATTGGCGATATGCGCGTCGATATCAAGCGGGTGAAGGCCCGCAAGGATGCAGCGTCCGAGGGGTCGAGCAAGGCAGTGGAAGAACGGCTCAGAGGATTGGCAAACTGTACGGTGATTCAAGGTCAGGCCAGCTTTCAGTCGTCGAACACCGTTGTGGTCAATGACCAGGTTTTGCAAGCCGGGAAGATCTACATCAACGTGGGCGCGCGCGCTTCGGTTCCAGAGATGCCCGGGATTCACGACGTCCCATTTCTCAATAACTCCTCCATGATGGACATCGATTTCCTGCCCGGGCATCTCATCATCGTGGGCGGAAGTTATGTGGGGCTGGAGTTCGCGCAAATCTATCGCCGCCTCGGCAGCGACGTCACGGTTGTGGAAATGGGCCCGCGTTTGATTGGGCGCGAGGACGAGGACATTTCTGAGGCTGTGCGCGAAATCCTCGAGGCTGAGGGAATTGAGGTCCGGCTGAATGCGAAATGCGTCTCGCTCACGAAACGCGATGGCGGTGTCGCCGTCGGCCTCACATGCGAAGACGGCCCGCCGGAAGCAGTCGGCACGCACGTTCTTCTGGCCGTGGGACGCACCCCCAACACCAGCGACCTGGGACTGGACCGCGCCGGGGTGGTCACCGATCACCGCGGCTACATTGTGGTCGATGATCAACTGCAAACCAACGTGCCGGGCATCTGGGCATTGGGAGACTGCAACGGCCGCGGCGCATTTACGCATACATCCTATAACGACTACGAGATCGTCGCGGACAATCTATTCAACGCCGACCATCGCCGGGTTTCCGACCGAATTCAGGCCTACGCGCTCTATATTGACCCGCCGCTGGGCCGATGCGGCATGACGGACGCGGACGTACGGAAATCCGGACGCACGGCCCTGGCCGCGAAATATCCGATGAGTCAAGTGGGCCGGGCCTACGAAAAAGGCGAGACACAAGGCTTCATGAAGGTCTGCGTCGACGTGGAAACGAAACAGATTCTGGGTGCTGCCATTCTTGGCGTCGGAGGCGATGAAGTGGTTCACGCCCTGTTAGACACTATGTATGCAAAGGCGCCGTACACGGTCGTTCAGCGCGCTATGCATATTCATCCCACGGTCTCGGAATTTTTGCCGATCCTACTCGACAAACTCGAGCCTTTTGTGTAGAAGTGAAGAACACGACCGCTCTCGAGGGGTAATAAAGACCTCAGGAGCTGATACCAACGTATCCCCAATACCATGGTCCAATTGTCTCGTTTTGACACCTCTGTTTCTATGAATTGAGCATCGAACAATCGATGCGGCGGGCACGAACCAAAACTGCCCGGGAGGACACTGTGGCTCAAACCGGCGTTGTTGCGGCGCGATGTGAAGGGGAGGCTATACAAACTGCCGGCGGCGGCGTTGGAAGCGATGCGTTAGACACTACCATCCGATGCAGATACAAGGCTGTCCGCTCTGCAACAAGCGCTTTGGCGGTAAGTTTCTCGGCCGAAGATCAAATGGTCCAGTCGTGTCCTGAAGCCAGCCCCATGAAATGGCATCAGGCTCATACCACGTGGTTTTTCGAAACATTTGTGTTGCGTCCCTTCCGCAAGGACTACAAGCCTCTTCGGGAAGAGTTTCAGTGGCTTTTCAACAGCTATTACAACTCACTCGGCCAGGAGATTCCGGAGAAAGGCCTGCGCTCGGTTTTCTCGCGGCCTTCGCTCGATGAAGTTCTCGCATTCCGCGCATACGTTGACGAGGAGATGGACCAGTTTCTTGCCGGCGAAGTCGAGCAGGAAGCAACGCGCCGCATCGTGCTGGGGCTAAATCACGAGCAGCAGCACCAGGAGCTCGCATTGACTGACATCAAGCATGCATTTTTTTCCAATCCACTGTGCCTCTCATATTTGGCGGGCCCTCTCCTTGAGGATAACGACAATCGAGCTTCAAAGCCCGCCTGGCACAGCTTTGATGGTGGATTGGTTGAAATTGGTTACCCCCTTCGCGCTGACGATCCTCTCGATTTTTGTTTCGACAACGAGACTCCCCGCCACAACGTTTTTTTGGAAGCCTTCCAGATTGCAAATCGCGAAGTCACCTGCCGCGAATATCTTGAATTTATTTCAGACCAGGCCTATACGCGCCCGGAATTGTGGCTCTCTGACGGCTGGGACGCCGTGAAGCGCATGGGCTGGCAGGCGCCTCTGTACTGGCGGCGCGATGCCGGCGATGACACCGGTTGGCGCGTGTTTACGCTGGCAGGTTGGCACGGGCTTTCAGCACTCCTTGACACGCCCGTATGCCACATCAGTTGCTTCGAGGCGGATGCCTATGCACGTTGGAGAGGTTGTCGCCTTCCAACCGAGGCGGAATGGGAACACGTCGCGAGCCACGCGGCGGTCCAGGGAAACCTGCTGGAATCTGGAAGACTCCATCCCGCCAGGGCGCGAGGCGCGGGTATGCAGCAATTGTTCGGCGATTGCTGGGAATGGACGGCGAGCGCCTACACCGGCTACCCCGGATATAAGCCTCTGCCCGGTGCGCTCGGCGAGTACAACGGCAAGTTCATGTCTGGCCAGATGATTCTGCGCGGGGCATCGTGCGTAACTCCCGCGAGTCATATTCGAGCGGCGTATCGGAATTTCTTTTCTCCGGCAACCAGATGGCAGTTCGCCGGCATTCGTTTGGCATCCTGAAAGGACTCGTGCATATGGCAACCTACCTTCAGACAGTTGACCTCGAGGGTCTCGCAACTGCGGATGTACGCGAGGCGCTGACCAGCGAAGTGCGGCGCGGCCTGGCGGCGCGGCCGCGCTCGCTCTCACCCTGGATGTTCTACGATGCGGAGGGTTCGCGACTTTTTGAGCTCATCACGACTCTTCCCGAATACTACCCCACACGGACCGAAAGAGCCATCCTGGCGGGATACGCAGATGCAATCGTCGATCGAGCTCACTGCGATCGGTCGCTGCCGTTGCGGCTCGTTGAGCTGGGCGCCGGCACGGCCTCGAAGACTTGTATTCTGCTCGAGGCTGCGTTGTGCATCTCTGACGACATTGTTTACATGCCCGTGGATGTCTGCGCGGACGCTCTTGAGCTGGCCTGCCAAAACGTCGCATGCGCGTTCCCTGAGGTGCGGGTGCAGCCCGTGGTTCGGAACTACGTAACTCACCCGCTCGAACTCGATCCCTTCGATGGCGCCACGCTCGCCCTCTACATCGGCGGAAGTATCGGCAACTTCTCGCCTAATGAATCACGGCTCATCCTGCGCAATCTGCGCGATCAACTGCAACCCGGAGACACGCTGTTGCTGGGTACAGACATGGTCAAGGACGAGCCCACTCTGCTGGCTGCCTATGACGACAGAGACGGAGTTACCGCGGCATTCAACCTCAACATCTTGCATCGCCTGAACAGAGAACTGGGAGCGAACTTCGACACCGCTTGCTTCCGCCATCGCGTCCTTTGGAATTCAACTGAGTCGCGGATCGAGATGCATCTTGAGACCACGCAAGAGCTGGATGTGAGCATCGAAGACGCGGACCTCGATCTTCAACTGATGCCCCACGAAACCATACACACCGAGAACAGCTATAAATTCACAGACCAGGGCATTCAAAGGCTTCTCAACGATGCGGGTTTTGATACTGAAGAGGCATGGAAAGACAGCCGCGGTTGGTACACGCTTACGCTTGCGTGTCTTCGGTAGCGCTTGTGGAGGTGCGGCAACCGCTCACCCGCGGCGGGGCCGATACCAAGGTATCGACGATACCATCGTCCAATTGTTCATCTCCTGAGCTTCTGTTCTTATCGCTCCTGACGTGCGGATCTGAAACTGGAAGCGGGTTGTGGCGTCGCGCGTAAGTGCCGCCCGGGAAACCGGCGATCGAAGTTGCGCCGATGCCGCTCTGGGCCGTTATTGCCAGCACTGCCGGCTTTACTTTACCGGAGCATGTTCGACGGAGGAACCATCAT